>JAYTOF010000030.1:0-5404 GCA_043747955.1 Chitinophagaceae bacterium
TCTTTTGCCGGAGGAACCATTGTACTCTCAGGTTTATTTAATAACAGAAGTAAACAGGCATTTGCATTGGGCATTCCCAGATTAGAAGCTGAAAAGTCAACTAATATTGGTTTTGGCGTTGGTTTAAACCCAATTAAAAACCTGAGCATTACTATAGATTTTTACAGTATTACCATTAAAAACAGGGTTCTGTACAGTTCTTCAATTAACACCCAGGATAAATTGCTTGCAAACCCAACAACTGAGTTAGGCCGTATACTTAAGGGTGCCAGTGTTGGAGTGGGCAATTACGATTTAGAAAGCGTTCAGTTTTTTATTAATGGATTAAAAACACAAACACAGGGTATTGATTTTGTTGCCAGTTATAAAAATATTGGATTAGGTAAAGGTCAGCTGGGTGTAAACGTAGCCGGAAATTACACATTCACTAATAAAATTGTAGGAACACCTAATGACCCTGCTGCCATTAAATCTGCTGGTGCATCTATTTTAAATACTCAGATTAAATCATTGTTAACCGAAGGCCGTCCATTGTTTAAGGCGGTTATTGGATTTGATTATAGTATTAAGAAGTTTGGGTTCAGCTTAAACAATACCATTTTTGGGCCAACAAAATTCCAGGATCTGGATAATGGAGGTAGCCAGATGAACAATATCAAACAGGTTTTCAAAACAGCTGTTGTAACTGATTTGAATATAGGTTATAACTTTACCGATAAGATCTCTTTTTCTCTTGCAATAAATAATATATTCAATGTATTGCCAAAATGGAAATTGGAATTAACCGGAAATAGTACTGATCCCGATTATGCTGCTGCTAAAGCAACATTAGCCAACCAGGCTGATAAGGATCTGTTGGAAGGTTTTTTATCTTTCAGTGGCCGTTACCGTATTCTTGGTTACAATGGTTCTCAGTTCAGCCAGCTGGGTACGCTTTTTCAGGGCTCATTGGTATTTAAATTTTAAATAGAAGAATGTCCCGCTAATCCATTATTTCAAGGGCTGATTTTTAATCAGCCCTTTTTTATTTTAAATTGATACCTTATTATTTTTACTGTAAACTTCAGTTAAGGGTTATGTCAAAACTTTATTCTCAGTTAGCAGCAGTTTACCAGGCAATGTATCAATGCTTTATTAATTATGATGAAGAATATGATTTTTACAGTAAAATCCTTTTAAAATATCAGTGCAGGTCAATACTTGAAATTGGCTGTGGTACCGGTAACCTGGCAAGCCGCTTTGCAAAAGGTATTTTTAATCATGCCGGGCTCGACCTTAGCGATAATATGTTACGTATTGCAAGGAAAAATAATCCTCATTCAATCTTTTATCTTGCTGATATGCGGCATTTTGAATTGCAAACAAATTCTGAAGCCTGTATGATTACCGGCAGAACAATAAGTTACCTGATCACCAATAAAGATATACTGGATACCTTTCATTCAATCCATAAAAATTTAACACCATCCGGAATAATATGTTTTGATTTTATAGATGCTGATAAATTTATTCCACTTATTGATCCTGCAGAAAAAATTACACACTATGCAGCTGTTAAGAATAAAAAATATCAGCGTGATAGCTATTGGTCAGTTACTAAATTGCAAAACGGAACCTTTGACTGGGCATCTGTTTATTATGAAAAAAAGGGTACAGGGCAATTGGTAAAAATAGGCGAAGACAATTCAAGGGTACGGGCATTTTACAAAGCTGAGCTGATTGATTTTTTACTGAAAAGTGGTTTCAGGGTAAAAGAAATAATGGAAAGGCCATCTTATGCTTTTGATACCATTGTACTTGTTGCAGAAAAAATAAATTTACACCATCAATAAATATACCTGTAACATGGAAATGTACGATAATGCAAATACGGTAGAAAAATCCTTCGATCTTAACTACATCTCTGAATATTTAATTCAGGCACAATGGGCAGAGTTTATTGAATTAAAGAAAGTGATAACAGAACTAGCTGATCATAAAAAAGCCCCCATCTCTATTTTGGATATTGGGATCGGGAATGGGAGGGTAGCCATGCACCTGGCCGGTATTACAGAAATGTGGGACAGGATTGCAGTTTATGACGGTACAGATAATGCAGCAGCTTGTGTTGATATTTCCAATAAAAATATGGCTGAGCTCAACCTTCAGGAGAAAGTAACTGCTTTTCATATTGATGCAAAAAAACTGGATACCTGGACTAAAAAATACGACCTGGTAATTACTACCTGGTTTACGGCAGGAAATTTTTATCCGGATGATTTTCCTTTTGAAACATATAAAAATTCGGGACAACGCCTGGACCTGAGTACCAATAAAAATTTTACTGCTATTTTTTCCAATGCCTGTAAGCTGTTATATGATGGGGGCAAAGTGGTGATTGGGGCCTGTTATTTTGATAATGAGGAAACCCGTAAAAAACAGGAAGCATCTTATTTAAAAATGGGTATGACAATAATAACTGAACCTGCTGATTCATTTACGGCTACAAAAGAAAGGTTTTGGTCGCAGCGATTTACAAAGGAAAAAATAATAAGTTATCTGGGTTTTGTGTTACCTGATAAAATAAGCTTTATTCCATTGGATACTTATGACTATGCAATGCAGGTACATATAAAAAAATAGATGGAATACTATAAACCGGATTGCTTAAATTTGCGGGTATGATTCCTGATTATCCACATAAACTATTTACAGATAAGCGCAATAGCTATTCTTTGCTGATGTTGACGCTTGCTATGGATTCGGTAAATTAATTTGATATACTCCGGCTAGCCTGTCTGCATACTTTCAGGTTGTGCTGAAGATGCAGATAAAATGATCTGCAGATTTTGCGAAATCAGCAGGCAAATTTTCTCAAATCAATTTAATTACAATGGAAACAACAACAAGATCTTCAATGACAACCAATAATACAACTGATTTTCTTCCTTTACAGGGCACCGATTATGTAGAGTTTTATGTAGGCAATGCCAAGCAGGCTGCCCATTTTTATAAAACAGCTTTTGGTTTTCAGTCGCTGGCTTATGCAGGCCCCGAAACGGGAATGAAAGATAAAGTGAGTTATGTGATCAGTCAGAATAAATTAACCTTTGTTTTAACCACTCCTTTGCGTACCGGTAATCCAATTGCCGATCATATTTATGAGCATGGGGATGGTGTAAGGGTACTGGCATTAAAAGTTGATGATGCCA
Organism: Chitinophagaceae bacterium; assembly: GCA_043747955.1. GTDB lineage: Bacteria > Bacteroidota > Bacteroidia > Chitinophagales > Chitinophagaceae > Ferruginibacter. The sequence continues at coordinate 3,192 of JAYTOF010000030.1, forward strand.
CGGGTGCTTATGAAGAAACAACAAAACGGGGTGCTAAAGCTTACCTGCAACCAACTGTTTTAAAAGATGCTGATGGTGAAGTTGTGTTAAGTGGTATTCATACCTATGGTGAAACAGTACATCTTTTTGTAGAGCGTAAAAATTACAGCGGGCCCTTTATGCCCGGCTTCAGAGCCTGGAAATCTGCCTATAATCCATCCGAAACCGGTTTGTTGTATGTTGATCATTGTGTAGGTAATGTAGGTTGGAACCAGATGAATCTCTGGGTTAAATTTTATGAAGAGGCGATGGGATTTAAGAATATTTTAAGTTTCGACGATAAAGATATTTCAACTGAGTATTCGGCCCTTATGAGTAAAGTGATGAGTAATGGAAACGGTTTTGTTAAGTTTCCTATTAACGAACCTGCCGAAGGAAAGAAAAAAAGCCAGGTTGAAGAATATCTTGATTTTTATAAAGGAGAAGGTGTACAACATGTTGCTATTGCCACTGATGATATTGTAAAAACGGTAACTGAATTACAAAAAAGAGGGATAGAGTTTTTGAATATTCCAGTCAGTTATTACGAAACAGTTTTAGACCGTGTGGGAAAAATTGATGAAGATTTAAAGCCTTTGCAGGATTTGGGGGTTTTAATTGACAGGGATGAAGAAGGGTATCTTTTACAAATTTTCAGTAAGCCTTTGGAGGACCGGCCGACCTTATTTTTTGAAATTATTCAACGAAAAGGAGCCAAAAGTTTTGGCAAAGGAAACTTTAAAGCCTTGTTTGAAGCTTTGGAAAGAGAGCAGGATGCCAGGGGGAATTTATAATTATCTTATGTAATCTGTGCGTTGTCTTGTGTTGATTTGTAATAAGTTAACCTGAAACAGCTATAAATTTTTATATTTTATTAATGGATTTATTGAATAAAATCTTTAAATTTACCCTAACATTAATGTAACCCCCCTGTATAATTAATGAAGTGCTTACTTACTAAGTTTGGTTTAACCGCAATGCTGGCAATATTTGCTGCTTCCATTTTATTTGCTCAAACCTCGTTTGTGGAAAATCAGAAAGCCTATGTTAAACCAGGAAGTGTGTTTGACCGATTGGAAGATTCGGTTAAAAAACAATTTGAAGAAAAAAAACTAAACTGGCCACCCGAATCCCTTTATATACGTTCTTTTAAATATGATCGCCAGCTGGAGATTTGGGTTAAAAGCGACAATAAAGAGCAATTCAGGCTTTTTAAAACATATAAGGTTTGCATGCAAAGCGGAACCACCGGGCCCAAGCGAATGGAAGGTGATTACCAGGTGCCTGAAGGATTTTATTATATCAACGAATTTAATCCGAATAGTAAATATCATTTATCACTCGGCCTTAATTATCCCAATGCCTCTGATAAAATACTGAGTGATTCTTTACGTCCCGGCAGTGCAATATATATTCATGGTAATTGTGTATCTACGGGTTGTATTGCTATAAGTGATGCTCCTATTGAGGAATTGTATATCATAGCATCTCATGTTAAAGCAAATGGACAGGACTTTATACCTGTACATGTATTTCCGGTTAAGTATAATGTAAAAAAATCGAGCGATTACCTGGCTGAATCTACGATGGGTAATCAAACCGTTCAAAAATTTGCCATAAATATTAAAGAAGCTTTTGATTTTTTTGAAGAAAAAAAACAATTACCTGTTATCCTTGTTAACAAATCCGGTGAATACGTTATCAACTAACGCATCAAAACCTGAATGGTTTCTGTGGTTTTTTGTTCCAGCACAATCGTTTTCCCTTTGGTTAACTCTTTTATTTTAGCTTCAGTATAATGACGTATGGTAAGCAGGGTAAGATCTTTTTCGATCTGTACGTCAAAAATTTCTGAAGCAGCCAAAGCCAGTTTTTCGATCTTTTCTGATTTATCATCCAGGCAGCATAATAAACTGATGGCACCGTTCTGTGACAGGTTCGGCCGCATTTTAACAACAGCAAACATTTCATGTAAAAGCCCAAGCGGTTTTTCTTCAACAAATGAAAAGTCTTTTGAACTTAACTCCATTAATACCTGGTTCTTTTTTAAAACGATAACAGGAGGCAGTTTATGAACAGGTTTATTGCTGATGATGGTACCTGATGATTCAGGGTTTAAAAAGCAACGTACATGTAAGGGAATATTTTTATTTTCCAATGGTTTTATGGTTTTAGGATGTATCACCTGAGCTCCG
>JAYTOF010000031.1:0-3103 GCA_043747955.1 Chitinophagaceae bacterium
GGCTTGATTTACAGGTGCAGGGGATTATTACTGTTTCACCCGAAATTGTTTCACCGGATAACGACGGCATGGATGATTTTGCAACCATTGATTATAGTTTTCCGTCGCCGGGTTATGTAGCCAATATTATCATCTTTGATGCAAACGGAAGGCCGGTGCGTTACCTGCAACGCAATGCATTGTGCGGAATAAAAGGTAACTTCCGCTGGGATGGACTGGGAGAAAAATTTCAAAAACTGCCGGTAGGTATTTATGTTATTTTTACCGAAGTTTTTAATTTAGATGGAAAGAAAAAACAGTTTAAAAATACAATTGTATTGGCACGACGAAACTAATTCATCATTAAAAAAAGTATCATGCAAATCAAAATCATGCCGGCAATAATCATTGCCGCTTTGCTAATTTCATCATGTAACAACAAGGAAACAGAAATGACAAAAACAGCTTACAAATGGGCAGATAGTGTGGCTGCACCGGTTGCAGAAAAAAAGCCCAAAGAATTAATTGCCCATGGCGATACCCGTATTGATAATTATTACTGGATGAATGATTATTTTAAAAAAGGCCCTGACAGTACAAAGGTGGTTGACTACCTGAAAGCAGAGAATGCCTACTATGATACCATGATGAGCGGTACAAAAGCCTTGCAGGAAAATCTGTATAACGAAATGAAGGCGAGGATTAAAGAAAAAGATGAAACTGTGCCAACATTTAAAAACGGATATTTTTATTATAGCCGTGTGGTGGAAGGCAAAGATTATTTTGTGTACTGCAGAAAAAAAGGAACACTGCAGGCTGCAGAAGAAGTTTTGCTGGATGTGAATGCCATGGCCGAAGGACATAATTATTTTTCGGCAACTGGGTTTGATGTGAGCATGGATAATAAACTGCTGGCTTATGGTATTGATATGTTGAGCAGGAGACAGTACGACATCTATGTAAAAAACCTAGAGACGGGAGAAATTTACAAAGATAAAATACCAAATACAGAAGGAGACCCAGTTTGGGCCAATGATAACCTCACTTTATTTTATACTGCTAAAAACCCGGTAACACTTTTATCTGAAAAAATTAAAAGGCACAAACTGGGTATCGATGCTGCAATAGATAAAACAGTGTATGAAGAAAAGGACCAGAGCAATTATATTGGTGTAGGAAAAACAAAATCGGATAAATTTATCCTGATTACATCTCAGGCAACGCTGTCATCGGAAGTAAGATGGATAGATGCCAATAAACCCGAAGGAACATTCACTGTTTTTCAACCCAGGATGAAAGAAGTGTTGTATAATGTAGATCATGCGGTTGATAAATTTTACATACGCACCAACCTGCAGGCAAAGAATTTTAAAATAATAACCTGCCCCGAAACCAAAACCGATTCATCGGCCTGGACGGACCTGGTTGCACATAATGATAAAATTTTGATACAGGGTTTTGATCTGTTTAAAAACTTTTTGGCAATATCCGAACGTAAAGATGGTTTAACACAGATACATATTTTAAACACCAAAGACAATGCCTCTCATTACCTGCCTTTTGATGAGGCGGCATATTCGGCAAACATTACTTTCATTCCGGATTATAATACTGATGTAATGCGGTATAGTTACACATCACTTACTACACCAAACTCGGTGTTTGATTATAACATGGTTACCAAAGAAAAAAAACTGATGAAGCAACAGGAAGTTGTGGGCAGCTTTAAACGGGATGATTATAAAACAGAACGGGTTTTTGCAACAGCCAAAGACGGAACAAAGATTCCCATCTCCATCGTTTACAAAAAAGGGTTTGAGAAAAATGGAAATGCTCCACTGTTGTTATACGGCTATGGTTCTTACGGAGCCAGTATGGAAGCCTCTTTCAGCAGTGTGCGCCTTAGTTTGCTTGACCGTGGTTTTGCCTATGCCATTGCACACATAAGGGGCGGACAGGAGATGGGCAGGTATTGGTACGAGGATGGAAAGATGATGAAGAAGATAAATACCTTCACCGATTTTATTGATTGTGCCGAATTTTTGCTTGCAGGTAAATACACCAGCAAAGAACATTTATATACCAGCGGCGGCAGCGCCGGCGGATTACTGATGGGTGCGGTTGTAAACATGCGGCCCGATTTGTGGCATGGCGTTATCGCAGGTGTGCCATTTGTAGATGTATTAACAACCATGAGTGATGCAAGTATTCCTTTAACAACAAATGAATACGATGAGTGGGGCAATCCTGCTAATAAAGAAAATTACATGTACATGAAATCGTACTCACCTTATGATAACGTAACCAAACAGGCTTACCCCAATATGCTGATAACAACCGGCCTGCACGATAGCCAGGTACAATATTTTGAACCAGCCAAATGGGTTGCCAAACTGCGTGAAATGAAAACAGATAAAAATAAATTGTTGCTGTACACTAATATGGAAGCCGGCCATGGCGGTGCTTCCGGAAGGTTTAAAGCACTAAAAGACCGGGCAAGGGAGTATGCATTTTTGTTTGCGCTGGAAGGAATAACGAAGTAAAAATGACCCTTTAAAATCTTTACTGGTGTTTTTAAATACCGGTAAAGATTTTAAACTTTAATAAACGGTAATTTTTTCTTTAATTTTTTTATCAATGCTGAAACAAGGTTGGATTTTTTCTCTCTTTTTATGTACCCTGCCATTATCAGGGTTCTCTCAAAACAGTACCATCAATTTTCAACAGGTTGATGATTTTGCAAGAACTGTGAAAGATGATGGGAATATACAGGAGCTTACAAATGCACTTACAAACCCATACACTGATAGTATTTATAAACTGCGTGCAATATTTATCTGGATAGCCGATAATATTGAATACGATTATAAACTCTTTAACAGCGGTAGTACTGAATGGAACCGCTTTGAGTGCAGCGGAAGCAAGGAAAGCTGTGCACAGGCCCGTATAGACTGGAACAATAAACACCTGGAACATGTATTGGATAAAAAGAAAACAGTGTGCAATGGGTATACAAAATTGTTTAAACGAATGTGTAACATAGTGGGTATTCAAAATGAAATGGTTGATGGATATGTAAAGAAAACGCCTTTTCAAATAGGGCTTGTACTAAATGTAAGTCATA
>JAYTOF010000032.1:0-15142 GCA_043747955.1 Chitinophagaceae bacterium
GTTTATATATTGTAAATGCAGTTCAGGAAGAAATAGGTTTACGGGGTGCAGAAATGATCTCCCGCAGGATAAAGCCTGATATAGCGATCATCACTGATGTAACCCATGATACTTCCACACCCATGATCAATAAAATGATTGAAGGCGAATGTAGTTGCGGCAAAGGGCCTTCCCTTACTTTTGGCCCTGCCGTACATAATAAATTACTGGATTTTGTTCAGGCTACAGCTGTTAAAAATAAAATACCTGTTCAATACCATACGGTAAGCAGAAGCACAGGTACCGATACAGATGCATTTGCATATTCCAATGACGGATGTCCTTCTGTTTTGATTTCTATTCCATTACGTTATATGCATACAACAGTTGAGATGCTGCATAAGGATGATATTGAGAATACGATTAAACTGATGTATGAAACGTTAATCACCCTGACACCAAAAACTAATTTGAGTTATTTTAAATAAGATGTTATAATCTATATGGAGGACAGATTCGTTAAATATTCCAAACTGTACACACTCATTTTTTTAATATTTCTTTCTGTACCCGTAACGTTGGGATTAATCATTGCAGCATTTTATGGTATTTCAAAATTAGTTTCTTCAAACGTTGCTGATATAACTTTCGGGCTTGGGGTTGTAACTATGACCCCTGCCTTTTTTTCAACGGTTTATGTTATCTTTTTTAAAAGAACAGATAAGCATCCTTCAGCTCCTGTCAGAATAATTTCAAAAGCAATATTTGTAACCGGCCTGGCAATAAGTGTGTTTGTTTTAGTGATTGACATGATATCGTTTTTTACCAGGTTTAATACTGATATTACCGCTTACCATGGCCTTAGTCTCACTTATTTGGCTGGCAATGTAGGTATTCTTTTTTTGATTGCCATCATTCAGGCATTTACCACTAAAAAAGAAATAGATTGGATGGAGCGGCACCGTTAAGATAAAGAACCATTGATGTTAAAAAACAAATTCCCACCGAAGAATCGGCGGGAATTTCTTTAACCCTTAAAACAACCAACATGAACTGTTGATTAACTTAACAACAGTAGTTACGCTTAATTGTTGTTTATGGTTGTGTATATCCAATAAATTTTATGTTAAAGCCAATTCCAAAACCTGCTGCATTGTTTTAACATAATGGAATTTTATGCCTTTTATATACTGGTTGTTTATTTCCAGCACATCTTTTTCATTTTGCCAGCACATGATTATTTCTTTTAAACCTGCCCTCCTTGCCGCTAAAACCTTTTCCTTAATACCCCCAACCGGAAGAACCTGTCCCCTAAGAGTGATCTCCCCGGTCATGGCTAGATACGGCTTTATTTTTCGACCGGTAAATGCGCTGGCGAGGGCTGATAGCATGGTTATACCGGCACTTGGGCCATCTTTTGGTACCGCACCTTCCGGCACGTGTATATGGATGTCTTTTTTATTGAATAATTCCGGGTCAATATCTGATTTTTTACAGTTTGCTTCCAGGTAGGTTAATGCGGTACTGGCACTTTCCTTCATCACATTACCTAAATTACCGGTTAGCTTTAATTCACCCTTTCCTTCACTTAACTGTGTTTCAATAAACAAAATATCACCGCCAACATAGGTCCAGGCTAAACCAACAGCAACACCCGGCATATTAGCAATTTTATACAGATCATTACTGTATTTTGGTTTGCCTAATATTTTTTCTACATCATTATTGGTAATAGTGGCCTTTAGTTTTCCTTTTATCACTAATTCCTTTGCCTGGTAACGCATAATACTGGCCAATTGCCTGTCCAGTTCCCGAACACCACTCTCTCTTGTATAATCCTGGATCGTTTTTTCCAGCACTTGGTCACTTAATTTAAAACTAATATCTTTGAGGCCATGCATTTCTTTTTGCTTGGGAATTAAATGGCGTTTGGCAATTTCAATTTTTTCTTCAACTGCATAACCGCTCAGGTCTATAATCTCCAGCCTGTCTCTTAAAGCTGCCGGGATATTGCTCAGGTTATTGGCAGTAGCAATAAACAGAACCTTACTCAAATCATATTCCAGTTCGAGGTAATTATCGTAAAAAGTATTGTTCTGTTCCGGGTCCAAAACTTCCAGTAAAGCCGAAGAAGGATCACCACGGTGATCGCTTCCTACTTTATCAATTTCATCAAGGATCATTACGGGATTACTTGATTTTACTTTACGGATCGATTGTAAAATTCTGCCGGGCATGGCGCCAATATAGGTTTTCCGGTGTCCGCGTATCTCACTCTCATCATGTAAACCACCCAAACTAACCCTTACATATTTTCTTTGTATAGCAGCTGCAATACTTTTTCCCAAACTGGTCTTGCCTATTCCTGGAGGGCCTAAAAAGCACAGTATCGGCGACTTCATGTCTCCTTTTAATTTTAAAACAGCCAGGTATTCTAATATTCTTTCTTTAATTTTTTGCATTCCATAATGATCCTGGTCAAGCACTTTCTTTGCTTTTTTCAGGTCGTAGAGATCTTCTGTGTAATCATCCCACGGCAGGTCAAGCATTAAATCAAGGTGGTTATATACTACCGAGTAGTCTGGTGTTGAGGGATGCATACGCTCTAATTTCTCTACTCCTTTGGTAAACATTTCCCTGGCCGCTAATGGCCATTTTTTTAACTCTGCCTTTTTCAACATTTCTTTTACCTCCGCTACATTGTCGCCGCCCAATTCATCTTTAATGGCTTTCATCTGCTGCTGTAAAAAATATTCACGTTGCTGTTTATCCAGTTCAGCCCTTGTTTTATTGGTTACTTTATTTTTCAGCTCGGTATATTGCAGTTCTGTCTGCATTAAATTCATCAGTAACTCAGCCCTTGCTTTAATATTACTGATCTCCAACAGGCGTTGTTTATCTTTTATATCGCTGTTTAAATTACTACTGACAAAATGAATTAAAAACGAAGGGTTTTCAATATTCTTTAAAATAATGGCAGCTTCACTGGGTAGGTTAGGAGAGAGGTTAATAATCTGACCGGCCAGGTCTTTAATGCTTCCGATCATGGCATTAAAATCAGCATCATCCTTTAAAACTTCATCCGTTAAAACTTTGATCTTTGCTTTAAAATAGGGGTCATCTGTGGTTATTTCTTCAATCTTACAGCGCTTACGCCCCTGAATAATAATCGTTGTACCTCCATCAGGCATTTTAATCAGCTTGGCAATTTTTGCTACCGTGCCTATATCTTCCAGGTCACTTACAGTAGGTTCTTCAACTGTACTGTCTTTTTGTGCAACTACACCAATCAATTTGTCAGCCTTATAAGCATCAGTTACGGCTTTAATACTTTTATCCCTGCCCACCGTAATTGGAATTACAACCCCTGGAAAGAGTACGGTATTCCTTAAAGCTAAGATTGGAATTTCCTCCGGAATCAGCTGGTCATCAGTACTTCCGTCATCATCTTCGTTTAATGGAATGATTGGCATAAACTCCATTTCGTCTTCCTGGCCCTGCAAATAAAACTTGTTATCCATAATTATCTCAATATAAAGTCAAAATGTCAAAACATACAGTTAATTCACTGTTTTTTGTGTGAGGATGTATAAGGTCAATATTAATGCCAAGAAAGCTGTTAGCCGTTTGCTGTTATATAGCGTAAAGCGTATTGCGAATTGCTAATGGCTACACTAGTTTCACTAAATTTGCAACACATGTATATAAAATGTTACGATAATGAACTGGAAGTATTACGAAAAATAGCCTTATCTGCAAAAGAATTGAACATGCCTTGTTATTTGATCGGTGGATTTGTAAGGGATAAGATACTGGGAAGAGATACAAAAGACCTGGATATTGTTTGTGTGGGAGATGGTATAGAACTGGCTGCAAAAGTGGCTGAACAATTCAAACCTAAACCAACGGTAAAATTTTTTAAAAATTTTGGTACGGCACAGATCAGGGTAGAAGACATGGATATAGAATTTGTTGGCGCCAGAAAAGAGAGTTACAGTTATGATAGCCGTAAGCCAGCTGTAGAAACAGGTAATTTGGAAGATGACCAGCACCGAAGGGATTTTACCATCAATGCTTTGGCAATAAGCCTGAACGAGGTTGATTATGGAGAACTGATTGATCCATTTAATGGTATCAGTGATCTAGAACTGAAAATTTTAAAAACGCCTTTGGCAGCTGCCCAAACTTTCAGTGATGATCCTTTACGCATGATGCGGGCCATACGGTTTTCGACACAATTGAATTTTACAATTGAAGAAGAAACGTATAAAGCCATTGCTGAAAATGCTGAACGTATAAAAATTGTTAGTGGTGAACGGATCGCTGATGAACTGAATAAGATACTGATGTGCAAAAAACCATCCATTGGTTTCGACCTGTTATATAAAAGCGGTTTACTGAAGATCATTTTTCCGCAAATGGTTGAGCTGGCCGGTGCCGAATATATTGATGGCATGGGGCATAAGGATAATTTTTACCATACTATACAGGTGGTTGATAATATAGCAATGAATACCGGCGACCTCTGGCTTCGCTGGGCAGCAGTTTTACATGATATTGCCAAACCGGCAACAAAGAAATTTGAAGAAGGGCACGGGTGGACTTTTCACGGTCATGAAGTGGCTGGTGGCAGAATGGTACCCAAAATATTTGAAAAGCTCAAGCTTCCGCAAAATGAAAAAATGAGATTTGTACGTAAAATGGTTGAGCTCCATTTGAGACCGATCTGTCTTACCAAAGAAAATATTACAGACAGTGCTATCCGAAGGTTATTATTTGATGCAGGGGATGATTTCGATGCTTTGATGACCTTGTGTGCAGCAGATATAACATCAAAAAATAAAAATAAAGTAAAAAGATTTGCTGAGAATTTTGAAATGGTACGGCAGCGTTGTGCCCAGGTGGAAGAGAAAGATCATTTGCGCACCTGGCAGCCGCCAATTACGGGTGAAAAAATTATGGAGACATTCAATTTGAAACCCTGCAGGGCAGTTGGTGATTTGAAAAATGCCATCAGGGAAGCTATATTGGACGGCATTATACCTAATGAATATGAAGCGGCTCACCATTTTATGTTGGAAAAAGCTAAAGAGTTGGGGATTTCATATACTAAATCATAACCTTCCAGCCGGCAGGCAGGTATTTAACTTTTAATTCTTAATTTTACCGCATGGCTATTTTACGATTCAGAATTTATTGGGAAGATGACGATAGTGTTTACAGGGATATTTCGATTCGTCATACACAAAATTTTTTCGACCTGCATGGTTGTATTTTAAAATGCTTTGAGTTTGATTCAATGCATAAAGCAACATTTTACCGCAGTAACGATAACTGGTTACGGGGCAGAGAAATATCCCTGGAGAAATATGACAAAGAGTATAAAGCAGTGCCATTGATCATGTCTGAAACAGTTATTGGAACAGAGATCAGTAATCCCAACCAGAAATTCATATACGAATACGATTTTAATAAGTTCTGGCATTTTAAGGTAGAGCTGATCACTGTTGAAAAAGAAGAAAATATAAAACTGATCTATCCATGCTGTATTCGAACAGAAGGAATTGCTCCATCGCAATATGGCACAAAGGGGCTGGTTGACAGCCGCCTGGCCGAAATGGAAGAAAAATATGACCTTAAGCCGGATGCAATGTCAGATGGATTCAGTGAAGAGGGTGATGAGGTTGAGGCAGATGGAGAAGAAGAAGCACCACCAAATGAAGCAAATGACGGATTTTAAAAGTTAAAAGTTAAAAGTTATAAGTTTTGAGTTTTTAGAATTATATAAATTCTTTTTTTCTTACCAATAACCCATGACACATAACTCATAACTCTAAAAGAGCTCTTTATAAGCTCAAACAAATACAAATGAACAAGACCTGTATCGTAATTGTAGGTGCAACAGCAGCAGGCAAAACTTCCCTGGCTATTCAGATAGCCCAGCATTACCACACAAAAATCATATCGGCCGACAGCCGCCAGTGTTTTAAAGAATTGAATATTGGTGTAGCAAAACCTTCTGTTGAAGAATTAAAACTGGTCCAACACTATTTCATTAATTCCCATTCCATAAAGGATGAAATGAATGCAGCCATTTTTGAGGAGTATGCATTACAAAAGATCAATGAAATCTTTAAGGATCATGAAACGGCTGTAATGGTTGGTGGTACAGGTTTGTATATAAAAACATTTTGTAACGGTATTGATGAAGTACCGGTTGTTGACCCGGCTGTCAGGGAAAGGATAATTGCAGATTATGAATGGGAGGGGTTGGAGTGGCTGCAGAAAGAAGTGAAAAAAAATGATCCGCTGTTTTTTGCCAAAGGAGAAACAAAAAACCCTCAAAGGCTGATGAGAGCTTTGGAAGTAAAACTTTCTACCGGCAGATCGATCATAGAATTTCAAACACAACAAAAAAAATACCGGGATTTTAATATTATAAAAATAGGGTTGGAGCTGCCTAAAGAGCAATTACAAAAAAACATCAACAGCAGGGTAGATGCCATGATGAAAGCGGGCTTTCTGGATGAAGTAAACGAGCTGCAACCTCATAAAAAACTGAATGCCCTGCAAACAGTGGGTTACCGTGAATTGTTCGGGCATCTTACCGGCGATCTTTTATTGCCCGATGCTGTTGAAATTATTAAAATAAATACCCGTCAATATGCCAGGCGGCAAATGACCTGGTTTAAAAAAGATGAAGAAGTAATATGGTGTGAGCCGGATTTTGGGAAAGTGTTGGAGGTTATAAAAAATGCCCCGGAAATTTCCGGGGCATGCTAAGCAATTAGTCCTGGCTAAAATTTAAATCCAACTGTTGCTACAATATTTCCCCGCTGTTGTTTTAGTGTAGCATACGTATTTGCCCTGTCCTCTAAACGGTAGGGAAAGTTAACATCTTTACTCAGGGCATGAACATAGGTAAGATCAACAAAAAAACCTTTATTACGGTAACCCAGGCCACCACTCAATAACATGCGGTTGGCCTTGTAACCGGCATCTTTATATGGATTGCCATACCAGGCAAAACCTAACCTGGCCATAATAATATTAAACTTCATCTCACCGCCCATCCGGAAATTAAAATTGCCCTTATAATCTCCTTTAACAACATTATTTAAAGCTTTATAATATAATTTTTCTTCTTCGGTTACCGTTTCATTATCACTGCTGAACCGGGAACCTTTATGATGTACATATTCAATGTCGGCACTTATAAACCCCTTTTGTTTTTTTACATTATCAACTTCCCTGAAAACGTATGAGGCACTTAAAACAGCTTTTAATGGAGTGGTTTGTATATATTTTGCCACCCCGGGCTGGTTATCTGTAAATGGTTGTGATGAGGTGGAGAAACCGGCAACCGGGTTTTCCAGTTTAGTGCTTATATAGGTAGTCCGCTCGTCTTTCAAACTCATATAGGTAGGTGTATGAATGGCCACGCCAATTCTGATATACTCCTGTGGCCTGTATATAACTCCGATCTTTGCATTAATCCCAAAACCTTTGGTTGTAAAATCATCACGGTATTCAAAACTATTAAAGTAATTAGCTGTATTAGCGGAAGTATCTGATTCTTTAAAAATTGTATTGCTGGTATACCTTACCAGTGGAATACCAATGGTAGCACCCCAATACCATTTATCGTTGCTGTTATGCGCAAAAGCAATGGCAAATTCTGTTATGCCACCTTTGGTTGTTTTTAACATTTCCTGTCGTAATGCCTGTCCAGCATCCAATATATATTCAGGAGCTCCCTTCACCTGAAGTTGACCATTTACAGTAACTGTATCAATTAAATAAGTGAATAACGCAGGAGCAGCGCCATAAGGCAATGGTGAATTACTGGTTAAAACATCATCAATGGTATATCCGTATCTGGTATTTGCTTTTGCAAATTCCTCTGCAAACTGTTCGCTGAAAGAACTGAAATTATTTAAACCAGTATACTGGATCTGGTTATTAAAATTTGCGGTTTGTGTAATGGCTATACTGAGGGCATTACTTTTTTGAGGGTTACGTTGATTGGCGGATCCAAATACCCAGCCACTGGTTCCAAACCCAAAACTGTTTTTTTTGTTTTTAAAATCTGTTTCCCTGAAACTGGCCTTATTATTATTTAAAAAGAAAGCTGGGGTCAATACAAATTCACTGGTCTTGTAAAAACCAAGCCCGGCCGGGTTTACAAAAGTTGCATTAATATCTCCACCCAAAGAACCCATTACCCCTCCGATTGCCATGTTACGGGCTGTACCGCTTTGAGGATAAAAAGAATAACGAATGGCATCTTCAGGTACCTGTGCCTGGATAATGGTACTTAATGATAAGAAAAGAAAGAGTAAATATTTATTCATAGTAAACAAATTTTACTGTCCGGTAATTTTTATTGGAAATTATATATTTCATATAGTGATACTACCGGCTGTTTTTCAAATGTACTTCTACCGCTGCTGGCGGTAGTATAAAAAGGGGTTTTATCCTCCCCTGCCCGGCCTGCTAACTGATGTTCCCGAACTTCTGCTGCCCGATGAGGGACTACTGCTGCTTGAAGAAGGGGTATATGATCTTGTATTGTTATTATTTGAATTGTTATTGTTATTAGAAGATGAATTATTACCTGGTGCAATTACCTGCCTGATCGCATTACCAAAAGTGCTTCTGTTATTATTATTATATCTTGATGAAGGATTTATAGAATTGTTTGTACCCGCTGTTTTAACTGAAGCGATATTGCTGTTATATCCTTTATAAGCATTCAGGTTAACCATCCGGACTGCAGTATTATTGGGTTGGGCATAAATGACCTTTCCTGTATAAATAGCCCAGGGATAATAATAAGGGTTATAATAGTAACCATAATTATAGGTATTGCAGGTGGCATAATTGTAAGGGCTGTTACGGAAATCAAAATCTTCAGAATAATTCCTCCAGCGGCGGTCACGTACACCCATTCTGATACCATAATCAGCCGGTGGTTCATATCTTTCCTGATCGCGGTAATTATCGGGTTGTTCCTCCACTATTTTTACCGGTGAATAATAAACATCATCAGGAGTTTGCCCACTTTTATAAATAGTGCTGCAACTGCTGAAAACAGCTACAGATAAAGCCAGGAGTAAAAAATTTGTTTTCATGATAAATAGTTTAAAGCGATTTAAAAATGAAGTTACTACTTTTGTGCAGTTTTAGAGTATTTTGTACTATACTACATCAGCTTTATTATGGCCTGGGAGTATAACTGCACGATGCCTTTATTATCAGACATTAAAGTTAATGTGTTCGTTGTTAAAGCAGTGCTAAAAGAAAACATGTTTTTCTCACTCACCTGGTATGAAATAGCAACCTGGTCATACACCCCTGTATGACCATAAATAAAAACAGTAAATGGTCAGACGGGGGTGTATGACCCTATAAAAAAGAAATGAGTAAAGAACTAACATCAAGAGCAGAAGATTATTCCCAATGGTACAATGATCTCGTTATTAAAGGCGGATTGGCAGATTATTCGGCAGTGCGGGGCTGTATGGTTATAAAGCCATATGGATTTGCCCTTTGGGAAAACATGAGGGACCAGTTGGATAAAATGTTTAAAGAAACGGGACATTTGAATGCATACTTTCCGCTATTCATTCCAAAAAGTTTTTTAAGTAAAGAAGCGGCACACGTGGAAGGTTTTGCCAAAGAATGTGCGGTAGTAACCCATTACCGTTTGATGAACGACCCAAACGGAAAAGGGATCGTTGTTGACCCCGAGGCAAAACTGGAAGAAGAACTCATCGTTCGTCCTACATCGGAAACGATCATATGGAATACCTACAAGGACTGGATCCAGTCATACAGGGACCTGCCTTTATTAATAAACCAATGGGCAAATGTTGTACGTTGGGAAATGCGTACCCGTTTATTTTTACGCACTACCGAATTTCTCTGGCAGGAAGGGCATACGGCCCATGCAACAAAACAGGAAGCTGTAGAAGAAACAGAACGCATGCTGAATGTGTATGCCGAATTTGTGGAAACATATATGGCCGTACCTGTAATTAAAGGTGTTAAAACGGCCAGTGAGCGTTTTGCAGGTGCAGAAGAAACGTATTGTATTGAAGCATTAATGCAGGATGGCAAAGCATTACAGGCTGGCACGTCCCACTTCCTGGGACAAAATTTTGCCAAAGCATTTGATGTTCAGTTTTTAACCAGGGATAATAAGCAGGAATATGTTTGGGCAACCTCTTGGGGAGTATCCACCAGGCTGATCGGAGCTTTAATAATGGCACATAGTGATGACCAGGGCCTGATACTTCCGCCAAAAATCGCACCCTTCCAGGTGGTCATCATTCCAATTTATAAAGGCGAAGAAAGCAAGACCGCAATTGATGCAAAATCAAATGAAATAATTACATCATTAAAAACTTTGGGCATCAGGGTTAAGTACGATAATAGTGATAACAGCCGCCCCGGCTGGAAATTTGCACAGTACGAATTGCAGGGCATACCGGTGCGCATTGCCTTGGGTTTACGTGATATGGAAAACAAAGTGGTGGAAGTGGCACGCCGTGATACTAAAGAAAAAAACAGTATGCCTATGGACGGGCTTGAAGAAAATATCGTAAAACTGCTCGATGAAATTCAGCAGAACATGTATAATAAAGCATTTGATTTCAGAAATGAAAAAACAACCAATGCAGATAATTGGGATGATTTTGTTAAACTTTTGGATGGTAAAGGTGGATTTATTGCGGCCCATTGGGATGGAACTGCCGAAACAGAAGAGAAAATTAAAGATCAAACCAAGGCAACCATCCGTTGTATTCCCATAAACAATAAACCCGAAGCCGGTACCTGTATCTTAAGTGGCAAGCCAAGTACGCAAAGGGTATTGTTTGCAAGGGCTTATTAAATTACCGGGGTTATGGAGCTGGGAATACGGTAATAACTTTTGTTATAAAAAGCATCAATAATAAATTCTGATGTTCCATTGAAGGGAAAAGATACATGCAAATTTTTTTATTAGATATTATTAAATGGCTGGAGGCGCATCAACTGCCCTGCCTGTTTAAGGAATTAACCCGTTTTGATTGCCCGGGCTGTGGTTTGCAAAGGAGTCTTTTATTATTAATACGTGGGGATATCCAGGGTAGTTTTACAATGTATCCTGCATTAATACCCATTATCCTGCTTTTGGCTTTTTTAATTTTACATGTAATAAAAAATATAAGGGGTGGAACTGTAATTCTTAAATATTCTTATCTATTTTGTGCCGGGATTATATTGCTGGGTTATTTTTACAAATTGATAATTACATAAACTGAATAAACAAATGAATGATCAAAACAGGGACTATTTAAGCAATTCCAATATTAATTCCGGTCAGTTACCTAATGCAACTGCCACATTAGTACTCGGAATTTTATCTATTGTTGTTTGTTTCATATGCGGTATCATCGCTTTGGTAATTTCTAATAAAGATGTGGCTCTTTACAGAAATAATCCGGAACTATATTCACCGGCTTCTTACAATAATATTAAAGCCGGGCGTATTTGTGCAATTATAGGTATTGCCTTACAGATAGTAGGGATAATTTTTTATATTTTAATAATTGCTTTTGCCGTATCGCATAGTTTTGATATGCGGTAATACATTTTTATTCTTTTGTTGCCAGGTAATTATAATCTTCTAAAAGTTTATTTAAAAACTGATCTACATACATATCCGAACTGATTGTAAGCACCTCTTTTATTTTCAGGGCAATACGATGGCACATATCATAGTTGTTTGTTTTGCCAGCCTGTGTTAAAACTGATTTAATAGTATTTATATCGCGGTCGCTAAGCCTCATTACTTCAGGGAACATCACTTTATAATCTGTTTTATTGATCTCCATAAAAACGGTATCGGCAACAGTTAATGCTGATTTTGTATTTACCACAACTGTACCGGCTGCAATATCACCCAGCCGCTGGCTTCGCGGAGAAACTGATATGATGATTACAACCGCAATTCCTAAAAGGCCGGTTACAAAAGTGTAACCGATAAGGCTGGAACCGGTAAAAGCAATATAGCCAAAAAGAAAAGGCCATTCAAAAAATTTGGTTATCCACCTCAGCAAATACTGACCAAAAGCAGGTTCACCACCTTCGAGGCTTATAACCCGTATCGCCATGATCTTTTTACCCGGGGTTTGCCCGTTCATCCATAATTCTGTAAGTAAGGAGTACAGGAGCATGGGTAAAGAAATAACCAGGATATCTAAACCCACATTTTCTTCAAATTCCATTAAAAACCCGGCGTACAGGAGATATTTCATACTGAAAAGATATATGATCAGCAACAGAAAGTCTATAAGATAAGCCAGCAGCCGTTTATGAAATTCGGCGATCTCAAATTCCAGGTCAATATTAAAAGCTGTAGCTATTTGTATTATGGCCATGATAACTGCAATTTACAAATTGAAAGCAACAGATACCTGTAAACCTTTTTTTTTAATAATAAATAAACAGGGAATTTGCAGGCTTATTAAAAACAAGTAATTTTCCATAATGAGGGAGGCCATGTTTATTAAAAAGAATGCTGACAAATGGAAAGAGTATCAGCATGCACCAACTGATAATCCGGATGAGACTGCAGAACGCTTTGTCAGTTTGATCGATGACCTCTCTTATGCCAAAACATTTTATCCAAAAAGTAAAGCTACCCGCTGGATAAATGGTATTGCTGCTGGGATATATCAAAGCATATATAAAAATAAAAAAGAAAAGTACAGCCGCATATTTCAGTTCTGGAAATTTGAATTGCCCCTGCTTTTTAAAAGATACCAGCGCATTTTTTTATTTACCACGGTTTTATTCATGCTTTTTGTTACCATTGGTGTTTTTTCATCCATGCATGATGAGCAGTTTGTCAGGGGCATTTTAGGCGATGATTATGTAGATATGACTGAAGAGAATATAGCCAGGGGAGATCCCTTTGGAGTTTATAAGGACGGGAACCCGTTTTCAATGTTCGTAAGGATTGGCTTTAACAATATCAGTGTTGCATTTAAAGCATTTATTGGCGGCTTCACACTAGGGCTGTTTACTTTTTTTATCATGTGGTACAACGGGTTGATCCTGGGCGCTTTTCAATTTATTTTCTTTTCAAAAGGGCTGGGTATAAAATCGGTACTGGTTATATGGATACACGGTACTCTTGAGATATCTGCAATAGTAATAGCGGCTACAGCAGGTTTTATCCTGGCCAGTGGTATCTTATTCCCCGGTACTTATTCCAGGATGGTCTCTTTTAAAAGAGGCGCTAAAGATGCCGCTAAAGTTTTAATATGCCTGATCCCTGTATTTATTGTTGCTGCCTTTTTTGAAAGTTATGTCACACACTTAATGAGCCAGACATTTGATAAAGCAAATAATCCGGGCCTGCCGGTTTGGGTAAGTATCCTCATCTTATCTGTTTCATTTACATTTATTCTTTGGTATTTTGTAATACTCCCTATCCGTTTACACAAACTCGGTTATTTTATTCAGCCCGATGGGATCATCAACCGGCTGAAAAAAGAAAATGCATAAATTCATTCATATATCATTTTTGTTGTTGTTTTTGTCTTCTGCCGGGGCGCAGGATAAAAAATATGTTTACCGTGATTCTTCGCTGATTGAGGATGTACAACAGGTTGAAGCACCTGATGAATATAAAAGCATAGAAATAGTGCCCTTGGATGAGCAACCCGGTGAAAATAATGTATACGGTAATAAACCTGCTGATACCATACTTTATTTACATAAGCTGAAAACCCCTGTTGATACAGTTGCTTATTGGAAAAATATGAAGGCATTTGAATATGTAAAAAACCTGGATAGCCTTTTAATGGAAATGAAAAATAATGAATTGAAGAAAACTAAAGTTGATACCCGGCCGGGTTTGGCTGACCGTTTTTTTTCTTCGGGTATTCTGAAAATAACTTTATGGGCCCTCGCTGTGTTTTTTATACTGTTCATTATATACCGGTTGTTTTTAACAGAAGGCGTATTTAAAAAAGAATCAATATCTGCTAAAACTGAATTACCGGAAACTGAGGAAGCATTCATTTCAGGCGATACTGATTTTGATTCACTGATAAACCAGGCAATTCAAAACAATAATTACCGCCAGGCTGTGCGTTACCAGTACCTGAAAATATTATATAGGCTGGCAGATAGAAATTTTATTGAACTGTCACCGGGTAAAACCAATTACCAGTATGTACGGGAAATCAGCAATACTAACTTTCAAAATGACTTTGCATCGCTTACATTAAGTTATGAGTATGTATGGTACGGGGAGTTTAATATTGATAAATACAACTATCAAAAATTAGAAAGAAATTTTACAGGGTTTAACCAAAAAGTATAATTCAGTTATTGAAATATCATTTTATATACCTTCTTTTATTGATCATGCTTGCCGGGCTGCTGGCGGGCTGTTTTAACAATGCCGGTAAAATTCCTTCATTGCGGGAATCTTTCTCAAAAAAAGATAAAAACCCGTTTGGAACTTATATCGCTTATCAACAACTGAAAACTTTGTTTGGCAATAATAGCATCCTTGATAAAAAAGAATCATTTACAAAAACCCGGGGAAAGATTACCGATACGTCATCCCTTTATATTTGTATTGCACCTGCTTTATTTTTAAATCAGGCTGAAGTTGATGACATGATGGATTATGTGGCCAGAGGGAATGACCTGTTTATTTCGGCTGCCTATATAAATGAATTGTTGCTTAAAAAAATACGGTGTAACCAATTTTTTTTCAGGGTGCCGGAAACGGATGTTTTTGACTCAATGAAAAATACAGCTACAAGAACAGCGGCAGAACATGCATCTGTTTATTCCTATTATTATCTTCCATTCCGGAATTATTTTTTTGATATTGACAGCACCAACACAAGAGTTCTGGGTTTTAATGAAAATGAAAAGCCAAACGCTATTGTTCATTTTTATGGAAAAGGTAAATTGTTTTTACACTGCGATCCACGTGCTTTCAGTAATTATTTCCTGCTTAAGGATGAGAATTACAGATACCTGCAGGATGCACTGGCGTATACACAAAGTACCCCGGATCATTTGTACTGGGATGACTATTACCATAAGATCAGGACGGGGAAAAATAACAACAGTGAAAATTTTTCTT
>JAYTOF010000033.1:0-1885 GCA_043747955.1 Chitinophagaceae bacterium
TTTTCCCCATCCCCCGGGTACGGGGTAGATGATCGATTTATCATAAGCACAAAATACCGATTGATCTATCAAGGATAGTTTTACCATGACTATATGATCTTTCTCTGAAAGGGTGCTGAATATTTTTTTGTTTATACGGAATGATGCGATGTCAAAATGCGGCAGTTCCACCACATCAGGAAAAGCAAGGGCCATTTGCCGGTATGATTTAATGGTTACCATAAAGAATGAATCAAGATGCCTGCTGTTTAAAGAAGTTACTGTTATTTGCTATTTATGTAATTAGTTGCTGACTTTCAGCTATATAAATTAAAATTATTTAAATAAAAGCTATATTATTAGCTGTTTTAAAGGTTTTTAATAGTTAACTTTACGAATAGCCATTACTAATAAATGAAAACAAATTACTCAAAACCAATTGCAATTTTTAAAAGTACACTAAAAGTTTTTTTAGTATGGTTTTTTGTATCAGGTAATGCCAGTTCATCATTTGCCCAATGCCCTCCCAATATAGATTTTGAACAGGGTGATTTCAGAGGATGGGAATGTTGGACCGGCCATACATTTGATGTTGGAGGTAAAAATGCGATCATATGGGACCCACCCGGGTTGCCGGTACCACCCGATCCAAACCGTCATAGAATGCTTTCTTCATTTCCGGGCGATGGGCGGGATCCATACGGGCTTTTTCCAAAAAACTGTCCAAATGGAAGCGGGCATTCTATTCAACTGGGAAATACAACAGGTGGGCATGAAGCTGAAGGTGTTTCTTATACATTTACTATTCCTGCAGGTCAAAATCAATTTAACCTGATTTATAATTATGCTGTTGTCTTCCAGGATCCGGGGCACGCTGCTTATGAACAGCCAAGGCTTCAGATAGAAATAAAAAATCTTACTGACAATACCACAATAACCTGCTCCAGCTTTGATTTTATAGCAAGTAGTTCCCTGCCGGGTTTTTTCAAATCGCCTAATCCGGGTGGGCCAACCGATGTTTGGTGCAAAAATTGGTCAGCTAATACCATTAAGCTGGATGGGCTTGCCGGAAAAACTATACAATTATTTTTTAAATCTGCCGATTGTGTTTTCACAGCGCATTTTGGATATGCTTATATTGATGTTAATACAGAATGCAGCAGCTCTTTTGTTGGAGCTGCTTATTGCCCTGATGATGCATTCATTAATGTAACGGCTCCTTTTGGTTATCAAACGTATACCTGGTGGGATGCTGGCTTTACAACAATACTGGGTACTGCACAAACCATCAATTTTACACCTCCACCTCCTTCGGGTACAACCATTGCAGTCGTGATTGATCCTTATGCCGGTTATGGTTGCAGGGATACGCTGTATGCAAACCTGTTGGATACGTTGACCTTGCAGGCAAATGCGGGACCTGATCAGTTATCCTGCAATAAAACCCCTGTTCAGCTTGGCGTAAATTCAAGGCCGGGCTATGTCTATTCCTGGAGCCCGCCCCTGGGGTTAAGCAATCCTAACATATCGAACCCCATTGCTACACCAACGGTAACTACCCGGTATGTGGTTACTGTTTCAAACGCTGGCGGAGGTTGCTTAACAAGGGATACAGTAATAGTGTCGGCTGCCGTTTTAGATAGTTCACTTCAAATGATTGGCCCGGGTGTTTTTTGTTATAATCCGGCATCGCTTACTATTTTAAAGGTAAATCCTGCCGACAGTATTCAATGGTATCTGAATAATACACCGATCACCGGTGCAAATCAGGCCCAATATATTGTTACCCAATCAGGGGCTTATCAGGCAACCATTTTTAGTTTTCTGGGATGCAGTGCAAATACAGTTATACAAAATATTACTGTTCATCCGGCTCCGGTACCCGGCTTTAGTATTAATATAACTG
>JAYTOF010000034.1:0-2823 GCA_043747955.1 Chitinophagaceae bacterium
GGCGGTATGTTTTATTAGTAAACCGCCTTCGACAGGCTCAGGCTGACAGTAAAATTGGGCTTAGTAATTTTCCTTAATTTTTCTTCACTTCCTTCGCCCAGGCGTCTTTCAATGTAACTGTGCGGTTAAAGACAAGCTTTTCTGCGGTGGAATCTTATCTAAACAAAAATATCCTTTGCGTATAAATTGATAGCGGCTTTCGGGAGTTGCTTGCTTAAGGGATAGCTCAACCACTGCATTTGTAATTATCTGTAAAGAATTTGGGTTGATGGTATCCTTAAAATCGCCTTCTTCTCCTAATGGATTTTCAACCGTAAACAAACGGTCGTACAAACGTACCTCGGCATTTACTGCATGTGCAGCGCTAACCCAGTGAATGGTTCCTTTTACAGAAATGCCGCTGGTATCGCTACCACTCTTACTTTCCGGTATATAAGTACAATGAATTTCAGTTACTTTTCCATCTGTATCTTTTACAAAATTTTCGCATTTTACAATGTATGCACTCTTTAAACGTACCATAGCACCGGGTGCCAGCCTGAACCATTTTTTGGCAGGCTCTTCCATAAAGTCTTCACGCTCTATCCAGAGTTCTCTCCTGAACGGCAATGATCTTTTTCCCAATGATTCGTCGGGCCCATTTTCACTTTCGAGTTCTTCTGTCTTACCAGCTTCATAATTATCAATAATGAGTTTTACAGGATCAAGTACCGCCATTACCCGTAAGGCTTTTTGATTCAGATCTTCCCGTAAACAAAATTCCAGTAAACTTAGGTCAATAAAATTTTCTCTTTTTGCTACGCCGATTTTATCGCAGAATGTGCGTATGCTTTCGGGGGTATATCCTTTTCTGCGGAAAGCGCTCAATGTAGGCATGCGTGGATCATCCCAACCGGCAACATGATTTTCATTTACCAGTTGCAGCAGTTTTCTTTTGCTCATTACGGTGTAAGTCATGCTCAGCCTGGCAAATTCATATTGATGCGACGGAAATATTTCAAGTTTTTCAATCAGCCAGTCATATAATTCACGGTGTGGAATAAATTCCAGCGTACAAATTGAATGGGTGATGTTTTCTATGCTGTCGCTTTGACCGTGTGCAAAATCGTACATCGGGTAAATGCACCATTTATCGCCGCTGCGGTGGTGATGTGCATGTTTGATGCGGTAAATGATGGGATCCCTCATCAGCATATTGGTATGCTGCATGTCAATTTTTGCACGCAATACTTTATCGCCGTCTTTATATTTACCCGCTTTCATATCGGTAAACAACGTAAGGTTTTCTTCAATGCTACGGCTGCGGTATTGATTGTCTTTACCAGGTTCGGTAGGAGTGCCTTTAAGGGCTGCAATTTCATCGGCAGTAGAGTCATCTACGTAAGCAAGGCCTTTATTAATTAAGTCAACAGCATAATTGTATAAAGTGTCAAAGTAATCAGATGTATATAATTCTGCTGCCCAGTTAAAGCCCAGCCATTTAATGTCTTCCTTAATGCTGTCAACATATTCAGTTTCTTCCGTTACCGGGTTGGTGTCATCAAAGCGAAGATTGGTTTTGCCGCCATATTTTAAACCAAGGCCAAAGTTTAAACAAATAGCTTTGGCATGGCCAATATGCAGATAGCCATTTGGCTCCGGCGGAAAACGGGTAAGAAACGTTTTGTATTTGCCGTTCTTCAGATCCTCTTCAATAATTTCCTCAATAAAATTGAGGCTTTTTTCTTCGCTCATTATTTTTGTTTTGAAAGGCAAATTTACGAAAAGAACCGGCATTAAAATATGATAGTCAATTAGTCATTGGTTATTGAGTCATTGGTCATTTGTGTAGCCCCAATGACTTAATGACTAATGACTTGTTTTCATTTCCTGCAACATCTTCATAATCTCATCTAATTTTTCAGTTTCAATTTTATTTAATTGAATCTGTAAGGCTTCTATTTCTTTTTTTGCTTCAACATTGGTATCAAAATCTTCCTGTGCCTGCACCCTGTCTCTTTGGCTCTGCCTGTTTTGTGCCATCATGATAATTGGTGCAGCATAAGCCGCCTGTGTTGAAAAAATGAGATTGAGTAAGATGAATGGATAAACATCCCAGTGCCGCATAAAACCAACAACATTTAAGGCCATCCAAATGATAACGAAAATTGTTTGCCATATAATAAACTTCCAGGATCCCATACCAGTTGCAACTGAGTCGGCAATGCGTTGCCCGGGTGTTAATGTTTCTTTATGTTTATCAAGCCATGTTTTTGCAGCCATTATAATTGAGTTTAAAAATGAAGAATAAAAAAAGCCTTTTTATTATCAACTGTAAATGTAAATAATAAAAAGGCTGATAATGAGAATGAATCCGGTTTATGCCCTGCCCATGTTCCTTAAATGAACAGTATGAGAAACAATGGCATGACGCATTCTTCTGAATTCAATATATTTTACACCATACTCCTCGCAGGTTTTTTTAATTATTTTGCTGATGGCAGGGTAGTGGATATGAGAAATTTTTGGAAACAGGTGATGTTCTATCTGAAAATTTAATCCACCTACAAGCCAGGATATTAATTTATTACGGGTGGCAAAATTAGCTGTGGTTTCAACCTGGTGAATGGCCCACTCGTTTTCAATGGTATTGATATCTGCATCCGGCACCGGAAAAGCAGTTTCTTCTACGGTATGTGCCAGTTGAAAAACAATGCTTAAAACAAAACCGGCAAACATGGCAATGATGAGGAATCCTAATAACCAGGGCAGAAAACCCACTAAATAGATCGGAAGAAAGATCATCATAAAATAATAACCCGCCTTGGCTACCCAGAAAGCGAT
>JAYTOF010000035.1:0-3525 GCA_043747955.1 Chitinophagaceae bacterium
ATGATTACGCAAAATGCCACCATCACCACGAACAGCTTCGGTAATTAAAAAATTATGCCCCCTGATACCTGTTTCATATAATGCAGTTGGATGAAACTGTATAAACTCCATATTTTCAATTCTGCCTTTTGCCCGGTATACCATGGCCACGCCATCTCCTGTTGCAATGGCCGGATTGGTTGTGGAACGATACACCTGCCCGTTTCCGCCTGTTGCCAGCAATGTTACTTTAGAAAGTAATTTTTCAATCTTATTTGTACCAAGATTTAAAACATATACTCCATAACATTCTATATCGCGTGTTGATTTGGTAATGAGATAACCCAGGTGATGTTGTGTGATTATATCCAGAACAAAACAATGGCTGATGAGGTGGATGTTTTTTTGTTTTGCAATAGCTGCCAGCAAAGCCCTTTCCATTTCCCTGCCGGTCACATCTTTATGATGAAGGATCCGGAATTCACTATGACCGCCTTCTTTTCCCAATTTGTAATCCCCATCCCTTTCCTTATCAAACTTTGCTCCCCAATTAATGATCTCTTCAATACGTTCCACTCCTTCCCGTACTACGATCTCTACAATATGTTTATTGCACAGGCCATCTCCCGCAATCAAAGTATCTTCAATATGTTTTTCAAAACTGTCATGATCAGGATCCATTACACCGGCAATACCTCCCTGGGCATACTTGGTATTGGTCTCATCACTCTGGGCTTTAGTAAGGATCGTTACCGTTTTTTCGGGGCAATCCTGTGCCACTTTTAAGGCATAAGTCAGCCCGGCTATACCGCTGCCAATTACGAGAAAATCAGTTTGCATATCTTATTTTGACTATTTCTTACAATCAGGCAACAACAGGAGTTTCTACCCATGCATTACTTTCCTTTAACAGGCTTATCAGCTCGTCAACAGCCACTTCACTGGGCACATTTCTTTTCACTACTTCCTTACCCCGGTACAAAGTGATCTTGCCGGGGCCACTTCCTACATATCCAAAATCTGCATCAGCCATTTCGCCGGGGCCATTTACTATACAACCCATGATAGCGATCTTAACGCCTTTTAAATGATTGGTAACTGCACGGATCTTAGCAGTGGTTTCCTGCAGATCAAATAAAGTACGGCCGCAACTGGGGCAGCTGATATATTCTGTTTTGGAAATTCTTGTACGGGTTGCCTGTAAAATTCCAAAAGCAATGGAGTTTAATAATTTGGGCTGGGGTTTAATTTTAGTATTTCCGAAATGATGGCCAAAGCAAACACCATCACAAAATCCATCCAGCAACAAACCCCCGGCCTCTATTGAATAATGTATCAAACTTTCATCTGTTGTTGTATCGGTACTGTCGCAAATGATGATGGCCGGATTTTTTATTTTATTAATCATAAGCTCAACAAACTTCCTGCGTATACTTTGCATGGCATTTCTGTTGGTAGAACTTAAACCGATGACCGCCGTTTTATCTTCTTTTAATTTCAAAAATAATTTCTCTGTGGATTGATCAGGATATCCTTCAGAATAGCAATCAACCATTACAAAATTCAGGAGCGCAGATTTTTCAAGTTTATCATCCAGGTACTGATCCCCATCCAAAAGAAGGACATACTTTTCTTTATCAGCAACTGTAAGCCATGGTTGATGATAAAGTATAACTTTTAAAGTTCCGGGCAGATCAAAATCTAAAGGCTGATTACAGAAAATATAGTCAGCCGCTGCATCACCTATATTCCATTTATCAGTAGCTGCATCGTAAGTGTAGCCAATATTCTGCAAGTCATCAGGCGTAATTTTTTCGTGTTTACTAAAATCAGCCAAAACTACCGGTACATGTTTAGCCCCGATATTACTCACTTCAAAACTTTCTCTTCTGTTATATTCAAAAGGTGAATAAGGAAGTTTGTCTGTTGTCTGTTGTCTGTTGTCTGTTGTCAGTGATCTATTGTCTGCATAGCGTTTTACGATGTCCTTACAAACAGGTATCTCCAATTCCGGATCTTCGGTTAATGAAACACGGATGGTATCGCCAATACCATCTTCCAATAATGTTCCGATTCCTATGGCTGATTTT
Source organism: Chitinophagaceae bacterium (assembly GCA_043747955.1). GTDB lineage: Bacteria > Bacteroidota > Bacteroidia > Chitinophagales > Chitinophagaceae > Ferruginibacter. The sequence goes on from JAYTOF010000035.1 coordinate 2,070, forward strand.
ATTCTTCCATCTTCGCCATCGCCCGCTTCCGTTACACCCAGATGCAAAGGATAAGCTTCGCCAAATTCCTCTATCATGTGATTTATGAGTAACCTATAAGCCTGTACCATCACCTGTGGATTACTGCTCTTCATACTCAACACAATATTGTGATAATCCTCTGCCCTGGCTATCCTTAAAAATTCCATGGCACTTTCCACCATTCCCATTGCCGTATCGCCGTAGCGGCTCATGATCCGGTCACTCAAACTTCCATGATTGGTGCCAATACGCATAGCGGTTCCAAATTCTTTACAAATTTTTACCAGAGGCGTAAAACGGTCTCTTATCCTTTCGATCTCTTCGGTATATTCTGCATCGGTATAATCAATCTGTTCAAATTTTTTCTTGTCAACATAATTACCGGGGTTAACCCTTACTTTTTCAACAATCCTCGCCGCCAACTCAGCAGCATTGGGTGTAAAATGTATATCAGCCACCAGGGGAGTATTGTATCCTCTTTTTCTTAATCCGTCTTTTATGTTTTGTAAATTCTCTGCTTCGTTTTTTGATGGAGCTGTAATACGGATCAGTTCTGCACCGGCTTCTATGCACCGGATAGATTGCTCAACCGTTGCCATCGTATCCATGGTATCGGTGGTGGTCATGGTTTGTACACGAATGGGATGATGGTTACCGATGAAAAGATTACCAATCTTAACTTCCCGGGTTTTCAGGCGTTTATATGCTATAAGGGATTCGCAGTAGAATTGCATGGTACAAAAATAACAATAAAACGTTGGGTTTGTTTAAATTGAAAGAAGCATATACAGAAATGACTACCAGTCCTTTTCTGGTTTAGCAGAAGCAGCAGTATTAACTTTTCTTAGTCTGTCCTGCAGATTTTTTTCCTGTTGGAGTAATGCTTTTAGTTTTTCTTCTGCATCCTGCCTGGTTAGTTTAGATGGCTGGGGTTTGGGTTGTGTATTTTTCTCCGCTTCCCTGGGTTTGTCTTTTTCCTTTTGCTTTTTATTGTCCTTAGGTTTTTTATCTTCTTTTTTGGATTTATCTTCTTTTTTTTGTTCTTCCTTTTGCTGCTGTAAAGCTTTTTGAAGATTCTGCCTGGCATCTTCATCCTGCGGATCTAACTTTAAAGCATCTTTATAGGCTTCTATACATTCAGGAATTTTTTTATTGTTATGGAGTACAACCCCTTTGTTATAAAAGGTTTTTGACCTATTGGTGCCGGATGTAGCATTTGATAATGCATTTTCATAAGCCTGAATGGCCTCATCGGTCTTTTTATTTTTATAAAAAGCATTTCCCAGATTATATTGAGCGGTTGGGTTAGCCGGGCTTTTTTCAGTAGCCTTTTTATAATTTAATATGGCATTTTCATACTCCTTTTTTTCGTAAGCCTCATTCCCTTTTTTTATTAAAATTTTTTCATTTTGGGCACCTGAAGTAAATGGGAAAA
>JAYTOF010000036.1:0-4283 GCA_043747955.1 Chitinophagaceae bacterium
GTAGTCTGTAATGATCCCGTCAACCCCCAGTTTCTTTAATTCATCAATTTTCTTTTTATCATTCACCGTCCAGGGAATGATTTTCATATGTAAATCATGGCAGTTTTTAATAAGATCAGGCGTAACCATTGAAAAAGCCGGACTGTAAATACCGGGAGTAAAACCAATGTCTTTTATTTGTTTCCGGAAACTGCTTTTGTTATCAGCTTCAACTAACATGGCCGTTTTTATATTGGGATAATTCTGGTGCAGGTATTGTAATGTTCTGAAATCAAAGGATTGAATAATTACAAAATCCTCCATTTGGTTATCTTTGATCTCTTTCATTAATAATTCTACAAACTCAGCGGGTGCAGGGTGATAAACATGGTCAGTTATTGGTAAACATTTGGTTTCAATATTGTAAAAAGGAAAAGGCCGCCTGGCGGTCATCATATATTCCTTAACCGCTTTAAATACGTCTGACAGAAGTGGTTTAACCGCTTTTATCTTTTGCTGGCCGGGAAAACGTGGGTGTGGTTTCATCCCAACATCATACCTGGTGATATCAGCATAATTCATCTGGTACATATTAAAAGACCGTTCTTCTTTTTCTGTTATAAAATCCCCATCCGGTTTAGTGGTTATTTCATGATTAAAAAACGGTTCATGGGAAAGAAATACTTTTTTGTCTTTGCTGATGCTGATATCCATTTCCAGTGTAGTAACGCCTAAACCAATGGCATTGATCATTGCAGGGATCGTATTTTCGGGCATTAAACCCCTGCAGCCCCGGTGACCCTGTTTATCAAAAGTTTCCGGGCCATTAAACGGAACATTTTGAATTTCTTTATTCACGGTTGAATTATTTTTAGTTGAAGTGCATGACAGGAATAGTAAAAGGCCGCAAAAAATTTTTATCCTTGTACCGGCCATTACCAGGATTAATAGTTTGATCATATTATAAAGTTAATCTAAAATTCAGAAGCTGATTTCTACAAAATCAAAAGGCACGGATCAAATCGTGCCTTTTAAAAATATTTTAGATAACAGTATTATGCTTTGTTTTCATCATCCGTATTATTGCTGCTATTTATATTTTCTACAATTTCACCGGTTTCCGTTACCACTAAAATTTTGTCATCTTCTTTAAATATTTCTGTTTCATAGGTAATTATTTCTTCATCAGCTGTTTCTGCAAATATAATTCCGGTTTCAGCGGTTTCTGCGTCTGTATTTTCTGTTTCCATGTTCCTTTCGGCTGTTTTAACATTAGTTGTCAGAACCAGTTCTTCCATCATTACTTCTGAAATTTTAGGAAGATCTTCAGCACTGTTGATACCAAAATAATCCATGAAAGATTTTGAAGTTGCATAGATAAGCGGCTTACCTACAGCATCTTCATTTCTACCGGAAATAATTACCAGGTCCTTTTCCAATAATTTCTGCACTGCATAATCACAGTTTACACCACGGATAGATTCTATTTCACTTTTGGTAATGGGTTGCTTATAAGCAATGATGGCAAGGGTTTCCAGCGCAGCAACCGAGAGGCGTTTTAAAAATTTATCGCCATTAAGCTGTGCTACCGTTTTATGGTATTCTTTTTTGGTAAGAAACTGCCAGCCTCCACCAATCTGCCTTAATTCAAAGGCATAAAACTCGGTGCTGTATTTTTCGCTGATGCCTTCAATGGCAGCATCAACCTGTTCCCTGGTGGCCCTGTCTTCAATAAAAGCCAAAGCACTGTTCACCAGTTCCAGTATTTCTTCATTGGTCAATGGTTTATCGCTGGCAAAAATTAAAGCCTCAATGTGTGGAATGATTTCTGAAAGTTCCATGGTTATACTAGTTTCTTGTTTATTGTTTCTCGTTGGGGTGCCTCTGCGATTAACGAGAAACCAGAAACGATTCTTTATCCTTGTAATGCAGCCGCGCCACTTACAATCTCTGTTAACTCGGTTGTAATGGCAGCCTGTCTTGCACGGTTGTAACTGATCTTTAAAGATTTTAATAATTCGTTGGCGTTATCACTGGCCTTATCCATCGCTGTCATACGGGCACCATGCTCACTGGCATTGGCATCTAATGTAGCTTTAAATAACTGGGTATTTAAAATTTTCGGCATCAGCTCGGCAATCAAAACATCTTTACCCGGTTCAAAAATAAAGTCAGCATTTTTCTGACCTTCAATCTTGCCAACTTTAAGTACAGGTAAAAACTGTTCTGCAACAAAACGCTGTGTAGCAGCATTTTTAAATTCGCTGTATACCAGTTCAACGGCATCAATTTCTTTATTGGCAAATGCATCCATGGCATGCTTTGCAGCAGCCTGCACTTTAGTAAAACTTAAACCGGTAAAAATATCCCAGTATTGGTTAACAACTTTATTACCGCTTTTTGTAAAACTCTCATATCCTTTTTTTCCAATGGGTAAAATCTGTACTTTTCCTTTTGAAGCCTGGTCGGGGTACTTTTCGGCAATAACCTGCTTCGCCAGTTTTATAAGGTTACTGTTGTATCCACCACATAAACCACGATCACTGGTAACTACAATGATCATTACATTTTCAACTGGGCGCTCTGCAGCCATAGCCATATTTACATCACCATCGCTGTTGCTCACAATATTGCTGAGCATTTCCTGCAGTTTTTGTGCATAGGGGCGCATTTGGGTAATGGCTTCCTGTGCACGGCGAAGCTTTGCTGCGCTCACCATTTTCATAGCTTTGGTGATCTGCTGTGTACTCTGCACACTTTTAATCCGGTTACGAACCTCTTTTAATGCACCACTCATAGTAATTTCCTGGTTAATTTAACTATATATGTCTCAATTTAATTGGGACAGTTTTCGGGGGGCAAAGGTAATAAAAAAGGGCTTTAAAAAGCCCTTGATCAATTATATTTATTCAGGTTTTATACCTAAAAAGTTGCCCTTGGTGCACCCATCCTTCTTATATCCAATCCCGGGGCCTGGGTAGTTTTGCCTGCAAATCTTTGCAATCGGTAGGTGAATGTGGCTATAAAATACCTGGTAAGGCGGTTTGTTCTGGTATCAACAATTGAATTGGCTGTTACACTGCGATTGATATTACTGTTTTGTTTGAACAGATCATAAGCCGCCAGTTTAATGATGCCGTTTTTCTTTTTAAAGAGTTGTTTTTCAAGCGAAGCATTCATGATAGCCAGGTTACTGCTTACACTGCTCGCCAAACCTGTATTGATCGTATAATCAAAATCATATTTTAAAGAAAGGGTTTTGGTAAAATTGATATTGATATTGCTGCTAAATGTCCAGGCGTTGCTTGATGAATTTTGCAATGTTGTCTGTGGACTGCCGGTAGGGTTTTTGTATTTCACATCATTTAAACTGTAGCTGACCCCAGTACCCAGTTCGAGTATCTCCTTATAATTATACTCAAATGTAAAGCCCTGGCTGATCACCCAGTTTTTTCCTATATTCCTGATGCTGTCTATCAGGTTAATATTGTGGTTGAAGATGGCCGTTCCGTTAAAAGTAAGAACATATTTCCTGTTTTTATAAGGTTTGGAAAAAGCATAAAAACCAACTACATTATAAAAACCATTTACATTTTGAGGAATACTTAACTGGCGTCCTGCTCCTAAATTTATTGTATTGTTTACGATCTGATTTTTTATGGTACTGAAAGTAAGATTGGTAAAAATCACTTTACCGCTGATCAGATTAAAATTGTTATAAGACAAATTTACATTGTGATTAATAGATGGTTTCAGGTTTGGGTTACCCGATACAACACTTTGCTGGTTACTGAAATCCTGTACGGGTTGCAACTGGTTAAAAGTTGGCTGGGTGGCATTTCCATTATAATTAACATTCAGCGTTTTGGTACGGCTGAAATTATAAACTAACCTGGCTATGGGAAAAACATTAACCCGCTTAATGGTTTTGTATGCGCTGTCTCTTGTTATCGAATTCCCCTGTAAGTTAACAGGCTGAACACTGATGCCTGCCGTATAATTGTATTTCTTTTTAGTGGTACGCAGAGAAACGCCGATACGGTTATTGTAAAAATCATTTTCGTAATCATTGCTTAAAATGTTATTAAGCGTTTTAGCCTGGGTGGCAGAATCTACATTAAATGTTTTACGGTCATTCCTTGCATAATTTAAATTATGCGAGTAACTGAAATCAAGGCTGCGGTATTTGTTTACCGGCTCCGAATAAGTGAACCGCATCCCATAATTGTGGTTATTATTTTCCTGGTCAATATATTGAAACGTATTTCTGGGGCCGGGAAATGGTGGTGTATACAGGTAGCTTA
>JAYTOF010000037.1:0-9206 GCA_043747955.1 Chitinophagaceae bacterium
AGCAGTGCAATAAAAAAAATATTTGTGTTGCGGAAGTTTAACATGCCGACAGCAAAGATAAAGAATGATGTATGCCCTGGTAATGATTATAAATTAAAATCCGGTTGATTTTTTTATCCGGGGAAGTCGTAAAATTTAATGCAGCAGGCAGTTTACCTGGTTTAAGGGTATTTGCCGCCAGCCACATGGCAAAAGCAGCAGCCGTTGGATATTCGCCGCACAGATATTTATAATTGACAATATCTTTATTGCTAAAAACAGTTTTAGCCAATTGATCATATACTTCATCTGAAGATACATCTCCGTTCCTTCCGGTGATGATCAGATCAACATCATTCATGCTCACTGCATGCCTTTCTAAAAAAGAAGTAATCTGTTTTTCAGATTCACTAATTCCTTCGGGCTTGTAAAAAATATGCAGCCCATCCAGTTTTGCATAATCGGTTGCAGATGGCTCAACAGCCAATAAAAAAAACGCAGAGCCCTCACCTGCAATAGTTCCTTTTGTCCCGATTGCTATCGGGATTGTTTCATAAATTTCCAGGTTGGATACGGGTCCCTGTTTGTATAAACCCAGCCTGTTTAAAATGGTATGGCTTGTATTGGTGATTTCATCAACGGCTCCAACCAAAACATTTGTTGCTTCATTTTCTTTAAGCAGCATCATACCGTCAAGCAGGGCACTTTCAAAAGAAAAGCCCCGGTGAACAAATGCATTGTTGTAATTATTGCATTGCAGCAATAAACCAATTTGTGCACCAATGGTATTATGAGTAGATTGTATGAAAGAAGTTGGTGTAAGCAGTTCTTCATTAAACTCCACCATCTTGCTTAAAAAAGAGTTCGTGTCTTCCAGGCATCCATAAGCTGTGCCGGTAACAATGGCATCGGGCACTTTAACTCCTGCTTCCTGCAAACATTCCATGGCAGCGGCCACACCCATTCGTATAATGCGGCTCATGCGCCTGATCTGCTTTGGGTCAATAAAATCTTTGTAATCAGGTTCAATACAGGCAAGGCGGTTACCGGTATATTCTAAAGCATCAACCAATGGCTGGTGGCCAAAAGTTTTTTGCGGAGAGATATTGCCTGTTGCCCTGATGTACATGTTTGTATTTAAAACTTAAATTCTTTTATACTTATGGGTTTTCTTGCGATGCAAGAAAACAATTTTTCGTCACTAAGACACTAAGGCACAAAGTTTATTTATGCGAAATAAACTTATACCATGATTATAAAATGGTTTACCATTTTTCTTTGTGTCTTTGCGCCTTTGTGGCTAAATTCCTTTTGCAGTGAAGCTGAGAAATTTTTTATGAGTACAGTAACTATAAAACTTTTTAGTTTATTGTGATTCTATTTTTATTACACTTTCGAAAATAACAATGATGAACAATTACCGCCAAAACCAAATGAATTGGAAAGCACGTGTTTTACTTCAATATTTTTTAATAACTCTCTTTCCGGCACAAATGGCAGGTCAACCATGGGTGTTTGCAAACGAAGGTTTGGAAAGATCATACCATGTTGTAAAGCCAATATAGAAAATACTGCTTCAATGCCACCGCTGGCTCCCAAAGTGTGTCCGGTAAAAGTTTTTGTAGAACTCATTTTTGGATAATGCGGATTGAAAAGTCTTTTAATGGCAGTTCCTTCAGCAATATCATTATTCTGTGTACCTGTTCCGTGCAGGTTGATATAATCAATGTCTTCGGGTTGTAATCCGGCTTTCTTTAATGCGCCGCTCATGGCTAAATAAGAACCGGTGCCATCTGGTGACGATGCTGTTTGGTGGTAAGCATCATTGGCATTACAATAGCCACTTAAAACAATATTGGGTTTGTTCTTTAATGTAGCCGCAACTTTTTCAGATACCAAAACTACATAAGCTGCACCCTCGCCAAGATTAAGTCCACGGCGGTTTTCATCAAATGGCTGACAAAACTGTTCATCAACGATCATCAATGTATTAAAACCATTCAGCGTAAATTTTGTCATGGAATCGGTACCGCCGGCTACCACCACATCCACTATATTATTGCGGATCAGCCGGGCACCATAAAAAATGGCATTGGCAGATGAGGAACAGGCAGTGCTGATTGTTGTAATGTAATCTTTAATGCCTAATGCATCGGCAACCAGTTCTGTTACACTGCCGCACTCGTGATTGATAACATCACGAAGCCGGCCTTTATTATTGTCAGGTAAAAATTCATTAAAAAAATTTTCGGTTTTATCCATACCGCCAACAGAAGTGGCGGAGATAAAGCCTGTTCGTAAATCTTTAATGTTTTCAATGCCGGCATCGGCAAGAGCTTCCTTTGCAGCCACTAAACTTAATAAAGCAGTGCGGCTTTTTATTTTTGCTAATCCGGCAAGCCTGGCAAGTTCTTCATTATTCAACTTTACTTCGGCAACCGGTAATCTCTGGCTGTGAACGGAATCGAGGTAATGCATTTGGCCCATTCCTGCTTTTCCGTTTTCCAATGCATCCAAACATTCAGCTACAGTATTACCTATTGCCGAAATAATACCTGTACCGGCAACAAAAACGGATTCATTGTTTTTAAGCATTCTGGGGTTGATGAGCAGTTATATATTCAGCCATGGTTCTAACCGTTTTAAAAACCTTGGGGCCATCGTCTGCATTGGATAATTTGATCTTGTATTGTTGTTGCAATAAAACGATCAGTTCCAATGCATCAATAGAATCCAAACCAAGGCCTTCAACAAACAATGGCTGATCATCACCAATTTCTTCCGGTTTTGTATCCTGCAAATTCAACTGGGTAATGATCTGTGTTTTCAGATCCGACATTAATTTATCCATTTTTACTTTTTTCCTTTAACCCGCCTTCGACAATCTTTCGACAAGCTCAAGATGACAAGGCTGACAGCGATAACTGATATATTTTATTAAGATTTTCTTTTGTAAAATTAACTGAATTATTGCTTTTATCTTTCTCTAATAAAAATAAAGTTGCGTTATACTTATTATCAAGCACATCAACCCAGCCACAGATACAACACTGCAATATATTATTATTTAGCAGGTTGCTCACATATTGTTCAATAAACCCTGTATCAAACACTGATGAAATGAAAAAAGCATTCTCTCCTTTAAAATGATGCCTGATAGATATTTCGCCAACTACAATATTGGGTAATGTATATACAAACTGGGCCGGACTGGCCATTGTTTTTGTGGTTTCGAAGTATTTTATATCTGTATCCAGGCTTGCATTGGCATTGGATAAAATGATTCCGATATCTTCAGGCTTATATTTTCCATTGTCAAAATTTTCATGCAATAGTACCTCATTGGCCAACCAACCCAATTTACTAAGATGGTCCATCTTGTAAAATTTAGGGTACTGCAATTCAAAATGACGGTAAGCGGCTGTTAAAAAATCAGGCAATTCCAACGTTTTTGACTCAAAAACCATTTGTTGATTTTTGTAAACCATATGATTACTGATAGCACAACTCGCTGTAATATAATTTTCTGTTTTCAATACCTGTATTATGCTTCTAATCTGAAATTATATTCAAAGCTATTTTATCTTCTTTACACTTTTTGATGATCTCTTAACCTGATTAGTTTGGCCAATTTAGTTAATGCAATAGTATGGTCTTTTACATACGGGTTTGTAGTATCCCAAACATAGCCTGCCAATACCGAGCAGATCATACTTTTTATTTCTGCCACCGGGTTATCAGCAAAAAATATAGTATCCAATGTACCTTCGTACCACGCCATTACATAAGAGCGGAACGTATTTACTCCCTGCATCATCACGTCGGTATATTCTTTTTCCCAATCTACAGTTTCACCATTCATTTTTTTAATAACCAAATGCGCTGCTATTTGGCTTGAAACAGTGGCCAGGGTTACGCCTGATGAAAAAACAGGATCCAAAAACTCTGTAACATTTCCTGTTAAAACAAATCCTTCGCCAAAAAATTTAGTGGTACTTACAGAATAGGATTCCAATACCCTGGGTTCAAAAATAAATTCAACCTCTTTCATTCTTTCACGCAGATAGGGTTCTGTTGCAAGCAAAGTACGCAGTTGTTCTTCAGGAGTTTGCCCATCAGTTGCTTTAAAAAAATCAGGCTCGCCCACAAAACCAACTGAAGTAATTCCGTTTGAAAAAGGGATTACCCATATCCAGATACCTTTTTGATGCACAATGATGGTGATCCGGTTGGGTTCATCGTCCATGGTACGTTTTGTATCCACTGTATGCGTAAATAAAGCTTTTCGTGGTGGCAGGTTTGAAGGTTTATCCATATTAAATAAACGTGGTATCACTCTTCCGTAGCCGCTGCCATCCACAATAAACCTGGCTTCAATCTGCGATTTATTTCCGTTAATATCTTCAATTGTTGTTACAGAATCCGACCCATTGAATTCGATACCGGTTACTGTTGTTTCGTAACTAACCGATATACCCATTTCTTCGCAAGTGTCAGCTAAAGTTTTATCAAATTCTCCTCTGGGTACCTGCCAGGTCCAGCTCCAGCCGGGTGTAAACTGATCGGCAAAAAAGATATCGAAAAGTTTACCATTTTTTACAAACTTGGCCCCAAATTTTTCCTGGAAACCTTTTGCTTTTACTGCATCCAGAAAACCGGCTTCTTCGAGGGCTTCCATGCAACGGGGCAACAGGCTTTCCCCAATTACAAACCTCGGAAATTTCATTTTCTCTACAATCCTTACAGAAAATCCGGCTTTTTTAATAATAGAAGCGGCAACAGTACCTGCAGGGCCGGCTCCAATAACAAGCACATCGGTTTTATCTGTTTTCATAAATTTCTATTTTCTTTTTTTACAGGTAAGCAGGCTTTGGCTCAAACCAATTTGGTTTTTTTCCTCCACAATATCAAACCCCGCTTCATTTATACATCTGATAAAAACATCTGCACTGTACATCTGGCCATTGCCATTGGCCACTGCTGTAAAATACACCGATGTTTGCTGCAGACAAAATGCGGCTGTTTCAAACTTCTGCCTGTCCCAAAAAGGTTCCAGTATACATATTTTCCCATTCTCATCTAAAGCTTCGTAACATCTTTTTAAAATAGAGATTATCTGTTGCTCAGAAAAACAATCCAGGAACTGGCTCATCCAGATCACATCAAAACCTTTAGGAAGCTTTACCGTTTCATCCAGGATATTAACCGGCAGTAATGAAATCCTTTCTGTAAGGCCCAGTTGTTCTATATTTTGGTTGGCCATATCTAACTGGCCCGGCAGATCCATTATGGTTATGTTAATATCTGCCGAATACCGGGCAGAAGCAATGGCCCATTTGCCTGTATTGCCGCCAATGTCAAGTATTCTTTTTACCCCATTCTTATACACCAGGGGTAATACTTTTGGAAATGCATCATCAGAAAAAAAATGATCAAAATCAAACCAGCTTTTTTGTATGTGTGTGGGTAGTTGTGATAAACCTTCATAAACAGTTGGCCAGTCACCAAGCTCTTTTAGGCCAATGGGTTTGCCGGTTGCAATACTTTCATCCAGGTGAAAAAGCCCTTTGTAATTTACATCGTGTACAAAATCCATATTGGTTATGGTTAATGCATCATTCAAAATAAAATGACCTGTTTTACCAAGCGTATATTTTTTATCATTTACCAATACCAAACCAAGGCCAAGGCCGGATTCCAGTAAAATCCTTACACCATAAACTGAAAGGTTTACTTTTTCTGAAATCTCTTCATTGGTTAATCCTGCAGCACCGCTGTCTTCAATAACTTTTAAGATACCCGAATTCCTGAGCACCCTGGCTACCTGAAAAATTACCGGCCCAAAAGCGATCCATTGCGCTGTATCTTTTGCTTCAAATGCCGATTTTTTATCCCTGGAAAAAAAATTCATAGTTTTTTAAAATGTGTTTTTGATTATTGTTTGCTAAAAACCATCGCCGCATTACAGCCTCCAAAACCCGATGCTGTTTTTAAGCAATTTTGCAAAGTTGATTTATATAAAGTTGAACAAATATTTACCGGTTGGGTAACTCCCAAATTTTCAAATCCCCGTGTTGCAATAACCATGTTTTCTTTTAATGATTGAATGGAAATGATGGATTCAATTAAACCGGCTGCTCCTAATGTATGGCCATAATAACCTTTCAAGCTATTTACCGGAACAGATTGCAAGCCCGCCAGTGTAATTGCTTTTGCTTCCATCTCATCATTAAAAAGAGTGGCAGTGCCATGTGCAGATATGAAATCTATATCTTTAGCATTTAGCCTGGCTATGTTTATGGCTTTTGATATTGCCTGGTTTAATTCTTCGCCTGTTCGTGAAGGGCCACTTATATGATTGGCATCATTACTTACCGAACCGCCGGTTACTTTTATGCCTGATGAAGACTTTTTATTGGAAGTGAGAATTATAGTTCCTGCTCCTTCGCCCAGGTTAATCCCGTCTCTGGCCACATCAAATGGTTTGCAAGGTAAATTACTGATAGCCTGAAAAGACTGAAAACCTGATAAAACAAATTTGCTGATCACATCGGCACCGGCAATTACCGCATGCTCGTACTGCCCCGATTGTATCAACCGCATACCGGTTAAAATGGCCAGAATACCTGAGATACAGGCATTGGAAATAACAACCGGCGTATTTACAAACTGAAAATGATCGGCCACAAGTTGTGCTGATGTATGCAGCGAAATTCTTTTGTTCAGTGAATCTGATGGCGCTTCTTTTTCCAGCAAGCTTACATTCCCTTTGGTAGAAGAGATAATGAGTACCGTTTTTTTATCTGATGCACTGATAGCCGTTTTGGCAAGGGCATCAGTTATTGTAGCGATCAGCAGCTTTTCGAAACGGGTATAATTGTTTTTAGAATGACCGTTGTAGAAATTTTCATCACTGAATAAAGCCGCCTGAAACGATTGATCGGACATGATTTTATCTTCGTGCAGTTTGATGCCTGTACTATTTTGTTTAAGCTGTGAAAAATTTTCAGCAGTGGTTAAACCGATGGGGGATAAAATATTATCTGAACTAATAAATATTTCTGTCATCGTTATTTTATAATTAAGCCTGGTTGTGTTTCTTTTTCCAGTCATCAAAAAATGGCGGGTTAGCCAGTTGAAGTATCGAATCGTCTTTACATAAAAAAACCTGGATAGATGAACCGGTAGCCACCAGTTCGCCGGTTGCTACATTAAATAAACGGTACATGAATTTTATTTTGGCAGCATCGGTTGGAATATATTTGGTTTCTACTACCACCGTATCGCCATATCGCAATGATTTTTTATAATCACATTCTACACTAACCACGGGAGTTACAAAACCCTTTTTGTAAACATCCAGATATTTTAAATCATACATGGCTCCAAAAGCCTCCCGACCGTCTTCAAAATAGCGGATATAGTGCCCATGCCAAACAATACCCAGGGGATCTGCCTCATTAAAACGAACCAGTATTTCCGTTCTGTTGCTCAATTGTTTTTTCATAGTGCTTTAAATCAGCTGCTGTACTTATCTTTCCAGGCCTTATATTTTTTCTTGTCAATTTCAATGATGCTTCTTTTAATAATGGATACCCAGAAATTACGGAAACCAAAACCTGCTGCTTCCTGTTCCATGCGTTCGGTCATTAATACTTTTTTTGATTTCATATCAAGAAGTGTAACCCAAACAGCACCATAACTTTTCTTTTCTTCTTTTTTCATACCCTCCATGATAAAAACAAGCCCAATACCTTCCTTGCCTTTTAAACCCAGTGCTTTTACACAGCCGGCAATATCTGTTTCTGATAACCTGTTAAAATCTGCTGCATTGGACGACATGATATCTGAGGCATTAATTTTTTCATTTCTTTCAGTAACCGCATTGATTTCAGAATTTATGCCGGCACCCCGGTCGAAAGCTTCGGCAATTTTATAATTCTTACCCATTTCGTTTACCACCACATCATTCATGCTGTTGTATAAGCGTCCTTTTATATCAGTAGCATTGCCTCCGGGGTCATTTATCAGTTTGTTTTTTGTGTAATCAATACCCAGGTAGGTTAACGGAGTTGAATTGTTGTTAAAAAAATCTTTTATTGTTTGAGAAAAAGATGTGATACTGCTGCCGAATAAAAATAAAAAGGCAAACAACCAGCTTAGTTTTTGTGTACTTTTCATAATCAGGAATTTTTAAGTTGATTAATAAATATTTTCATATTGCATTGAGCAATTAATTGTTCATTACACGTAATTTTTCCGGTTATTAATGTTACATCAAAAATCTGGTTTTCTATGGTAATTTCAGTAATTAATTCGGAACCTGTTTTCGGTAAAGAAAATACCTGCAGATTTCTGACTGAACCAATATAGCCAACCAGCACCGGTTTGTTCTCTGTTTTTGAAATATAGCCAGCTCTTGCTGCGGCAGTTTGGGCAATATTTTCAACCAGGCCCGGCTCTTTAAATATACCATTCTCCACAAAAATATTATCCTCATTAATGCTAAACCCTGTAGTTGTTGTTGTTTCACTACAAGATAATAATTTATCTATCATTACAAAAGGAGGCTTTTGCGGTAAAAGCATTTCAATATTGTCAACAGTATCATGCATTTTTTTGTTCCCAGAAATTATAATAATTAAACCATTGCTCCGGGTATTGTTTAACCTTCACTTCCATTTCAGCGGCATAATCATTCAACATTACCTGCATCACTTCATCTTTGGCAAATATTGAATAATCTTTTATTTTACCTGCATAAAGGTGATAATGCAATTTGCTTTCTTTTACTGCAAATACAAACGAAACGGGTACTTTAAATTTTGATGCCAGTAAAAAAGGGCCCATCGGGAATCTGGCCTTATCACCTAAAAAATTGGCAGTTAAAGTTTTATTGCCTTCCAAAAACCGGTCGGCATGCATACACACCAATTCATTATTACTAAATGCATCGCTGATGGCATAAATATGACTCAGATCGTTTTTAATAACAATAATATTCACGTTCCGCTTTCCGGTTACACTTTCAAGATATTCTTTTATCTGCTTATGTTCACCATCATACATCACAATATTAATGCGTGTTTCCAAACGATTAAATAAATGGCCCGCAACATCCCAGTTGCCAATATGGGCACTCAATAACATGCCTCCTTTTTCCAATGCTGCAATTTTCCGCAGGTTCTCTTCCCCGTCAAAATCAAAACTGAAATTGTTTTTTATGC
>JAYTOF010000038.1:0-15097 GCA_043747955.1 Chitinophagaceae bacterium
AAGATAACCAGCATTTGCCGGATGAGGATCCAAACAAATTCATCGCCAAGATGGGCGCAGAAGCTGTGCATGATATGTTACAGCGCATTGACCTGGATCAGCTGAGTTTTGATCTGCGTAATGCAGCAGCTAATGAAACCTCTCAACAACGTAAAGCCGATGCTTTAAAAAGATTGAGTGTTGTGGAAAGCTTCCGTGATGCAAATACAAGAATAAATAACCGCCCCGAGTGGATGGTCATGCAATATATTCCGGTTATTCCGCCTGAATTACGTCCGCTTGTTCCACTGGATGGTGGCCGTTTTGCATCTTCAGATCTGAATGATCTGTACCGTCGTGTTATTATCCGTAATAACCGGTTGAAAAGATTATTGGAAATTAAAGCGCCTGAAGTAATTCTTCGCAATGAAAAAAGAATGCTGCAGGAAGCGATAGATTCATTGTTTGATAACAGCCGTAAATCAAATGCTGTAAAAGCAGAGGGTGGACGTGCATTGAAATCATTGAGTGATGTATTGAAAGGTAAACAGGGACGTTTCCGTCAAAACCTCTTGGGTAAGCGTGTTGACTATTCCGGCCGTTCCGTTATTGTGGTAGGTCCTGAGTTGAAAATGCATGAGTGTGGTTTACCAAAAGATATGGCGGCAGAATTATTTAAGCCGTTTATTATCCGTAAACTGATTGAAAGAGGTATTGTAAAAACGGTAAAGAGTGCCCGTAAACTGGTTGATAAAAAAGAAGCCATCATCTGGGATATTCTGGAAAATATTTTAAAGGGCCACCCGGTTATGTTGAACAGGGCCCCAACGCTTCACCGGTTGTCAATACAGGCCTTCCAGCCAAAATTGATCGAAGGTAAGGCGATACAGTTACATCCATTGGTAACTACGGCCTTTAACGCCGATTTCGATGGTGACCAGATGGCGGTTCACGTGCCGTTGAGCAGTGCTGCTGTACTGGAAGCCCAGTTACTGATGCTTTCTTCGCACAACATTTTAAACCCGCAGAATGGTACACCAATCACTCTTCCTTCACAGGACATGGTACTTGGTTTGTATTATATCACCAAGGGTAAAAAATCAACAAAAGAAGAGATCGTAAAAGGCGAAGGCAAATCTTTTTATTCTGCTGAAGAAGTGATCATTGCTTACAATGAAAAAGTGATAGACCTTCATGCAAACATTAAAGTAAAAGCCGACTTCCGTAACCCGGATGGAAGTTTAACCAATAAATTAATTGAAACAACCGTTGGCCGTGTGATCTTTAATCAACACGTTCCAAAAACAGTTGGTTTTATTAATGCGTTATTAACCAAAAAGGCATTAAGAGAAATTATCGGTGATATTATTAAATGGACAAGTGTTCCCATCACTGCTAAATTTTTAGATGATATTAAAACCCTGGGATACCGAATGGCATTCCGTGGCGGGTTATCGTTCAACATAAATGATCTGATCATTCCGGAAATTAAGCAACTGCTGATTGAGAATGCGCAGACAGAGGTTGACGAAGTATGGGATAATTACAACATGGGGTTAATTACCAATAACGAGCGTTATAACCAGATCATTGATATCTGGAGCCGTGTGGATACTAAAGTAACAGAAACATTAATACAGGAACTGGCAGCAAATAAACAGGGGTTCAATTCTGTTTACATGATGCTTGATAGCGGTGCCCGTGGTAGTAAGCAGCAGATCAAGCAGCTTGCAGGATTAAGAGGTTTGATGGCTAAGCCACGTAAATCAGGTTCATCAGGCAGTGAGATCATTGAAAATCCGATCCTTGCCAACTTTAAAGATGGCTTGAGTGTATTGGAATATTTTATCTCTACGCATGGTGCCCGTAAAGGTTTGGCTGATACGGCCCTTAAAACAGCCGATGCCGGTTACTTAACCCGTCGTTTGGTTGACGTTAGCCAGGATGTGGTTATCAACGAAGAAGATTGCGGAACATTACGTGGAATTGCAACATCTGCATTAAAAGATAATGAGGATATTATTGAAGCATTGAGCGACAGGATAGAAGGACGTATGTCATTGCATGATGTTTTTCATCCGCTGACTGAAGAATTATTAATAAGTGGTGGAGAGGAGATCAGTGCAGAAATGGCAAAACTGATTGACGAAAGCGGAATTGAAACTGTTGAAATACGTTCGGTATTAACCTGCGAAAGCAAGCGTGGTGTTTGTGTAAGGTGTTATGGTAAAAACCTGGCATCGGGAATGCTGGCACAGCGTGGCGATGCAGTGGGTATCATAGCAGCTCAGTCAATTGGTGAGCCGGGTACACAGTTAACACTTCGTACTTTCCACGTAGGTGGTGTTGCAGGTTCTGCTTCTGTTGAATCTACCTTACCTGCCAAGTTTGACGGTACCATACAGTTTGATGGTTTACGTACGGTTCATACCGAAGATAATAACGGTAAGAAGATAAATGTAGTTATTGGCCGTACCGGTGAGATCAGAAATATTGATGTTAAGAGTGACCGTTTATTGAACACATCTCATATTCCTTATGGATCTGTCCTGAATGTTAAAGACGGACAAAAAGTTACCAAAGGCGATATCATCTGTACCTGGGATCCGTTCAACAATGTAATTGTTGCAGAAGTAAACGGTAAGATCCATTTCGAAAGTTTGATAGAAGGTATTACTTACCGTGATGAAGCTGATGAGCAAACAGGCCACCGTGAAAAAGTGGTTATTGAAACAAAAGATAAAACCAAATTGCCTTCAATTCTTGTAGAAGGTAAGGAGAAGAAGATTTATAACCTGCCTGTGGGATCTCATATCGTGGTTGAAGAAGGAAGTGATGTAAGAAGCGGACAGGTTTTGGTTAAAATTCCAAGGGTGCTGAGCAAGCTGAAGGATATAACCGGTGGTCTTCCACGTGTAACAGAATTGTTTGAGGCACGTAACCCAAGTAATCCTGCGGTTGTTTGTGAGATAGATGGTGTGGTTGCTTTTGGTAACATCAAACGGGGTAACCGCGAGATCATTGTAGAAGCAAAAGACGGGGTGGTTAAAAAATATCTAGTTCCATTAAGCCGCCAGATTTTGGTGCAGGATGGTGACTTTGTAAAAGCCGGTGCCGCTTTAAGTGACGGACAAACTGCGCCGATCGATATCCTGGCCATTAAAGGACCATTTGCAGTTCAGGAATATGTGGTTAATGAAATACAGGAAGTTTACCGCCTGCAGGGTGTGAAGATCAATGACAAACATGTTGAAGTTATTGTTCGCCAGATGATGCGTAAGATAAGAATTGAAGATGCCGGAGATACTAAATTCCTGGAAGGGGATACAGAAGACCGTTTAGACTTTAATATGGAGAATGATTATATCTACGATAAGAAAGTGGTAACAGATCCCGGTGAGAGTACTAAATTAAAATCAGGACAAATTGTTACCCTGCGTGATATCCGTGAAGAAAATTCAGTCTTAAGAAGAGCAGATAAAAAACTGGCCGATTTCCGTGATGCATCGCCTGCAACTTCATCACCGTTGTTGCTGGGTATTACCAAAGCATCACTGGGTACCCATAGCTGGATATCTGCGGCATCGTTCCAGGAAACAACCAAGGTATTGAGTTCTGCTGCCATTCAGGGTAAAACAGATGAAATGCTTGGACTGAAAGAGAACGTGATCACCGGGCATCATATCCCGGCCGGTACCGGCTTGCGTGAGTTTGAAAATATGATCGTAGGAAGCAAGGAGGAATATGAATTGCTGATGACCACCAAGGAAGCCATGAGTTTTGATGACGAAGAGTAAACACTAATTTATCGGACCTGCCTGCCGGTAGGCAGGTTACACGAATTTAAATACAAGGAGTAAGATTAATTTCTTACTCCTTTTTTATGCTTTAGAGATGACATCTTTTTAAAAGATGTCATCTCTGGATCTTTTATCAAAAGCAATTACAGGTACTAAAGCCCATGGCCATTTATCTGCTTTCCATTTTCTCCTGGAAACTGCCATTACCGGGTTTTTACCACCTGTTCCCATTTATAATGACCGGGGCTGTATCAAACGAAAGAGAAAAGAGAAATGAAAATAAAGAATCAGAAAATATTTCATGGCTATATTTTTTTATCATCCCGGCGAATCAATTTTTTTCAGGATGGCTTTTATACTTTCATCATTATAATCCATATCGATCCATTTTTCCACCACTGTTCTTTTCTTATACACAAATACAGTATTAATGGCTTCAGAGTTGATCTCAAAAACCCCGCAGGTCTCTTCATCAACCGGTGAGGGAACCCACAGCATGGCTACCCGTTTAAGGCTTTGTTCATCACACCATCTGATAATCTTATTCCGTAGCACTGACTGGCTTGTTTCATCATTGATCTTGTAGGTTGGATTCATATATATCATAAATACCCTAAAATTTTTTTCTCCGCGATGTTCCATTTCAGTTTCCATTATATTGACAAAACTTTTCAGTTCATCCAGGTTGGTATGATTAAACCATACCATTACACCCTGTTGGTACCCGTATTTACACATGGGGCATACAAGTTTTCCTTTATCGGCACCGGAAAGATGTATGGGATCAAATGCAGGGCAGTTACTTCCAACAGCCAGGCCCGATTGCAGGGTTGCTGCCGCATAATCAGGTATATGTTTACCCAGGTAAATATTTCTTTCTCCTGTTAAAATGCCATTTTCATTTTTAAGCTTAATCAGCCCATCTCCCCCACGTTGTTTTTGAGGCTGCTTTCTTCTTTCAGCTGTAAGAAAAGGATCATCATCAAAAATATATTCATCAATATAATATTCATTTTTACCCGGCTCTTTAATGGTAGGATGAATATGTTTTACTGCCGTTGAGTTTGGGTATGAAGCAGGCATTAATGTATAAAACCTGTACTGCCCTTTTTCATTGGTCTTCACCCAGCCCCGGATATAGCCATGCCGTACAGCCCATCCCTTTTCATTATTCTTATTGCTATAAACTCCATTTTGGTTGGTATGATAAATATACAGCACCACATCTTCTGCCGGTGTTTTTCCATCAGCCTGGTAAATCACCCCGCTGATCATAAGTTTGGGCCCGGGCTCATTAAAGTCGGGTAAGGTATCTGTCCAGCTGAGTTTATCAAAGGGAACAGGGCTTTCAAATACAGCCTCACAGCCTTCGCAGGGTCCACCAATTTGCTGTTTGGGACCAGGTATTGTTTTATTGTTTTGCGAACAGGCACAGAATGAGAACAGGTTGATCAACATATACAAAAGGGTAATTAATTTCATAATTCTGATTTTTATGTTACAAATTTGTATAGGTCCATTGGCATATAAAAATCATTTACACCAATGGGTAATTGTACTTGACAAGCCGAAAAATGTATTTCGTCCCGTAAATACTGCCGGTGCTGTAATCAATATTGCCGGATGGAATTTGTACTTTTATTTTGACATATGCACAACGCCGCTTTCTTTATTAAGTATAAACTGCATCATCTCATTATCTGGATGCTGGTATTTGGGTTATGGTTTTTTTTACGCTACGAAGATTATGCATTGGAATCAACGGCTTTTAAAGTTACGTTGGTTAAAGTAGCCGACCTGGCCCTGATGGTATATGTAACCAATTACCTGTTAATACCCAAACTGCTTTATAAAAGACAATATTTCTGGTTCGGATTATCTTTTATTGCAATGATACTTTTCAGCAGTATGGCTAAAATGTATATTCTTGGCCAGCTTACCCATAACCCTGCACTGCTAAGTTTATCGGGTAATGTAAAGGCAAGGATATATGACAATGTAATTCCACATTTCTTTTTAGTGCTGTCAGGTGCTGCTTTTAAATTAATGATGGATTATACAAAAATGCAGCAGCGCATGGTGGAAATGGCAAAGGAAAAAGCCGAAGCGGAATTGAATTTTTTAAAGTCGCAGATCAACCCACATTTTCTTTTTAATTCACTCAATTCTGTTTACTTTCTTATTGAAAAAAACAATGTGGAGGCCAGGGGAGCCCTGCACAAATTTTCGGCCATGCTGCGATACCAGTTGTACGAGATGAATGGAGACAGGATACCGGTTGAAAAAGAAATAGATTATCTTAAAGATTATGTTGACCTGCAAAAACTCCGCAGGGATGAAAATTATACAGTGGAATTTAACTGTTCACCTGAAGTAAAAGGGTTTTCCATTGAGCCGTTGCTGCTGATACCCTTTGTGGAGAATGCCTTCAAACATATTTCACATCATAAGGATCAGCTTAATTTTATTAATCTTGACTTGGGTATGAATAATGGGGCCTTTCATTTTACAATTAAAAATTCAAAAGAAGTGATAGAAAAAAATACCGACAGACATGCGGGTATTGGCCTCACTAATGTAAAAAGAAGGCTTGCTTTATTGTACCCTGATAAACACAAGTTGACAATCAGGAATGAAATGGATACTTTTAGTGTTGAACTGGAGTTGAAAATAATAAACTAAGAATTATGAATAGCCAAAACTCCCCCTTTAGGGGGTTGGGGGGTATCAACTGCATCATAATAGACGATGAACCCCTGGCAAGAACCGGGCTAAAGGAATACATTGCAGATGTAGATTTCCTCAATCTGTTGGGAGAATTTGATAATCCGCTGGCTGCCACGGACATGCTTGGCAGCGGAGAAGTGCAATTACTTTTCCTCGATATACAAATGCCTAAAATAACGGGACTCGATTTTTTTAAAACACTTACAAATCCCCCGGCTGTTATATTTACAACCGCTTACCCACAATATGCACTTGATGGTTTTGAAGTGAATGCACTGGATTACCTGGTAAAGCCCATTTCCTTTGACCGTTTTTTAAAAGCCGCCATGAAGACAAAGGAATATTATGAAGTAAGGCAAAAAAATAATACGGAAACAATAACAGGCGTTGCACCGGATTATTTTTTTATTAAGGCTGATAACAAACTGGTGAAAATAGTATTTGAGGATATTTTATTTGTAGAGGCCCTGCAGAATTATGTGACCATCCATACCGCATCAAAAAAATATATCAGCTACCTCACGTTTAAATCGGTAGAAGATTATTTACCTGCCGGCCGTTTCATTAAGGTGCATAAATCGTATATTATTTCCGCTACAAAAGTTAACAGTATTGATGGTAATGAGATACGTATGGGTGAACACCGCATCCCCATCAGCCGCAGTTTAAAGGATGAGGTTACGGAGAAGCTGTTGAAGGGGAAGTTTTTGAAAAGATAATTAGTAGCTTTTAGAGATGACATCTTTTTAAAAGATGTCATCTCTAAGAAATAAATCTTAAATAAACTTACATCACCAACACCCATGCAGCCCATTTATACGGCTCGGCCCGGTATTTATCCTTCATTACTTTTTGAGTATTATAAAACGCATTGCTGATAGTTTGTTTGGCAAAAAGATTTTTGTAAAACAATTGCATGAATTCGGCTGTTTCTGCGTCCGGTACCTTCCATAAACTCATGACAAGGTTTTGTACCCCAGCCATTTTAAAGGCTCTTTGCAATCCATATACACCTTCGCTTCCCTGGATATCACCTAATGCAGTTTCACAAGCGGAGAGCACAACTAATTTTGTATTAGGTAAATACAGGTTAGATACTTCATAAGCTGTCAATATGCCATCCTCAATCCCATCAATCGGCTTTCCCTGCCAGGCATTATTGGCGCCTGTAAAAAGTAACCCTGAGCGGAACAAAGGGTTATCAGATTGTTTAAAAGCTTTACCGCTTGTTTCAAATTTTCGCTGAATACTATCTCTTTTATCATCCTTCGGATCAGGGAAGAAAAAACCATGCGTGGCAATATGTAGTACCGAAGGAGAAGATTTTCCGGTTAGTGCTTTAACTGATTCTTCGGTAGCATTTGTACCGGATAAAATGGTAACAGGAATACTTGTATTACCAATTTCTTTTTTAATTGCCTCTGTTTCTTTTTGTGTGCCTGGCAAATATTGAAAACCTGCGCCTCTTTCCAGATCAGCAGGAAGGGAACGGGTACTTTCAGTATTGGATTGATACAAAGCGACAGCCTCCTTTAATGTTGCAGAGTCTGCATCGTATTTAATGCCTCCGTATAATTGAATTTTATCAGCAGTAGTTAAAATACTGAGAGTATTATCAGAAACTGATGCTGTGGTATTCAGTTGAATTAATTGGTATTTATCTCCCAGCACCTGTTTATCATTAACAGGTAAAGCAGCAAAAGATATTTTAAACAGGTTTCCCGCTGAAGCGAAATATACTTTGGATATTCCTGTCAAATATTTTTCCAGGGGTTTCCAGGCAAGGTTATAAAGTGATCTGTTTCCGGCATAAAGAGTATTTATTTTGCTATCAGTAGCCAGGTTTTCTGTACTGTTAAGTAATTTATCTATTTGTCTTTTTTCAAATAACCGGACCAGCACTGGCTCTGGTTTGTTTTTTCTTAAAACCAAAGCAATATAATAAGTGCTATCAGTCCATCGCTTGCCGGTATAGTACTTGAATTCTACAAACTCAATGGCAGCTTCATTTGTTTTCAGGATTTGCTGAATATTTTTCCAGGTAATTTCATTGTTAGATTGATCTTTTCTAAAATCAGAAGATAAACGGGTTAATTCTTTTTCCAAAGTATTAGCTTGCTCTTCCAGGATTTTTACATAAGCAGGCCGGTCAGCAATTGGCTTTGCATTCCAGAAAGATATTTGCTCTCTTGAACTGATCCAGCTATTGTATTTGTTTTTTATGCTTGTATCGGTTGAATTATAAATAGTATTCCTGAGTTGTTGAGAAGAAGATAAAATTAAATTGCGGCTATAAAGAGAAACGTTATAAGCAAAACCTTGGAGCGATGGGGATGAGGTACTTGTATTAAATGATAAAAAAAATAGTTCATGGTGGGCAATATTTTTTAAGTAGGATTGCTTTTCTGTCTCAGAAGTGAATTGGAAAAATTTCTTTACTCCTTTAAGATCCATAGTAAAGGTCTCTGTATAAAAATCGAGCGCTTTTTTATAATCTTTAAGATTCCAATATACACTTCCAAGAATATTACAACAATTAGCGTAATCAGGATGGTCTTCCCCTAGAGTCTTCTTCCTTATTTGCTTTGTTACTAATAAGAGCGGCTTTGCTTTTTTATATTGCCCTATATCACTGTATAAATCACCTAAATTATAACAACTTGAAGCATATTTAGGATGTTCCATTCCAAATACTTTTTCCCATAATTGTTTTGCGTCTAAACATAAAAATTCCGCTTTTTTAAATTGACCCATATCTTTATATAATCCAGCAAGCGCATCACAACTTTCAATATAATCAGGGTGCTCTTTCCCAAGCGCTTTTTCGGTTATTTGTTTAGCCTCCAAAAAAAGAGGTTCTGCTTTTTTAAATTGACCCATATCACTATATAAACCCCCAAGATTAAAACAACTAGTAGCATAATCTGGATGTTCCTTACCAGATCCATTTTCAATAATTAGTTTAGCTTCAAGAAAAAGCAATTCTGCTTTTTTATATAGACCCATTTGCCTGTATAAATTGGCAAGATTCATACAACTTAGCGCATAATCAGGATGTTCTTTACCCAATACTTTTTCTCTTATTTTTTTTGCTTCTAAATAGAGTACCTCTGCCTTTTCATATTCACCCATATCTGAATATAGTGCTGCTAGGTTATTACAACTCGAGGCATAATTAGGATGTTCTTTACCCAATACTTTCTCTCTTATTTTTTTTGCTTCTAAATAGAGTATCTCTGCTTTTTTATATTGGCCCATATCCGAATATAAATTTGCAAGATTGTTACTACTATAAGAATAATTGGGATGTTCCTTGCCAAAAATTTTCTCCCATATTCTTCTAGCTTCTAATAAAAGCGGTTCTGCTTTTTCGTAATGCCCCAAACTATAGTATAAACTAGCAAGATTATTACAACTCACAGCATAAATATTATGCTCTTTGCCGAGTATTTTTTCCCTTATTTGTTTAGCTTCCAAATAAAGAGGTTCCGCTTTTTTATATTGACTCATTTCCAAATATAAACCAGCAAGATTATTACAACTCGATGCGTAATCGAGATGATTTTTACCAAGAACTCTTTCCCTTATTTGTTTAGCTTCCAAATAAAGAGGCTCTGCTTTTTCGTATTGCCCCATATCTTTATATAGAATAGCAAGATTATCGCAACTAGAAGCATAATCAGGATGCTCTTTACCCAACACTTTTTCTCGTATATTTTTTGCTTCTATATAAAGTACTTCTGCCTTTTCATATTTAGCCATATTCATGTAAAAACTAGCAAGGCCATTACAGATTTGAGCATGGCTATTTGACAACATCGAATCCTTCTTCAATTCATCTTTTGCTTTGTAATAATATTCAATTGCTTTGTCTGTTTTCTTTTGATCACTAAATACTTTTGCACTATCCGAATATTGTTTCCAAAGCTGGCTGTATGCATCGATGGATAAAAAAAGAAAAATACATACCAGTATTGCAATCTTACAACTTTTCATAACTATAATATTTTTAGTTGATGAAATCTGCTGAACAAACTAATTATTTCCATGCTGATGCCGCCTCTTCCTCAAAGCCATACTTCAATAAAAATGAAACATAACTTTTCAGTAAAGCGCCGTTACTGGGGTTGGCTTTTACTATTGCAGCATAACGGGCAGATGCAACATTTATAAAGGCATTCTTTTCCAGTTTATCTATATGCTGCAACTGAATTTCAATGCTTTCATTACCTGTAGCAGCAACTAGTTGGCCTGCCAGTTTCTTCTCGTTTTCTCCTGTCAGTATGTCAAAATAGATAAGGACCTCATCTTCGCAATTCCCATCTATACTCATTACCCTCCAGAAATATTTGCCCGGCCTGCCCAGAAGTATTTCATTGATATTAATTGACAGCAGGGTATCTTTTACATTCATCCTAACAAGCTCTTTTCCATCAGCATCATAAATGACAAATAAATAATTGGAGGAAGGACTCGTTTTATGCCACGTGAATACAATGGATGTGACAGATGTTTGTAACCCGTTAACCGGGAATATCCTGTTCCCGCAATCATCCCCACGGTTAACACCGCCCCATACCCCGGCAATATTTTCTTTTTTAAACTTTTCATAATCATGCTCTGGGTCCAGCAGTTCATGAAATAACAACTTCAGGTATTTACCGGTTATTCCTTCATTATTTTTTTTATTTGCTTTTTTTAAGAGCTCACTGGCTTTATAAGTTCCTGCTGCAGTCAATACTACAAAGCTTGCATCCTTGTCCACAAGGGTAAGTTCTGTTCCCTTTTTTAATGCAATGACATCCGTTTTATAAACAAGCTGGCTTTGTTTTACAACAATGGGCTTTGCTCCGGGTTTTGTAATGGTAGCTTCTCCACTAACCAGGTACACATAATAATCGGGTAACTGGGCCTGGCTATGACTGCTAGCCGCAAAAAGTAGAATGACCATTAAGTATTTCATATAAATTATTTATAAGTAAAGACTGTTTTATACCGGTACTTCTTATGTAATCGCAGGGCTATCATTTTGTAAATATCCAGTAATTCAACACAGAGCGCTAGAGCTATCATTATGGGCAATAAAGGAACCTTTACCTGGAACCAGTTGAATACCTGGAGAAATACATACAATACAAAAAGTACTACAGCAAATTGAGCTAACAGAAGCCAGTAGTGTTTAGGATGTTTGTGTTTTTTGTAACGCCACAAAATAAAAAGCAGGAATAAAAAAGTGATCACTCCTGCCAGCAGGTAAGAGACAAAGCTTGAAGCCTGGGTTACATAGTTTCCGTTCAGGATCATAGAAAGGATATTGGCGTGTATCACTACACCATACATATCGGGGTAATTTTTACCGGCAACCTCTTCATTCAACGGTGAAAAATGCAGATCATCAATTACCAGGTGTTTATCTTTAACAAAGTATCCCAATAATACAATTTTTTGGGTAAGTAAACTTGCAAGCTGTCCGGTAGAGTCAGCCTGCAATAGCCCTTCAATTGTCAGTGATGTATAGCTTTCAAGATTTCCTTTATAGTTAATGACCTCTAATTTTCTATTTCGCTTTTTTAATTTATTGAATCTATCAGGTGAAAATATTTTAGCGATCGCAGAAGTAAAAGCAGGATAGAGTGAATCAGCGGCTTTAAGAAAAGGCGGATAATTTCTGATCACCGAAAACTGGCTCCCAATTAAATTGAAATAGCCCGAATGGTAATGTTCGTCTTTCTCTTCAAAAAAATTATGTATAAAGACCGGTTTCCCGGTGACCGGGTCAGTGTCATATTTGGATGCAAAAATAATATTGTCTGACTGGCTGATGGCCTGGAGTAATTTGATATTCTCTATCGGTTCTTCATCTTTTTCTTTTTCAAATAGGGCATCAATGCCTATAACCGCAGGGGAATATTTTTGTATAAGGCTGATCTGGTGGGCAATGGTTGCACGGTCACTACCGATCTCAACGATCACTATATTGGTATCTCTTTTTGGATTCAAATGCCTGCCGGAATAATAAAGATCATATATATCAAAACCCAGAAATCCCTGACGGATGGGTTTGGTGAATTCAAACTTTATAGGAATATAGCTGACACTGAATGTGATGATAAGTATCATTACAGTAGCCACAAGGCTTTCTTTTATAAGATAAAATCCTTTCATGATCGGGTTATAAAATGAAGGCACGGGATGGTTAGACATAAGCCTGGTTATCAAGGCTTGTTAAAGACAAGGATTTAAAACAGTAGATTGTGAATTTAAAGAGGCAGAATCGTATTTCCAATATACACATTATTTAATAAGAAGCCAATTATTAATAATAAACTTCTTTAGTGCAATCATTTACCGGGGTTTGGTCCTTTGAATTAGTTACCATAAAAGTTGCGTTTATTTTTAAAAAGGGTTACTATTATACTCTGGCTCATTCATCATTAAAATGATAATTCATGAAAAAGTCTATCACTATTTATTTAATTACGATTTTAGCTGGTATTTCTTCTCTTTTCGCCCAGGGATTTCCACCTCCCGCAGAAGGGAAGGCTGTCATATATTTTGTTCGGGTAAGTATCCGGGTGGGCGGTCCCAAACTTTCTGTTGATTTCTTTCAGCAGGATAAATTTATTGGGGAAGTTAAGGGCCCTAATTATATGAGGGTGGAATGTACCCCCGGTAAACACCTTTTTTGGGCCTCCATTGAAAATAAAGAGTTTATGACTGCCGATCTTAAAGCCGGTGCCACCTATATTGTAATTGTTGATATTTTTCCGGGCAGTTGGAATGCACGTGTTGGATTTAGTCCTTTATCTGTTAATGATAAAGAGCTTTTTGAAAGGGCTAAAAAAATAATAAATGAAAATCCTCCGGTGGTCACTCCTGATAACAGAATTGAAGAAAGGAATGCAAAACTTAAAAGTTCTATTGAAAAAAGCCTTAAAATGTATGATGAAGAATGGAAGAATACAAAACCCTTCAAAAGCATTTTACCTGATATGGATATTCCTGCTGAAGCATTAAAATGAAATATTAATAAATAAAAAGTGCCTGACTTTAGTTACTGCATTCCTTAAATCAACTGTAATCCATAATACCCTACCAGGGTAAAAACAATACAGCGGGTAATAACGCCAATACAGCACCAGGTAACCAGCTTTTTAATATTGGTATTTAAACCAACACCTACTGCAATACTTATGGGTGCACCAACAGAAACAGTTCCTAAAAAACCCAGGCCAATGATGCCATATTTATTCCAGAGGCGGATTATCATCGGATGCTTTTTTTGAGCAATTTCTTTAGTGGGTTTGTTTTTATGAAACAGGGCCCTGATCTTATCGCCTAAAAAAGCAGCAACAAACACACCGATCAAACCTCCCGTTGCGCTGGCAAAAAAAATGGTCCAGGGCGAAAGGCCAAAAGCAAACCCGGCAGGAATGGCTGCATATATTTCAAAAGTGGCAAGGCCGGCTACTGTAAGAATTTTTAAAAACATAAAATGATTGATATAGATATTTTACGGAATGGACGAAATTAACTGAAACTGCACTGTAAAATGTATAATATTATCATTATATTTTTTAGCTTATTAGTAATCGGGATATCTGTAATATAAATGGTTTATCCTTTTTCTGCTTCTGAACGTTGCTCAAACAGACAGGCGTTAACCCTTTCCTAAAAATTTTAGAAACTTATTGCCCTGTAAACGTTTGTAAGTATATTGCCTGCAAATAAAAGCGTATGATGAAATATTTATCTGTAGTATTAAATGTGGTTTTGCTGGCAGCGGTTGGTTACCTGTATTATTATGATTTTTCGGGTAAAAAAGCCGAAGATGTAGCTGCCAAAATAAGTACCTCATATATGGCAACAGATAGTAACGGTCGTCGCCCCCCACTGGCTTATATTGAACTGGATTCTTTAAATGAAAACATTACCTATATAAAAGAAAGGCGAAAAGAACTGGATGCGGAAATGAAAGCCATTGAGGCAGAACACGAAAATGGGTACCGGGGGCTGCAGGCACAAAAAGATAATTTTATTAAAAAAGGGGCGGCTGTTACAGAGGAAGAAGTGCAGGCATTCCAGTCAAAATTATTTGAACAGCAACAACAGATCGACAACAAAAAACAGGCACTCAGCCAGAAACTGAATGAAAAAAATTTCGGTATCATGGAAGATATACAAAAGAAACTGAAAGAGTTCTTAGCTGAATATAATAAAGATAAAAGATACATGTACATTTTAGCTACGGGTACCGGGCTGGATTATCTGGTTTATAAAGATGCTACTTTAAATATTACCAACGACGTTATAAAGGGGATGAATGCAAAAATGAAAGCTGCATCAAAATAATAATGCCTGACTGAATTTCATGTAAGGCTGAATTGCACCGGCTGAAATTCAACAAAACCTTTTTAGTATGCCCGCCTTTGCAGAAACGGCCGGGGTTGGTCATTCACCATAAATTCACACAATTTCTTTATCTTGTTCCGATATGCTGCATCCTCATTGCATTGCCTGGTTTAAAAACAATGCGGTTATGAATTTTGCAGTATTTGATAAAAAGAAATAACTATGCCAGATCAAACTCC
>JAYTOF010000039.1:0-9624 GCA_043747955.1 Chitinophagaceae bacterium
CGGTTCATCTTTTCTAAAATTTCCCTGTCTGTATTTTTATTAAAATCGGCAAAGCCGGAAATACCGCACATACTTATTTAAAAATTTAGCAACGCAAAGGTACGTGTAGTACCCGTATAAACCTATGCCCCGAATATTGTAACCTATTTAAAATAAAACAATTAATTTCACGGCAACTTATAATTTTTGCTGCTTTGTTTTTAAGAACAGCAAAACATCCGGAAAGGTTTTTTGTGTATGATCACAATAAATACCGGTTACTGTAAGCTGATTGAAAGCACTGTTATTTGATGTACCATTATTCCTGAAAAACCAATACTGAAAAGTAATAATTAACGTGTTGTGCTATTAAAAAATAAATTTCATTTAAAACCCGCATTCTGTCTATGATTCGACAAGCTCAACATGACAGAAAGCTGTCAGTCTGAGCTTGTCGAAGACGGCTTCCAGAGCGTGTCTTAAATCTTAATAACACAACACGTTAATAATTAATATCCCCAAAGATTGAAAGCCGAATTTAGCTAACGTTTATGAAAGTATTGTTTTTAGCACCATATCCCAAATACATAACCCCCTCCCAGCGGTTCCGGTTTGAACACTACTTACCTGAGTTAGAAAAACTTAAAATCAGCTATACCTATAAAACTTTTGTTGCTGATAAAGATTATGACCTGATCTTTAAACAGGGCAATAGTATTAAAAAGACATTGATCATGCTTAAAGGGATGGCAAAGAGATTTTTTTTACTTTTTACCCTTGCTGATTATAACTATGTTTATATACATCGTGAAGCTGCTCCTTTTGGACCTCCGGTATTAGAATGGTTAATAGCCAGGGTGTGGAAAAAAAAGATCATTTACGATTTTGATGATGCCATCTGGATCCCTTTATCCTCGGCTGCAAACCCTATCGCCGCCAAAATCAAGTGTACCTGGAAAATATCAAAAATATGTAAATGGAGCAGCATAGTAACAACCGGGAATCAATTTCTGGCAGACTATGCGCTGCAATATAACAGAGATGTAAGAATTATACCTACCGTTGTAGACACCCAAAGAACACATAATAAAACAAAAAACCAGGAAGACAAACCTTTAACGATAGGCTGGACGGGCACGTTCACCAATTTTATTAACCTGTCGATTGCAATTCCTGCAATAAAAAGCCTGCATGCTAAATACCCGTTTGAGTTTTTAATTATCGCCGATAAGAACCCGGGTTTAGAAAACATAAATTATACGTTTATTAAATGGAACAAGGAAACAGAGATGGATGACCTGATAAAAATGAATATCGGCATTATGCCCCTTTTAAAAACCGATGTGCAATTGGGCAAATGCGCCTTTAAAGCCATTCAGTATATGAGCCTTGGCATACCTTCGGTTGTAACTCCGTTTGGTGTTAATTGCGAAGTAGTGAATAACGGGGCAGATGGTTTTTGGGCCGATAACGATACAGAATGGTTCAATACACTGGAACAATTAATTACCAGCAATGAATTGCGCAGTAAAATGGGCAAGGAAGCCAAAGCAAAAATTATTAACCTGTATTCGGTTATTGCAACAGTTGACAGGTTCAATAATTTATTTAAATAACAAACGTATCCGATAACCCCTTTTCTATACTTTTTTAAACCTGCCGCGTATTATATCATTCAATATCTTTGAACCCTAATCAAAAAAATTCTCTTCAAGATATATTTTTATGCAAGACCTCACCATTTGGGATTTCGTGCTGCTGCCTGCATATCTTTTTATTTTAAACCTGGTCGCCAAATACATCAGAGCCAGGTATAAGGACGAGCCCCGGTTGGTTTTTTATTTTAAATGGGGTTTTAGGTTTAAAATGCTGGTAGCTATTGTATTTACCTTACTTACCAACTTTTACATGCGTGGCGATACGGTTGATCTCTTTTATGGTGAAGGCAAAAATTTTGCAAACATCATCAGCAATAATGCACAAAAAGCTGACCTTTTAATTACTCAGGGTGGTGAAGAAACAAACAACCTGGCCAGCCCCGGGGAAAAGGGATATTTATTGATGGAAAGTAATTACCTGGTGGTAAAGATCAGTGTTATCTTATGTTTTTTAGCTTTTAAAAAATATATGATCGTTAACCTGCTTTGCGCTTTTATTGCATTTTTAGGGAGCTGGTACCTGTTCCTGTTTTTCAGGAAACAGCGGCCACAACTGGAATATGCTTTTGCCATAGCCTGTATGGCCGTACCTACTGTAGTCTTCTGGAGCAGTGGTATCAGCAAAGATGCGGTATGCATGGCTTCCATCGGTTTTTTAACCTGGAGCCTGTATAAACTCATCGTATATAAAAAGAACCGGTTGTTGAATTTACTGATCGCGGCGGTATGTATTTATCTTATTTACTTTATTAAAATATACATCTTATACAGTTACCTGCCTTTTTGCCTGTATTATTTATTTATCACCAATATTAAAAATAACCCAAACAGGTATATCAGGATAGCGCTAAGGCTTACCTTCCCTGTATTTTTTGCCGGGGTTATACTGTATTTTTATTTTTATGGAGATGATTTTTTTACAAATTTTTCTTCCGAAGAAATTTTAAACACCGTATCCATTACCCAGGAAAATTTTAATATCCAGTCAAAAACATTGGAAGGTTCTTATTTTACACTGGGCGAATTTGACGGCACCCTGACCGGGTTTTTAAGATTGACCCCGGCCGCTATTGGCACCACTTTTTTCAGGCCGTTCATATGGGAGGCCCGTAATATGGTCATGTTACTTTCTGCTCTGGAAAGTTTGCTGATATTCTGGTTTACGATCAGAAACTTTTTTACACCTAAAGGGATCTCTAATTTTTTTAAAAAAATATTTACTGATCCGCTGGTATTATATTGCCTGGTATTTTCTTTATTATTTGCGGCCTTTGTAGGTATCAGCTCTTTTAATTTCGGGAGCCTGGTGCGTTATAAGATCCCGGCAATACCTTTTTTTCTTATTGCATTGGTCATCATATCGGGCAAATCGTTTGTTGTGGAAAAAAAAGAAGCAACTGCCTGATCAATGCATTTGATAAAGCTCTGTAAAATAATTAACTGAATTATTAATTGAATAATTTTCCAGGATGAAATCTCTCGCCAGTTGGGCTTTTTTTTCGAGCAGGGAGTCTGGCATTTGGGTGATCTCAGAAAAGATTTTCGACAGGTCGCCGGTTGTAAAATCTTCATGTACAAAATAACCAAATTCATCCTTTACAAGCCAGCGTGTTTGACCGGTATCGGTAACTACCGGAATTGCACCGGCCGCCATTGCTTCTATCAGGCTTTTGGAAGGATAGTTATTATGCAGCTGCAGTGATACAAAATACCTGGCCTGGTTCATCACTTCATGTACATTTTCTTTGTACTCAAAAACAACAGGAATATTTTTGTAGGCATCGGTCTTTAAAATTTCCTCTATCCCGGCTTTTAATGATCCCCAGCCAATTATATAAAATACAAACGCTTTTTCTCTTCCCTTTACCGCTTCATAAACAGCCGGTATAGCTTTTACAAAATTTATGATCTGCTTTACAGGCTCCAGCCTTCCTGTAAAAACGATCCAGTTCTTTTTACCGGCCCGGTTAACCGGTTTAAAAAGTTCTGTATTACAAAAACTGCCCGGTGTTTGGCTTATCGATTTTCTTTTCAGGAAAAAAAGCCGCTTAACAAATTTAAAAATGCCGGGGTCAAGCACATCTGTTTTTTGCGAATGCAATATGGCCAGCAGCTGGGCAGCTTTTCCTTTAACCGATAAATTCTTAAAGCTGGATTGGGTTACCGAAAAAATAACCTGCCTGTTTTTAAAAGAATGTAAAGGGTGTGCATCAATAAAATGAAGCGTATCACGATCCTGTGTATGGGTATAAACAAAATCACGGAGATTTTTTCTAACAACCGCAGCTCCGGTTGAATAATAAAAATCATGGATCAATATTGAGTTGCGGTATTTTTCAAAACTATCTTTAAACTCAACTGAAGAAGAAAATATATTGAACAGTTCCGGAGGTAATACAAGGGTAAGTTTTTGACCGTAGCCTGCCTGTTTTACCAGCCCTTCCCATATCCCGGTAAACCTTTTCTCTGCACCACCCAGTTTTTCATTAGCTATAATAATCCAGATCATGTAATTGTATATTTTATAACTATGGCCCTTTAATAAAGTACAACTATATTATCACCGGTACCGACTTTACCTGTTGCCGGGTATTTTTTTATTTATTGAAAAAATAAGGTTACGGAGTTTCTTATCCGTTTTATAATCGTAATGGCTCTTTGCCGGCAGTTTCATTATTTCATCAAACTGTTTTTCTGTAAGCCCCAGTTTTTTAGGTACATATTCCAGGTCCTGTTTCAGTATTTCAATTTCCATAATGGGATGCGCCAGTTCTTTCAGGGCTTCATCCCTGGTCATTTGTCCCGAAACGATAAGGGTAGATAAATGTGCTTTGCGTTTATCAATATTAAATTTGTTGGGCAATATATATCCCTGGTAAAAACGGGTGATGATCGATTCATAATGTTTACCGCCATAATCCCGCCAGCCCAGCTCCTTTTCAATTATGGCTTTTGCTTTGGCTTTATCGTAATCAAAATAATCGAGCAACCCAAACCACTGTATCTTTTTCACCTTATGATAGTAACTGTATTTTTGAAAACTCAACAGTGGAAAATCTTTTATGGGTTTATTCCTGAACCGGTCATTGATGTCTTTAATATTTACTGCATCATTGGTTTTATTTGCATAGCGCCAGTTTACCGGCAGTATGGCCTCGGTAACGGTATTGGTACCCGCCATAATATACCTGATGCGGTTTGCGGCAGCCTGCTCATACAGGGTAGCTGTTATGGCATGATCGGTTAAGGCTTCCAGGTCAAGCACCGATGCTTTTAAATAGGCTACCTGCAATTCTTTAAATTCATTCCAGTCAAGCACTTTTGTGTACAGGTCAAAACCCAAACGGGTAACAATGTTTTCTATATTCTGTACGGCCAGCTCCGAGTTCCAGCCATTATCCAAATGAACAACCAGCGGCCTCAGGCCCAGTTGTTTTAACAGGTAAACTGCATACGTACTATCCACACCACCGCTAACCCCTGTTATACAATCATACTCTTTTCCCCGGCCGTCTTTTTTTATAAGGGTTACATAATCTGCAAGTTTTTTTTGTTTTACATCCAGTGGCAGGTCAACCAGTTTTCTTTTTTCTTCATACTCATGGCAATGATTGCATACGCCTTTATCATCAAATATGATATCCCTGTCGGTGGTATCCATCACGCAGCTGGTACAAACCTGGTATTTTTGTAATTCCTTCATCATGATAATGTTTGCAGTTTGGCGGGTAAGGGATACGTAATTAATACAGCTTTGTGTTTACCATGAAACACAAAAAAACTTCCTGCTGCTACAGCGCTTGCCCCTGCTTCGATGGCCTGTTTAAAATGCTGCATAGAGCCTGCGCCCCCGCAGGCAATTACCGGTACTGAAACCGCTTCTGCTATTTTTTTTACAAGATTAACGTCATAGCCTGCCATGGTACCATCGGCGTCAACCGAATTAATAAATATTTCTCCGGCACCGGCGCTTTCCATTTCCCGGGCAAAAACTACCGGATCCTTACCGGTATTTTTTTGTCCGTTGGCCGCATATATTTTATACCCCCCCAGTAAAGATCTTTTTACATCAATACTTACAACAGTACTGCTGCTTCCAAACTGGCCGGCCGTTGCGGTTATCAGTGCCGGCTGTTCCAGTGCTGCCGTATTAAATATTACTTTCTCAACGCCATTGTAAAAAATTTCTTTTACCTGGGCCATGTTTGATATTCCGCCGCCATAAGCTACGGGCATAAAAGCCTCACTGGCAATATGGGTAATATGTTTCAGATCGGGGCCGCGTTTTTCACGGCTGGCATCAATATCTATGAGGACCAGCTCATTCACTTCCTTATCATTAAAAATGCGGACTGCATTAATGGGGTCGCCAATATATTTGTAATCCTTAAATTTTACTGATTTAACCAGGTTACCCTTGTGCAGTAATAAAACCGGTATAACTCTTATTCTTATCATTATGGTGTTTAGTACAGGCGGGCAAAATTACGGTAAAGTTGCCTAACATACCCCTTGGCTTTTACCGGCGGTTAATTAATATTTTGAGGTACCGGGGGTTGGTAATTACAATTTAATAATACTGCCGGCCTTTTTAAAATTTAAATCCCGAAGGGATAACATTATTATAGTATCATTAATTGATAAGGTATTAAACCCCGAAGGGGTGATATAAAAGATTCTCATTAATCATACCATTCAAAGAGATATTTTTCATCGTATTCAACTTCAAATTTTTTTAAAAATTGCAGGTATTCCTGTTTAAAAGTTTTCTTTTTATGATGATTCTCCTGGTTTAAAATATAATCGTAAACTTTTCCAATATGCGAATGAGAATAAGAAAATGCGCCATATCCCTCCTGCCAGGCGAATTTTCCATCCGCAAATTTTTGTTTATTAATAAAATTTGATGAATTGTTCTTCATATCTCTAACCAAATCTGATATCGGCATAACAGGTTTTAATCCAACAAAAGCATGTATATGATCAGCCATACCATTCACTATTATTGACTTTTGACCTTTACCTTTAATAATACCGGCAATGTATTTATGCAATTCGGTATTCCAATTATTGCTGATCAGATTTTCCCGTCCTTTTACAGCAAACACAATTTGAATATAGATTTGTGAAAATGTTCCAGGCATAATGATAATTTTTGTTTGTTCACCATATCACCCCTGCGGGGTTTTGCTATCTCAATTTACCTGGTTTCTATAATAATACCATCCGCAAGGGCGGATTTATCCAGCACCGCAAAATATTAATTAGTTTTCCGGGCGGGGACTTAAAGAAGACAATACCTTTCATTTTTGGCTAAAGTAAAAGAGGCTTTCTCAAAAGTCAACCATTGCTGTCTGATTGAGCTTAACGAAGTCCTTTGAACATACGTTATTTACTCAAATATCTTTCGACAAGCCTGCCCGTCCGGCAGGCAGGCACAACTTGACATACTTTTGAGGCAACCTCAACATAATATCTTTACTATTGAATGGAAGTAAACAGCCATAACAGGAACTGACCAGGTTATTATCATTTAATAGTCGTCGGCTATTTTTGTAATAATATAAGAATCATTAAATAAGTTTCCGGCAGCAATATAAATTTTATTTCCATCTCCCCACACGCTGGTTGCGTGCCTGGGAAAGATGGCATAATTTAATTCTTTCCAGTTAAACCCATCTGCAGTATATAATATCCCTTTTGAATTATTTCCGATTTCATCAATTCCCCTTATAAAAAACATATACCCATCCATTACGGCCAAATTACCCCAGAGGGTCTTTAACCGGTCGTTATAAGCGATGCCTTTTTTCCAGGTAATGCCATCATCCACACTTTGCCAAACACTTCCGTACAGATCATGTTGCGATCCACTTCCTTTAAACTGGCCACCGCCAATAATATACAATGAGCCATTAAAACTGGCCATGGATGCCCGGCCCCTGGCTATCAGATCATCGGCAAAATCAGTACCTACTTTTGTCCAGGTTTCCCCATCTGCTGAACGGTATAAATTACTATGTATGGCCTCTTCGCCCAGGCCCACATAAATATAGCCTTTGTGTATACAACTTACAAACTGGTTCCTGCCACCCAATGCCCGCCCCCAGTCTGCTGTAACCTGTGTCCAGCCTGGTGCCGACGGGTTTGTAATCTCATCATAATACCAAACATCTGTATTACTGTCTCCGCCCCAAACGTATAATTTATTATTGAGTACACCGGCACCATGCGTATGCCTTGGCGTAAAGGGGGCATCTGGCAGTTGTGTCCAGGATTTTCCTTCGTTGGTACTCACCCAAAAATCATTTACTAAATGCGGTGCCGGAATATTGATTGGATTCCATCCTGCAATAAGGAATAATTTATTATTATATTTAACCAGGGCGGCACCATCGCGTGCTTTAAATTCGTTAACCGGGTTTTGCTGAAGTAAACTGAATACCTGTGCCTTACTGTTTTGGAGAACCAGTAAACCCAGGCAAAAAATAAATAGTTTTTTCATGCTGTAAGTAAGTTTTAATTTTTATTGAGGCACGTCCCTGCCTTTTTTAACCTGCATTAATTCTACTGCATTATAAAGTGTGGTTTGTTCGGCAGCCGTTAAGGTTTGGTGTATGGCAGCAAATGCCCATCTTAATGAATTAGCCTGCGGGTTTGTATAGTTTTGCGAAAGTTTGATGGGAAGTTCTGAAGTAAAGTTATCTAATGCAGCCGGGTTAATAACAGCAGCCAGGGTGCCGGCGTTAAATACTTCTATCGTATTTCCGTTTCGCTGTATGGTACCAAATCCACGGGTATCGGGAACAGGTGCCCCTGCCGTGCTTCCGGCAATATACCCATAGGCTCTGCCATCATTATCCCTTTTCCATATTGAAAAAGTGCCGGTACCGTTTGAAATGATAGTGCCGCCCGGTATGGTGTTCAGCAAATAATAAGAGGCCCCAACATTGCCATCAACCATTAATGCCGGCATTATTTGGGTATTGGCAAACTGAGCCTTTGCTCCATCAAAAAAAACGCCCTCCTCATCATGCGTTGCCTTGTTAGGAAATTGTAAACTAAATGCATATTCATTATCGAAGGGGTTCATAAAATTGACCTTATGTGCATAAAATTTGCCGCCTAAAAAGAAATAGATCGCATAAAACTTGTTTAAAAAGGGCCTGCAGCTTTCCACAAATTCACGAACCATTTGCTTTTCGGCCGAAGTTATGCCTGCATTTTCAGCATATACATCGGTAGCGGTAACCGGTATATTACAACAGGTATAAATGGAGAGTGGATTATTTGATGCCTTTGGGGCAGTATTGGTTTTATTTACGGGCGGGCAATCCTCAATAATGGGCTGTCCGGTTTCGGGGTCTGTTTTTTTAAGGGTCTGGGCATTGATTTTAAAAAAGATCAACAGGGCCAGTAAGGGTAATAGTTTTTTCATGTTGGATTTTTAGGATAAAAACAGGGCTATAACAAACTGAACCCGGTTTATTGATTCAGCTAACCATTATAGCAGCTATTACAAAGAAATTTTTTCAGGAAATTTTCTTTATACACACATGTAACGGATAAAATAGTTGGTTTATTATGCTTATAACCTAATAGAGGCCGGCAAAATTCCGGTAAAGCTGCATGCCATACTTATGGCTTTTTTCGGGATGAAACTGAACGGCAACAATATTTTCACGTTCAACGCCTGAGGTAAATTCGTAACCATAGTTACTGGTTAACAGGATATCGCCGGCATGTACAGGGCTTAAATAATAAGAATGCACAAAATAAAAATGGGCGTCGGGTGGCAGGCCCTGCAATATTTTAGAAGGTTTTTTAATAGTTATATCGGTCCACCCCATATGAGGTACCTTTAACCCGGCCTGTTTTATTTTTCCGGCATCAAATTTTGTAACGGTCCCTTTTATCCAGCCTAACCCTGCTGTTGTTCCTTCATCACTGCCTTCGGCCAACAACTGCATGCCCAGGCAAACGCCCA
>JAYTOF010000040.1:0-15165 GCA_043747955.1 Chitinophagaceae bacterium
CCGTAACCAAGGCCTACTTCAAGTTCATCAATATCAATACTCATCTGGTTTTTAAAATCAGGGTTTTTTGTATTCACAAAGTTGCCGTTTTTTGATATAGTTCCATTCCAGAAATTCGCCGGAAGGTTTACACCTGCAGCAGCAATGGTTCCATTTACTTTTATATAATCTCCCAAAGGATTTCCGCTGGTAACAGCAAGTTTAGCATCCCCTTCCCAGGTCAGGGCCGTCATATAAGCATCTGAGGAGGTAAGCGGAGTTGATGGTACATTTAAACCCGTTAGGGTAATGGATAGCGGGCCACCATTATAAACCTGTAAAAACCCATCATAAACCCTTACACTATTATAAGGTACTGCCTGATTTTCATATACCACCGCAATTGACCAGGCTGCATAGTTTCCGGCTCCGGCTGATCCGGTTGCAGCAAAAACTTCTGCAACGGTATAAGTACCTGCTCCGTTATTATTTATAAAAGTGGTGATATCAACATAAGATTGATAAGCCGAATCAGGAGATGAAATCAGGCTTTTATCGATCTGTGATACGGGCGCCGTATAAGTAGTATAAGCCCCGGAGGTACCTTTTCTGATCTTTACTTTTCTTAAATTAATATTACCGCTTCCGCCTGTTCCTCCATCAATCCTGCCACCCCAGTACAAACGGGCAAATTTAATTGTATTTGAACCCGAAGGCATGATAAGATCAGCAGAAGAAGAATTACAGGTTGTATTATCAATATTACCATCAACATCTACAAATTGAATATTAGAGCTGTTGTTGGTGAAAGCACTTGTTCTGCTGTTTGTATAGTTACCGGTGCCACTGGTACTGAAATCATTCATGGCAGTTGTATTAACAACTCCTGTACTACCGCTGCCGCTGGAATAAATTGCAGTAAGGGTATTACCAAAAATGGTATGGCCGCCATGTAAGTTATCGGAAAAAAGCGGGCCGCCATATGGCCTTATAACCTGGGCATTTGTAGTTAGGGTTGTTGCAAATATGCCGATCATTGCCATACTGCAGATAGATACGATCGCTCGTAATGAGGTAAACTTTTTCATTGTCTTGTGGTTTAGAGTTTAATATGCACATTGCATATGGCTTCTAAGAGGATAAACAGTGATGAGTTACAGTCACAGAAGCAACCTTTCAGCAGATATTAAATTGCGGTAAATTGGAATGGTGAATTTCTAAAGATACGTGGATTGGGTAAGCGAATTTGTATTAAGAGGTAAAACAAAGATATAGTTTGTTTTTTAAAATTTCCTATTTTTTTTTCACTTTTTTTAAAATTACAATCTGGTTATTTGTTTTAAGACAGATGTTAACCAGCTAGTTTTCTTGTTTTGAATGAGTTATATTTTAATACAAAATGCCATAGTAAAGTATACCATGGCATATGTAAATGACTTTATACAGTAAATTACCAGATCAATTTGTTTTTGCAGTGATACTTTGGTTTATCATACTGTTCATCACTTTAACGGTTTCATCTATATAAATATCGTTACTTACTCTTTTTAACCATTGGTTATTTTTTTCTATTTTTTCTTTTGCCCCATTAATAACTGTTGCATCAGCAGCAGTATTCTTTACATTCATTTCTTTATTAAGTTTATAGAGATTATCCAGTTCATTGGCTTTTATCTTTAATTGCTTTTGGTCCTCCCTGTATTTATTGAAATTCAAAGAATATTCCCTGTCGTTATATTTTTCGAGCCATACTATACTTTCTTTTATTTTATTGAAGATCTCACTTTTTGCAATTTTATCCGTGCCATAATTAATAACCACATCATTACTGATGGTAGTTGTCCAGGTTTTATAATCGGCTTTTCCGATTTCATCCCAGGGTAAAGAAGCTGTATTATCTTTTTCGCGGAATTTTAAATATTCCATCCTGTCGGGTATAATTATATCCGGCGTAACTCCTTTTAATTGTGTTGCCCCGCCGTTAATACGGTAAAATTTCTGGAGGGTTAATTTTACAGATCCAAGATCTTCTGTATTCTTATTTGTAAAAATGGCATTTTCACTTTCAGGATTTAAAGGAATAGTACGCTGTACGGTTCCTTTACCAAAAGTAGATGTACTGCCAATTATGATTCCGCGTTTGTAATCCTGAATGGCTGCAGCAAATATTTCTGAAGCACTGGCACTGAATTCATTAACCATAACAGTTAAAGGACCATTGTATAAAACAGTTTTATCTTTGTCTTTCCACTGATATGGTTTATCCTCACGCCCTTTTACAACACATATTGGGCCATCTTCAATGAACAGTCCTGCCATTTTTACCACTTCCGGCAATGACCCTCCCCCATTATCACGTAAATCCATAATAATTCCTTCCACATTTTCAGCTTTCAGCTTTTGTATTTCCCGGGCCACATCTTCAGAACATTTAGCACCATTGGGATTTGCAAAATCAATATAAAACTCGGGCAAATAAATATACCCTACTTTGTGATCGCCGTTAATTATAGCGCTTTTTGCAAAAGTATCATCAAGCTTAATTTCGTCCCGCCGGATAGGAATTACAATTATTGATCCATCCATTCTTCTTACCGTTAACCTTACTTCAGATCCCTTTTCTGATCCCCTTATAAGTTTAACCGCATCTGTTACTGCATAACCGGTAACATCCACGGGTTCTGCATTCCCCTGTGCA
Source organism: Chitinophagaceae bacterium (assembly GCA_043747955.1). Lineage (GTDB taxonomy): Bacteria > Bacteroidota > Bacteroidia > Chitinophagales > Chitinophagaceae > Ferruginibacter. The sequence goes on from JAYTOF010000040.1 coordinate 2,678, forward strand.
ACTTTTATAATTTCATCTTCCACTTTTAATTCGCCGGCTTTCCAGGCAGGGCCACCTGATATTAAAGAAGAAATCTTTATTTTTCCATCGTCTTCCTTTAATTGGGCCCCAATTCCAAAAAAGCTGCCTTTCATAGATTCATCGAAACCACGTTTATCAATGGGCGCAAAATAATTTGTATGCGGATCCATCGTTCCGGTGATGGCATTTACAAATGTGCTGAAGTTTTCATCACTGTTTTCCCTTGTTTTTTTGGTTGCAAAAAATCTTTCAATCTGCTTTCTTACTGCATCCCTTGCTTCCCGCTCCAAAGTAGAATCAGCTTTAAATTTATAACCTTCTTTCTCCTTATTTTTTTCACGGATTTCTAACAGATCTGCATACTTACCCAATGCTAAATACTTCAACCGCTTTCTCCAGATATCTTTTCTTTCAGTTTCTGTTTTAGGGTTATTTAATTTTTCCCTGTCGAGCATTACCATTTCTTCCGTTGTAAAATCGAATGGTTTAGCCAGGATATCATTATATAATCCTGCAGTTTCATTTAGCCGTTTTATGTAAACCTCATTTATAGAGAAAAAAGATATCAGTTCGGCACCATGAATTTCATCATCGATTTTATTTTCGAACTTTTTAAAATCGTCAATATCGCTTTTTAAAAAAACATTTTTATCATTATCAAGATCTTCAATGAATTTTTTAAAAACCATTTTGGAAAACACATCATCCATCGTTTTTGGGCTGTAATGCCCCTGCTCCAGTAACAACCCTACATTCCGTATAATTTTTGTGTATTTAGATTTGGGGTTGTCATTATCAGATTTACCCTCAGTTTGAAACGCTAAAAAAAGGCTGGCAGCGGTAAGCACCAGTATAACCGGAATAAATTTTTTACTCATCATAAATTGTGCAATTTTTTGCATGCTGTAAAAATAAAGGAAAAACTATAGTTTCCACTTACTATAAACGTAACTATTTGAATAATGTTTTGTTAAAGCATTTTTTTGGAAAACAGCATGGATAAACGGTAAATACAATTCAATTTAACCGGCTAAAACTGACAGTTCCAAATTTCATTCCAAAAAAAAAGCCCAGGTTAAACAACCTGAACCTTTTGGGGTAATCGAGGGGGCTCGAACCCCCGACCCTCAGAATCACAATCTGATGCTCTAACCAACTGAGCTACGACTACCGTTTTAAAAATTACCCTCCGGATGAACTACTTATAGACCAGCAAAAATAAAGAAAAATGGTACGCCTTCAAAATTACATTTTGAAGGGCCTTTTTAAATCGTTTTCTTTGCATCCCATAAACAAATCAAATGCATTGGATGCAATATATTTTACCCATTCTCATATCCTGCTTCACGGGTTGGGTAACTGCATGGATCGCAGTTAAATTACTGTTTCATCCTCATAAACCACTATCCTTACCCGGATTTAAACTTCAGGGCATCATTCCAAAAAACCAAAAGGCAATAGCACAACAATTAGGTCAGATGGTCAGCAAAGAGTTCTTATCTTTTTCAGCTTTAAAGGAAAAAATAACTGACCCGGAAAACCTGATGAGGCTAAAACCTGAAATCGAAAAACACATTGATATTTTTTTGCGGGAAAAATTAAAAGACACATTTCCGATGCTTTCGATGCTTATTGGTGATAAATCCATTAATCAGTTAAAAGCTGCTTTTTTACTGGAACTGGAGAGCCTTTTCCCGGTTTTAATGAATAGTTACATGACCAGGCTAGAAAAGGATATTGACCTGGAAAAACTGGTTACAGAAAAAATATCCAGCTTTTCTTTAATAAAAGCAGAAGAGATCGTGAACAAATCGGCAAAAAAGCTGTTTGTGTGTTTTCAGCTGATGGGTGCTTTTATTGGTTTAATGACTGGGTTCTTACATATTTTTATTAATATGCAAGTATATAACTGACAATTTCTTAAGCATTGTATCCTTTTCCCCACTTTATTCTACCACTCATCATCTTACTTCTTACTAATCCGGAATTTTAAGAAGTTCTTTGCCGTCAAATAAATTTTAAACAACAACAAGTCAACTGATGATGAATACGATTAAAACTTTTTTGGTTTTCGCCTTTACGCTAAGCCTTTCTTTTACGTATGCGCAAATGCCTGGTGGTGCTTCCCGTGTTCAAATGGGTGGACAAAATATGAACCTTGGCCATTTTTACGGCAAGATCGTGGACAGTGCTACCGGTAAACCGTTAGAGGCGGCATCTGTACAACTTATTCAAAGCAAGTTTGATTCTGCAAGCAAAAAAAGAAAAGATGTAATAGCAGGCGGAATGCTGACCACTAAAAGAGGAGAGTTCAGTATGGAAAACCTTTCCATCATGGCCAGCTATAAATTAAAAGTAACTGCCATCGGTTTTAAGACCATAGAAAAGAAAGTTAATTTTGATATGAACATGGGAGCTGCTAAAAATGGTGACTACAGCAGTATGCTCAGTGGTGTAGATAAAGACCTGGGTAATATTAAGCTGGAAACTGATGCCCTGCAATTACAGAACGTAACCGTTACTTCGAGCAAGTCATTACTGGAAATGAAAATTGACCGTAAAGTGTTTAATGTTGAAAAAAATCTGACCAGTATCGGAGGTACGGCCGTTGATGTTATGAAAAACGTTCCGTCCGTTAATGTAGATATAGATGGCAATGTTACCCTGCGTAATGCTGCTCCCCAGATATTTATTGATGGCAGGCCCACTACCCTCACATTGGAACAGATACCTGCAGATGAAATTTCCACTGTTGAAATCATCACCAACCCGTCAGCAAAATTTGATGCCAGTGGCGGCGGTGCAGGAATATTAAACATCGTTTTAAAGAAAAACCGGAAAGCCGGATATAATGGAAACATCAATGCAAGCATTGATTCAAGGTTAAGGCCGGGCTTTGGGGGAGATATCAATATCAAACAAAGTAAAGTGAACTTTTTTGCCAGGGGAAGATTTGGTTTTAGAAAATCCTTAAGTGATGCAAGTACTGTCCGGACTAACTTTTTAAGTGATGATACCACATCTTTTTTTTCACAAAACAGTAATCCTGAAAATAATGGATATATGGGTTTTGGAAGGGCCGGGATGGATTATTTTATTGATAACAGGAATACCATAACCTTTGGAGGCACCTATGTTAAAGGAGATTTTAATACGGATGACTATATTAATATGGAAAGGGATACCTTTTATAATAAAACCCTCATTAATTCCGATTACGGAAACCGGATCACTAATACATCTTTTTCTTTCAGGAACATTGGAGCGAACCTGAGTTATAAGCACAATTTTACAAAACCAAATAAAGAGTGGACAGCAGATGTGAATTATAACATGAGTAAAAATTCAAATTCCGGAAATTTTGCCACCCAGTTTTTCAATTTAAATAACACGCCCAAATCACCTCGCGTGCTTGAACAATTTAATGGCGGTGGCACCACTAAATATTTTACAGGCCAAACAGATTTTGTAAACCCTGTTTCTGATAAAATTAAGATCGAAATGGGGTTGAGGGCAGCAATAAGAGATTATTCCAGCGCTACCAATAACTTTGTGCAGAATAGCAGCGGGCAATTTATTAAATTACCTGCATTCAGTAATGAATACAAGTATACAGATCAGTTGTATGCAGCATACACTACCTTTTCACAAAAAATAAAAGACTTTTCCTATCAAATTGGATTACGGCTTGAAAGTTCAAAATATGAGGGAGAACTGATCAGTACCGGTGAAAAATTTACAAACCAATATCCCCTTAGCCTGTTTCCCAGTGCGTTTTTAACCTATAAACTTAATGATAAACAGGATATCCAGGTAAATTATTCACGTAAAGTAAACAGGCCTAACTTTTTTCAGTTGATCCCTTCATATGATTATTCTGATCCGCTGAATATTTCAAAAGGAAATCCGGATCTGATACCTGAATTCACCAACCTGGCTGAGCTGTCTTATCAGAACCAGGTTACCAAAATAACGAGTTTTTTAGCAACCGCGTATTTACGTAATACCAATAACCTGATTACCAACTATCAATACAGGGATCCGAATCTTGATTCGGTGATCGTGAGTACTTATGCCAATGCAAATAAAAGTTATAATATTGGTTTGGAATTAACAACCAAGACCAGGTTTACCAAATGGTGGGACTTTAACGTTAATCTTAATCTTTATCAATCCACTTTACAGGCAGGTGACATAACAGGAGGTATCAGTAACTCTCTATTCAGTTATTTTGCAAAAACAAATAATACTTTTACCCTGCCTAAAAATTTCTCCATACAATTATCCGGAGATTACCAGGCTAAAACAATATTGCCTCCAAGCAGCAGCGGCGGAGGTGGCAGAGGTGGAATGATGTTTGGCGGACCCCAGATAGGTGCACAGGGATATATAAAGCCGAACTTTGGTATTGATATTGCCATTAAAAAAGATTTTCTCAAAAATAAAGCTGCTTCCCTTTCACTACAGATGAATGATATTTTCAGAACCAAATTATATGCAACCCATTCCGAATCTCCCTATTTTGTGCAGGATAACGAGCGCCGGAGAGATCCCCAGGTTTTGCGCCTGAATTTCAGCTATCGGTTTGGAAAAATTGATGTGTCGCTATTTAAAAAGAAAAGTATGAAAGGCGAAATGGAGAGCATGCAGAATGCCTCACAGGGAATGGGAAATTAAAAATGATTTGATGATAATATAAAAGCCACCTTAAAAGTGGCTTTTATTATTTGTACAATACTGGTTTTAAAATTTGGTAAAAAGGCATTATCAGCAATTATTTAATTTTTTTAGCATTATTTTGCCGTAGCAAAATTTTAATATGAAGCAAATCAATTTCAAACAGGTATTACCACATCTGGTTGCTGTAGTTATTTTCTTATTACTCTCGGTACTTTTAAACAAACCCGCCCTGCAGGGCAAAGTTGTGCAGCAAAATGATGTTATCCAGTGGAAGGCCATGGCTCAGCAATCTTTTGAGTTTAAGGAGAAATATGGCCATTTTCCGAAATGGACCAACAGCATGATGAGTGGGATGCCCACCTACCAGATCGCATTGGGGCCCAAAGAGCCTATGAATATACGCCTTGAATATGTTCAGGATATTTTAACCCTTGGATTCCCCAAGCCGGTGTTTTACTTATTTATTGCAGCGTTATGTTTCTACCTGCTGTGTCTTGTTATTGGCATTAATCCCTGGATCAGCATACTTGGGGGCATTGCCTATGCCTATTGTTCCTATAACCCGGTGTTGATTGCAGGTGGACATGATACCAAACTATTATCTATGGCTTATGCGCCTGCAGTACTTGCAGGTATACAATTGATTTTTAAACAAAAATACTGGTTAGGCAGTGCCTTATTATTAGTTTCTGGTGTACTGTTATTGGGCCAGCTTCACCAGCAAATTGTTTATTACACTTTATTGATCATCGTATTCATGACTATCCCGTTTATTATTACATGCATCAAAGAAAAAACCATAAAACACCTGGCCATTTCAGCATCGATCAGTATTGCAATAGCAGCAGTTATATTGGGTACCATGGCACTGATTTACTGGCCTACTTATGAATTCAGCAAGGAAACCATGCGTGGGGGCAGAAGTGAATTAACTCAAAAAGATAAAAAGAACGAAACCAAGGGTGGACTTGATAAAGATTATGCATTTATGTGGAGTTATGGCAAGGCAGAAACAATGACCCTGCTGGTACCCAATGCATTTGGTGGCAGTTCATCCGAAGGGCTTGGTGAAGAATCAAAAGCCCTGCAGGTTTTACAGGAAAATGCTCAGGCATTACCACAGGGATTAGCACAGGAGATCTATCAAAAATCGCCTATGTACTGGGGTGAATTATTGAATACACAGGGAACTGTTTACCTGGGTGCTATTATTTGTTTACTCTTTTTATTCGGTGCCTTGTTTTCAAAAAGTGAACACAGGTGGTGGCTCTTGGCCATTACCATTTTTGGTATTGTACTTTCCTGGGGTAAAAATTTTGAATCGGTTAATTATTTTCTTTTTGATCATCTTCCTTTTTACAAAAAATTCAGGGCTCCTTCCATGGCGCTTGTTATACCACAACTTTCAGCTGCATTGTTGGGTGTGATATTTTTAAACGAATTTGTTTTAAAAACGGAAAAGGAAAAATTATGGCAGCTTTTTAAAAAATGTTTGATCGTAGCCGGAGCTGTTGCAGGAGTTATAGGGGTTTTTTATTTCTTTTCTGATTTCAGTAATACCTCAACCGGTAATCTGCGCAAATACATCAACGAGGCCCTTCAGGGCAAGGGCAGCGATTTTACAAGGAGTTATTTCAACGCATTAAAAGCTGACCGCCAGGCATATTACCTGGGTGATATGTGGCGCACAATAGGATTCATTTTTGTGCTGGTAGCTGTAATGTTCTTATATGCAAAAAATTGGATCAAGCCTGCTATTGTTTATGCGGCTTTGATTCTTTTCTGCATTATAGATTTATTTGGCGTAAGCAAAAGGTATTTAAAAGAGGAAAATTTTGTTGATGCCGCCGAACTTGAATACAGTTATACCGATTCCCGTGCCGATCTGCAGCTAAAAACCGATACCGGTTATTACAGGATCGTAAATCTGGCTTTCCAGGGTGGAAACGGGTATGTATTTGACATAGGCAACTCATTTAATGATGCGCTTGCTTCATATAAACACAATACCATTGGTGGTTACAGCCCTGCCAAACTTGGCCTTTACCAGGACCTGATTGAAAGACAGATTGGCAAAAATATCCAGTCATGGGCAATGAACCAATCAGCAAAAGACAGTTTTCCGGTGTTGAACATGCTCAATATGAAATATGCCATTGTTCCTGAACAAAGAGATCCCAAGCAAACCCAGGCCGTATTGAATCCTTATGCTTCAGGAAACTGCTGGCTGGTTAAGGAAGTTAAGTTTGTAAAAAACGCCGATGAAGAAATGAACGCTTTAAATAATTTTGATCCGTTGCAGGTTGCCTTTGTTGATGAGCGTTTTAAATCTGCTGTGCCCTTTATGCCTGTTTATGATTCATCTGCAACTATTAAATTAACAGCGAATAAAAATGATGAGATTAAATATGAGTTTAATGCAGCTACAAACCAGTTTGCGGTATTCAGTGAAATATATTACCCAAATGGATGGGATGCCTATATTGATGGGAAGAAAACTCCCTATTGCAAAACCAATTATGCATTACGGGGGCTTGCCATACCTGCAGGTAAACATACCATTGACTTTATTTTTGATCCGGTTTCTGTAAGAAAAGGAGAACAGATTGCCCGGTACTCATACATATTTTCTGTTTTACTTGTTTTACTTTGCCTTTTTATGGTTTGGAAAAACAGGAATAAAACAACAGAAGATATAAAAGCAGCATAAACCATTTGCATAAAGATCAGACACATAAATTTATTGAAACTTATGATGATGATGCCCGGTTAATAAATGACAGGGCAAATCATTTGTATGAAAAATTATTGTCACTGGATATCAGTAATACCGGTATTGATGATTTTGGTAAATATTATTTTAACACCCATCACAGCGGAAACCGTTTGTTTTTTTCAGTACAAAGCAGCGCATATATAATTTACCACTCCGTTAAAAAAACAAATAAAGCAATACCCGATATTACATTTATTGATTATGGAGCCGGATTGGGCACCCTTTTTTTATTGGCTGGTTCTGTGGGGTTTAAGAAAACCTGTTTCAATGATTATTTTCCGCAATGGGCCGGTTTTGCAAAAATAATCTGCGGTAAACTCAACATCAGGATTGATGATTTTATTTCAGGCGATATTGATGCCGTAATTGATTATGGTAAAGCAAATAATATTCATTTTGACATTGTTGCCTCCAGAAATGTAGTGGAACATATTTACAAACTCCGGGATTTCTATACAAAACTTTACCTGTCGGGTATTACAACGGTTTGCTATGCTACCACTACGGCCAATTATCAGAATGTAGCCATGCGGCTAAAACATTACTGGTATCATTATAAAACAGAAAAGAATTTATTTATAAAACAACGGGCAGATTATATTAAGGAACTTGTGCCCACAGTTAATTCATCAGATTTAAAGCAATTGATTAAACTTACCAGGGGAAGAGCTTTTACAGATTTCAGCCTTGCGGTAGATAAGTATTTTAAAAAACAACCAATACCGGCGGTTGAATTTTTACGCAGCAATACCTGCGATTGTAAAACCGGTGTGTGGGCCGAAAATATAATTTCGAAGCAAAATTATTTTGACATTATACAACATACAGGATTTAAAGCTGAATATACTGCCGGCTTTTGGGATACCCATTATAAAAACAAGATTGTAAATTTAATAACCGGTATTTTAAACCGCATCATTAAAATTACCGGCAAAAATGGAATTTGGTTTGCGCCTTTTGTAAATATAACGGCCTGCAAAAAATAATGGATAAAGTAGTTAAAATATTAAGTCTTGTACCTTACAAATTTTTGCCGCCGGATATGGGCGGTCAAAAAGGTATTGCTTATTTTAACCGCTATTTAAGCAAACTAACCAACTTCTGTTGTGTAACCATTAAAGATAACAACCAGTTACTGTCTGAAGGCTACCCCATTAAAAATATTTTAAGTAACAGCCCTACCCGCTATATCAATCCGCTTTATTTTTTTACCCTTAGCCGTATCATCCGCGAAGAAAAAATTACACACCTGATCATAGAACATCCTTATTACGGCTGGTTGGGCATTTTATTAAAGTGGTTTTGCAAACCTGACAGCTATCAGTTAAAACTCATCATTCATTCCCATAATATTGAATCACTCCGTTTTAAAACTTTGGGCAGGTGGTGGTGGGGTATTTTATGGCATTATGAAAAACTGGTACATCAAAATGCCGGTCAAAATTTCTTTATCAATGATCATGACAGGAACTATGCGATCAATAACTTTCAACTCGATCCTGAACAATGCAGCACCATTACCTATGGCTTTGAATTAAGCGAAGCCCCTTCTTTGGAAGAAAAGCAATCAGCCAGGGAAAAGATCTGCAAAACACATGGAATTAAGGAATCGGATAAAATTTTACTCTTTAACGGCACACTGGATTATAAACCCAACTTAAATGCCCTGGATATCATACTTGAAAAAATAAATCCTTTGCTTTTGAATGATCCGGATTTTAAATACAAGATCATCATTTGCGGAAACAAGCTGCCCGCTGAATATTATGGCCTGATCAGTTACAAAGAGAAAAATATTATTTACGCCGGCTTTGTAGACGATATCAACCTTTACTTTAAAGGAGCTGATATTTTTATCAACCCGGTTATTGATGGCGGAGGTATCAAAACAAAAGTAGTTGAAGCATTGGGTTACAACCTCTCTGTTATCAGCAGCGTCAGTGGCGCCCAGGGTATTCCACCGGAAATAACGGGTAATAAAATGAAAATTATTGAAGAATGGGATTGGGAATCATTTACCCGTCAGATTGTAACATTGAATACCCATGAAACCATCCCTCAACAATATTTTAATCACTTTTACTGGGGTAATATTGCAATACTGGCAAAAAAAGCCATTCTCTAAAATACTTTCATCAGAATTCTTAAAAACTTTCCTGCCATTGTTCATGATTGATTTAACTGTTTAAACAGCTAAATCATTTATTTTTACACTTTGTAAAAAGCAACTGTATGAAAGTAGTAATTTTTGCCGGGGGATTAGGAACCCGCATTTCTGAAGAAACTGATACCAGGCCTAAACCAATGGTGGAAATTGGTGGTAAACCCATTCTATGGCATATCATGAAAATGTACAGTCTGCATGGGTTTAATGATTTTGTGATCTGCCTGGGTTATAAAGGATATGTGATCAAAGAGTATTTTATGAATTTTTTTCTGCATAATTCAGATATAACGATTGATCTAGCTGACAATAAAATGGAAATTCATGGTACTAGATCTGAATCTTTTAAAGTTACATTAGTGGAAACCGGAATGAATACTAAAACAGCAGGCAGGTTAAAACAGGTTCAAAAATATGTTGGAACCACAGATTTTCTGCTAACTTATGGAGATGGGTTAAGTGATGTGAACATTGCAGAACTTGTTGCATTTCATAAAAAATACAATAAGGTTGCTACGGTAACAGCAGTAAAGCCTGATGCAAGGTTTGGTGGTATGGACCTGGCTGCTGATGGCCAGGTAAATTCTTTCAGGGAAAAATCAAAAGCAGATGCACAGTGGATAAACGGAGGTTTTTTTGTATTGAAAGCCGATGTTTTCAATTATCTGCAACAGGATATGAGCAATATAATGTGGGAAGATGAGCCCCTGGAAAAAATAACTGCCGATAAACAACTGATCGCATTTAAACACAAAGGCTTTTGGAAATGCATGGATGCATTGAGGGATAAAATTGAATTAAATGAATTATGGGAAAGCGGTAATGCGCCCTGGAAAATCTGGAAATAAATAACATGAAGGTATTAATTATAGGAAACCTCGGATACATTGGACCAATGGTTGCCAAACATTTCAGGTCAGCTTATCCTGATTCTTTTTTAGGCGGCTTCGATATTGGGTATTTTATTCAGAACAGTACTTTCAATGGTATTGCAGGAGATACTTTGTTTAATGTACAGTATTATGGAGATGTCAGAACTTTTGATGAGCAGGTTCTCGAAGGTTTTGATGCGGTAATTTATTTAGCCGCAATTTCAAACGATCCGATGGGTAACGCTTTTGAAACACCTACGCTTGATATCAATTTTAGATCGGCTGTTCGTATTGCTCAAAAAGCAAAAACCAAAGGCATAAAACATTTTGTATTTGCCAGCAGCTGCAGTGTTTATGGCTTTGCCGACAGTGCCCCACGTACCGAAATATCTGATGTTAATCCATTAACCGCTTATGCAAAATCTAAAGTGTTTGCAGAAGAAGGGCTGAAACCTCTGGCAGATAGTACTTTTCAAATTACCTGTTTACGTTTTGCAACAGCCTGTGGTTACAGCGACAGGTTAAGACTTGACCTTGTTTTAAATGATTTTGTTGCCAGTGCCATTGCTGATAAAAAAATCACGATCCTGAGCGATGGAACACCCTGGCGACCGTTAATTCATGTAAAAGATATGGCAAGAGCAATGGATTGGGCTATACAAAGAACAGCAGGCGGCAATTTTTTAATAATTAATACGGGCAGTAATAACTGGAATTTCCAGGTGAAAGAACTGGCGGCAGCAGTACAACAATTGTTTACAGGGATAACTGTAAGTATCAATGAAAATGCGCTACCCGATAAGCGGTCGTATAAAGTAAGTTTTGATCTTTTCGAAAAACTTGCTCCTGCTCATCAACCTCTGCTGAGTTTACAAAATGCAGTTGAAGATTTAAAAATCGGCTTGCAGGGTATTAACTTTAATGATACCAATTTCCGGCAGTCGGACCTCATTAGGTTAAAAACCATTCAAAAATTAATTGACTGTAAAATTATTGATCAGGAACTTAGTATTAACTAATTGAAATGACAAAATTGGATTCTATAAAAGAAACTTTAAAAAACAATCGGGCATACCGCGAAAGTTTTATTGAAGCGTTGGTTGAGTTTGAAAAGAAAGCAGGTCATCCCCAGGTAAATGTAAGGGATACAGTTTCTGGCCCGCTGGCCGACGAATTATTTATGGGTATGGCTTTTTCAAAAAAATTGCAAAATGGCTTAAGCATTAATTTTGTTTACAACTCCAAAATTGCCAGAGAGTTCTTATTATGTAATCCTGCAGTGCCTGATCATGTGTGGGAACCGCAAACCACAAAACTGTTGCTTCACTTTTCAACTAATGCTAAAAATGTAATTATTGCCGGTGCTTATTTTGGTGACCAGGCAATACCTGTGGCCAATAATATTAAACAAACAGGCATTTGTCACAGCTTTGAGCCAAATAAAAATAACTCTGACCTTATTATTGAAAATGCAAAACTCAATAACCTGGATAATATCCTCATCAATAATCTTGCCATTTGGAATAAGAGTAATGAGCAATTGGTTTTTGAAGGTGAAGATGCTTTGGCCAGCACTGTGGAAGCAGGTAATTCAGTCGGCAATATTTTGCATACCATTACCATTGATGATTATACAGCACAAAATAATATTGGTAAAGTTGATCTGCTGATGATTGATGTTGAAGGAAGTGAGATTAAAGTTTTAGAGGGTGCCGTTGAAATGCTTAAACGGAATAAACCCGTTGTTGTTTTTGAAACACATAGTTTATATGATGATTGGAGCAATGGATTAGAGAATTCCCCATCTGCCTTATTGATGAAAGAACTGGGTTACGAAGTTTTTGCTATAAGGGAATTTCATCAAAATATTGATACGGGTGAGATGCCGGTTGAATTATTGCCTTTAAACAGAACGTATTGTGAAACACCGCCCCATCATGGCTTTAATATGCTGGCTGTTCCTTCACACAGTTTA
>JAYTOF010000041.1:0-3817 GCA_043747955.1 Chitinophagaceae bacterium
ATCCTGTCTGCAACTGGAATTCCTTCGGTGATGCAAATAATTACTTTAATTCCAGCATCAGCAGCTTCCATAATGGCATCGGCAGCAAAAGCTGGCGGCACAAAAATGATACTTACATTGGCGCCGGTTGCATTAACCGCATCGGCCACCGTATTAAAAACGGGTTTATCCAAATGTGTGCTGCCACCTTTACCCGGCGTAACACCACCCACTACATTGGTGCCGTATTCAATCATTTGTGTGGCATGAAAAGTACCTTCTGTACCGGTAAAACCCTGTACAATAATTTTGGAATCTTTATTAACTAAAACAGCCATGGTTTAATTAAAAATTAAAAATGAAGAATTAAAAATGTGCCGCAAAGATAGGGGAGATGGGGCGATTGGCGAAAGGGATTTTGGTTACGGGTCCCGATAGCTATTGGGAAGCCTTGATGGGGCCGATGTGGCGACGCTCCGTTGAAAAGTGGGGCTGTGATTGGGCTTTAATCGAAGCGTATTAAGAAAAATAGTTTTGTACATTTGGGTAAGTTCAGTTAATCCGACACAGACTTAACTATGGCAAGCAAATTAGCCTTACATATATCACGGAATTCAGCTCTCATAATATTCCTTTTATTTTTAAACCAAGTTTGTGTTTCTCAAACTTCGCCAAAAGTTACCTATGGAAACCTAAATTCAATGAGTATTTCTGTTGAGGAATTTAAAGGTCAGCATAAACTAAAAATTCCTGATAATTTTATTCTTGATAGCGCCACGTTATTTTTTTCAATACCGGGTCAGCAGTATATAAAGCAGTTGAATTATTATCCGAATTACGACTCAATTAATTTTTCCAGTATTTGCAATTTGTTGGTAGCCGGATCCTGGGTAAGTTTCCGAATCATGCTGACAGAGAAATTTCAAAAAAAACAAAGCATTGTTGATTTGGGATATATTTTTTATGGAATAAATAAAATAAAGAAACAACAAGCAACATCAGCATCAGATATTGAGTTCAAAAGGCTAAGTGGATTAAATTATATAAGTGGAACGATTTATTTTTCCGGAACTTATTTTCCTAATGTAATTACTTTTCGTGTAAATGATAGTGATTTATCGAAATTGAGAGAATTGTTTTATCGTTGTGCGCCTGGCTCAAAGATAACTTTTGAAGATGTTTTATACAAAGACAAAATCAAAGGCATTTCTAAACTAAATGAAACGTTTGAGATGGAGTAGGCTCAATTTTTCATTAATCCAACTTTCCACCCTTCAACATCGCTTCCATATCCCTGTCATCACTAATTTTTCCCTTCGCTTCCAGCATACGCATGTCTTTGGCGTCCTGTAAAAATTCAGAAGCAAAAATAAAATTGTTCAGGCGTTCATTTTTTGAGAAGATGATATCTTTTTTATTACCGGTCCATTCTTTCTTGCCTTCGTACAGGTAAATGATATTTTCGCCCATTTCCATTACACTGTTCATATCATGGGTATTAATTACAGTAGTCATGTTAAACTCACGGGTAATGTCCAGCACCAGTTTATCAATAACCATCGAGGTTTGCGGATCGAGGCCTGAGTTAGGCTCATCGCAAAATAAAAATTTGGGATTAAGTACGATGGCACGGGCAATGCCCACCCGCTTTTTCATGCCACCACTCAGTTCGGCCGGGTATTTTTTATTGATACCTTCTAAGTTAACCCTGGCAAGCACTTCATTAACCCGTTTTAATTTTTCAGTAAAACTGCTTTTGGTAAACATGTCTAACGGAAACATAATATTTTGTTCAACTGTCATACTATCAAACAATGCAGAACCCTGAAAAAGCATACCAATCTGCTGGCGCAATTCTTTCCGTTCATCTACATTCATATCAGTAAAACTTACGCCATCATAAATAATTTCACCTTCATCGGGTTCAAATAAACCTACCAGGCATTTTTGTAAAACAGTTTTACCGCTGCCGCTCTGGCCGATAATAAGATTGGCCTTACCGGTCTCCATGATATGACTCACATCATCAAGTACTACCTTATCATCGAAATGTTTTTTTATGTTTTTAAATTCTATCATGCCCCAAACCCCTAAAGGGGCTTTTAGTCTCTGTTAATTATAGAGTGTTATGTAATTAATGTTTCTTTAAAGTTTGAACTCTCTTTTTTGTTTATCATTTGTTTAGTAATAGTGCCGCCAAAATATAATCAGCAAATAATATCATTACACAACTCACTACTACACTTTTTGTACTGCTTCGGCCAATTTCCAAAGCACCTCCCTTTACATAGTATCCGTAATAAGATGGAATGGAACTGATAATAAAAGAAAATGTATAAGCTTTTACCAAAGCAAAAAACACATTGTAGGGAACAAAGTTCAGCAGCAACCCCATGTCGTATGTGTCTGTTGATATGATATTGGTAGCTGCACCTGCAAGTCTGCCGCCAATAATACCCAACACCATTGATAAAACCACCAGCATGGGAATAGTAATTAAGCAGGCTGCAATTTTTGGCATTATTAAATACGACTTGGTATTAATACCCATGATCTCCAATGCATCTATCTGCTCACTTACTCTCATGTTACCCAGTTCGCTGGCTATTTTACTGCCCACAACACCGGCCAGTACAATGCACACAACGGTTGGTGCAAATTCAAGTATTACGGTATCACGTACAATTTGTGCAATGGTAGTGGCCGGTATAAGCGGACTTACCAATTGATAAGATGTTTGTACAGCACTAACCGCACCCATAAAAAATGAAATGATAATAACGATACCCAGTGAGCCTATACCTATTTCAACACATTGATGCATCAGCTCTTTCCAATACATACGCATGTTCTCGGGCCTTGTAAACATGCCTTTGAGCATTAAAAGGTAACGGCCAAAGTGATTGAAAAAAAGCATTTTTAAATGTAAGATGTATGATGTTAGCTGTACGAATGTAAGATTATTTCAGTTGAAGATGCTGACGTACATCTGACATCGTACAGCTTTTATTAAGCTTCCTTCGTACTACTGCTTTTTCGTTTCCACCATTTACTCTTTTTAACGGCATCCTTTGTGTTGGTTTCACATTTGGTTTGTGCATCTACCACAGCAATCAGTACCATATTAAATATTGAACGTAAAGAACTGCCAAGTTGTAAAACGTGCACAGGTTTGTTCAATCCAAGTAAGATAGGACCAATGGAATCGGTGCCGCCAACTTCCTGCAATAAATTATAAGCAATATTACCGGCTGCCAGGTTCGGAAATATCAGCGTATTTACTTCTCCGTCCAGCAGTTCTGTAAATGGATAATTTTCTCTTAATATTTCTTTGTTGAAGGCCAGGATGCCCTGTACATCACCATCGCAGATGAGCGTCGGTTCTTTTTCCTTTACAATTTCCCGGGCTTTACGTACCAGGTTTGCTTCAGGCGAATCGCTGCTGCCAAAATTGGAATAGGAGAGCATGGCAATCCTTGGTTTTATGTTAAACTGCTTAACTTCTTTGGCAACAAGCAAAGTTATTTCGGCAAGTTCTTCTGCAGTAGGATTAAAGTTTACCGTCGTATCTGCCAAAAACAAGGGCCCACGTTTGGTAAACATGATGTACATGCCTGCAATTTTTTTAACACCGGGCTCTGTGCCAATTATCTGCAATGCAGGACGGATGGTATCCGGGTAATTCCGGCTCAACCCGCTGATCATACCATCGGCTTCGCCATTTTCAATCAGCATACAACCAAAATGGTTGCAGTCTTTCATTGCTTTGTAACTTTCGTATTTATTTACACCCTTGCGTTGTCTTTTTTCAAAGAACATATCGCCGAATTTTTTTCTC
>JAYTOF010000042.1:0-40041 GCA_043747955.1 Chitinophagaceae bacterium
GGTTGCCGGTCTTCCAAGGGCTGGCAACTTTTTTTATAATGTTATTTCACTTTTTAACTCAGTTTTCTGGCTGGTTAGAAATAAATTCATGTCCCCAGCTGCCTTTGTTTTAAAAGTCTTTAAATACTCATCAAGAATCGCTAGCCTGGAATTACTTTGACCTAAAAGATTTTCTTTGGTGAAAAATGCTATGATCTCCTCATCCGCCTTTTCGGCTTGTTTCATTTCTACAATTTTCAACTTTTCTACAGCACTCATTGCAGATGGCGGCACTGTGAATTTAATTTTTATGAGTTCAATAATGCCTGAATAGTTATCAAAAGAAATTGATTGCTGGGTTTGTGATATTCCGATTACAGTACCCGTAATTGCCTTTTCATTTTTCTTTCCTACGTAATGAATAAACCATAAAGCAATTACAAATGCAGCTGTTCCCGAAAAGGCCCTGGAATACCAACAGGATTTTTCTTTTAGCTCCAATGGTGAACAATATAAAATGCCTGCAACCAGTATAGCATGTCCCAAAAACCTGAGTCCGTTCCATCGGGAGTAGTGAGCCCCCATTTACTAAACCTTTGTATGTAGTAACCTATGTTAAACAAAGTATACCCCCCGGCGGCCCAATACCATTCCCTGATATGATCATAACCACAGAAAGTAAACATTAACGCCAGAAAAAATAAAGAGCCCATCGGCATTATATAGTCCCTGTATCTCTCGGAAGTATTTTCCAGTCTTTTATGATATACAAACCAGTCATGAGCAGCTATTGCAAGTGTAAACAGCAGCATAAAAAAAGCAAACCGCTGGTTGATGGGATCCTGTTTCTCATGACTTCATGCAGCAATGATTGTAACCCAATCTATTTTAAGATTTGCCAGGCTTACGCCCATAACAACGCCATACATTGTTTGTATGAACACATCCATTTTGGCGCTAACTGTAGTACTCATAATTTTTATATTACGAATTTTCAACTATTTTAATTTCCTCCGCACTCAACCTATAAACCTTTTCATTTTTTGTTGTTATCTTAAAGCCTTGAAATGATGATTTGCCACTACAGTTACAGCAAAGTTTCCGGATAAACAATTTCTATATGGAGTAATTTATTATTTTTAGTGAAACTAATAAACCCGAAGTTCATGCTAAAACCTATATTGTTGCTGCATGTAAAATATATTCTCTTAAATCCTCCCGCAGCTCCTTCAAATCTTCTTCGTTAAGTTGTTTGTCTCGGTAAATGCCTATTACTGTTGATAAATACCGCGATCCTGTAATAGTATCATAACGTTGGGCAATAAATTTATCATGCTGTTTTATACTGCCATATAATTCATAGTATGCTTCCCGGTTTGTTTTTTCCGATTGCTTCCATTGGCTGATTATATTTGCAGCTTCCTGCAGTGCAAAGTCAAATTCAGCCTGTACCCCTTTTTCAATCAACTGCCGCATGATGGCTTTTTCTTTTTTTGAAAGATTGGTATTCATTAGTTTTCTTTTTTGATCTTCAGTTCTTTTAAAGCAGTATGTGTTTTCCAGATGGCTTCCGCATTTTTGGCTGTAGGTTCAGTTTCGCCGGTTTCTATATAACGGCCCATTTGATGGTTGCAGTCTTTGCAAAAACCGGTTAATTCAATATCATTTAAACTGTTTAAAGTAATGATATAGTTAATAATGGTACTGTTATAATTATTTTGGCACTGCACACAATAACAATGGCTGGTAATAAAATCAAATTCACCGGGGTCTTCACTAAAAATGAAAGCCACATCATCTGTATTAACCGGGATAGTCTTAATTTTTCTGCCCATCTTTTAAAATTACAAATCTTCTTAAATAATCTGCTCCTTATTTTGCTGTACTACAAACCGTGTTTTCACTTATATAAATTCCGTTTTTTAACGGATGTACTTTTATATTTATTTTTCAATTTTGTCATTGGGAAAGAAAAGTTTTAGTATTTAAAAAAAATAAGTCAGGATACTTGCATCTGTCAATTTAAATTATTAAGTTAGTAGCCTGTTCGGGCATGCCAAAAATCTTTCTCTCTGCTATCCTCTATCCTTTCATTTATTGCTTATTGATTAATATTCATATTCCGGAATAAAAGAACCGTGTTGGTTGTTATTGCAAAATGTTTGCAGCAATAAAAAAAAATATTTATAAAACCGGTAAGCCGAAAACGGGTTTAAGAGTAGGCACAAAAAATATACAGGATGCCAAAGAAAAAACAAATACCCAATGACAATATCTCTCAACTGCTGGGAAGTGTAAATCCTAAGTTCATAGATTCTGATGATTTTATGGATGTTGTTCAGTGGAACCTGAGGTGGTTTAATAATAACGAACCCGAACGTGTTAAAAAGATAGAAGCGGTATTGAGCGTTTTAAACAGCGACATATTTGTTTTCCAGGAAATTGCCGAAGGATCACTTGATGGTATTGCCAAATCTCTTTCAGATAATGGCAAGGGAAGCTACCATGTGGTATATGGCAAAACGGGCGGCCAGCAAAGGGTAGCTGTAATGTGGGATATGGAATGGGTGAGATCTAAAGATGATACCGCAGAATTATTTGGAAAGAATGCAGTAACCACTCCAAGCGGCAAAGACGTTTTTCCACGCCTGCCATTGTGGAATTATTTTTATTGCAAGTCTACTATAAGCAGGAAAAGAGGTTTCGATTTTCAACTCGTCGGGCTGCATCTAAAATCACAGCTTGACAGAGGTGGTTTGGGAGAAGATGACCTGCAACGTACTTTGTCATCGGCAAAACTTGCAGACTGGCTGCAGAAAGATGCCAACCATTATGATGCAGATACCATCCTGCTTGGCGACTGGAATGAACCTCCTTCAGCGAAGGCATGGGACGCTATGCGAAAACTGGAAAAAGAAAAAAAAATATTATTTGAAAAAATAAATGACTCCACACAATTCAGCCACCTGTATTACCGCAACCGGAATGATGTAGGCAGTCTTTTAGACCTCCGGGTTGTCACCTCTCCTTTTGCCAAACAAATGAACCAAAAAGCAGGCGGTTCAATACACTGGCTTACATTGGAACAATTACTTGCCAGTGATGCCTCGGCAGGAGAAGTAAAAAAAATAATTGAAGAAATTAAAAAAGAAGTAACCGACCATTTGCCGGTACTGACAAGATTTGGTGTTAAAAAATAAAAGAGAGCTGAAAGCTTTTTTAAAAAATAAACCGGGATGCCGAAAACGGTATTGAAGAGTAGGCCCAAAATAAATTACCCATGAGTATCTCAAAAACAAAAGGAACAGGGTGGCTTAAGGATTATCCTGATTTTCGGGATAATACACCCAATACCAACACACTCTCCAAAAGGCAAAAATTACGGGGGGTTACAGAACCGGTTAGCAAAATATTGGGTAAACTTAACCCAACTGCTGCTAAAAGATCAGTTGCTGCCAAAAAAGATGCTGCTGCCAAAAAAATTGACCTCAGCCAGTGGTGCTCTCCCATTGAAGACCAGGGCAGTCTTGGATCCTGTACCGCACATGCCGGCGTGGGCCTTTATGAATATTTTGAAAGAAGGGCATTTGGACGACATATTGATGCTTCCCGCTTATTTCTTTATAAAGCCACACGTAATCTTTTAAAATGGACTGCTGATGACGGTGCTTATCTGCGCACTACCATGGCTGCCATGGCACTGTTTGGCCTTGCTCCTGAAAAATACTGGCCATATAAAGAGGACCAGTTCAATACAGAGCCCACAGCTTTTATGTATTCCTATGCCCAGAGTTTTCAGGCGGTCCTGTACTATCGTATTGATGCGGACGGGGTGCGGGAGCTGGCATTGCTTAATAAAATAAAAGAAAATTTGCGCAACGGGTTGCCCATGATATTCGGGTTTACCTGTTTTACATCAATTGACCAGGCTGATGACGGTAAAATTCCTTTTCCCGACCGCAACGAAGAAGTAGATGGTGGGCATGCGGTGATGGCCGTTGGTTTTGATGATAACATAAAGATCACCAATCCCAATAACAAAAAGATTGTAACAACAGGTGCCATTAAGATCCGCAATTCATGGGGTGTGGAATGGGGCGAAAAAGGCTATGGCTGGCTGCCTTATGAATATGTTATTAAAGGTATAGCCGATGACTGGTGGACACTGATAAAAGGCGAATGGATAGATACCAAACAATTTGGATTGGGGAATGGATAAATAAAAACATGTAAAACCGGGTTGCCGAAAACGGGATATAAACGTTGTACTGACAGTTTTTTTCGTGAAAATAATTTGTTGGATACTAAGGCTTTCGTAAAAAATAACTAACTAAAAAACTGAATTATGTCTTTTCCAATCATCATTTTTATTATGCTGCTGGCCGGAATAGCCGGGGGTACTATTAACTATCTGCTTCCTTCCAATACAGGAGATAACAAAGAAAAAATACGAAATATATTTGCCTGCCTGGCAATGGGTATAGGAGCCACAATTCTTATACCTCTTTTTCTTGAAATAGCACAAAGCAAACTGATGGATAATGTCCATTACGGATGGTCTTTACAAAAAAAAGATTGTGATTGCAGCAAGCCGGGCACCGACTCGTTATTTTTGAAAGTAACGGTTCAGGCGGATACTTTAAAAAATGTTGCAAATGATACAAGTATCAAAGGCACATCTAAATCAAAGATCAAAATAAACAGTAGTGGAAATGAAACTGCGGTAGGGAAAGATTGTTGCGTACCTATAAAAAATTATTTTTTATTTGCTGCTTATTGTTTTCTGGCCGCTGCCGCCGGATTCCGCTTTATTAACAGCATAATGGATAGTGTGCTGAAAGACAAACAAATTGCAGAAGCACAAAAAGGTAAAGCAAAAGCTGAAGACGAAAAACAGGTTATTGAAAAAGAAAATGAAAAAAGAGTAAAGAACAGTCAGATAAGTCAGCAACAGGAAGAAGAGAAAATTCGTACTGAATTAACACAGGACAGAATTAAAGATGTACAGATAAGGGGTATAATGAACCTTGAAAATTTGAATACGATTGCTACTGCTGCTATACCTGTTTTACCGGCTGTAATCCACCCGGAAGATCCTCAGAAAGAAAGGTTTGGTGGTAAATCGGAAAACAAAGAACGCAAACTGAGTGCATCGGTAAAAGAATCTGATGTACCCAATTTTTATAATGTTATACTTACAGTAGAAAGCACAAACACGGCTAATCCGTTAAATTCAGATGTGATATTTTATATCCATGATTCATTCAGCCCTTCAGTATTTACTTATAAGCCAGATGAATTCAAAGATGGTAAAGTTATAGAGGATGAAATACTTTCTTATGGTGCTTTTACAGTAGGCGTGATCACCGATAATGGAAAAACTCTGCTCGAACTCGACCTGGCAGAAAATGAAAGTTTTCCAAAAGAGTTTAGGAAAAGATAATTTTGAAAATTAGGTAAATAAAATAAAACCGGTAAGCCGAAAACGGGATTAAGAGTAGGCGTAAAATATATTGATATGGCAGTTAAATTCGTTGATCTGAAAGACACGTATAATATAAAAACAAAGACAAAGGATATTATTGTTGATGTTACAATCGGGGACGGGCAGTCGGGTAATTATTCCATTTCGTTGGGTAAAAACTTAATTGAAATGAATGCCCCTGCAACATTGGGCAAACAGGCTGATGTGGCAGGGAAAAAAACTATTGTCTCGGTTAAGGTAGATGATACCTTAACTGAAACCAACCATACCAGTATGACTGTTACGGTTACCGAAGGTGCCGGTATAACTACTTTCGGGCCTTATAGTAAAGCGGTGGACCAGCATCTTGATTCAGTTATTTATACATTAAAATTGATGAACCAATGATAAAAAGACACAGCGGAATATTGATCGTTTTTATTTGCATGTTTCAAAACATAAATGCACAGGATGGATCAAAACTTAATGTACCGGTAAGCCCGGCATTCAGTATACTTGGCTTTGAACCCTCTGCAGTAATGCGGCCAACCAGTGCAAAAAGTTTAGCTACAGATGTGTTGAGTTCATTTGATAAAAATGGTAAACTGCTGATGAACCTTGGCCTGGAGGTTGCACCCTACTGGCTCAAAAGTCACCCGAAACTAACCCGGAAAATATACCTGAACCCAAACCCGGGACAGGCTTTTCTGCAAAGCTTAAGCATATCTGCAGGGACAGCGAAAGATTCTGCAAGTGGAGCCAATAAGTTAGGAGCCGGATTCCGTTTCAGACTCAGCAATGGTAAACCTGTTGCTGCATTGGAGGTGGTTGAAAAAGAATTGAGTGCAAAAAATGATATTGTCACAATTATGGGAGGAGTTAGAGGTGCAATTGATGAAAACGATACAAAGAAATCGGTAATTGATGATATTGCTGAAAAACTTAAAAATAAATTAAACCTTGAGGAAGCAGTAATAAAATCAATTAAAACAAGAGCGAATGAATTGGCAGTTGATTTTGGACAAACAGAGGAAGAAATAGATAAATTTTTGCAAGCCCTGATAAGAGACCGTGATAGTGTTGTTAATTATGAGCTGAAAAAAAAAGTGTCAGAACTGGTTTATGACCGCAGGGGGTTTATTCTTGAATTTGCCGGTGCAACAGGTTATAGTTCCGAAGAAAAAAAATTTGAACGGTTTGGTTTCTGGGGAAACGGATCTTACTTTGTTTCGCCCAATGATTATTTTACTTTAACTGCCCGGTACATGCATAAAAGCAACGATACTTCAATAAACAATGTTGATGTGGGACTGGGCTTTTTAACAAAAGGAACTTCTTATAATATTTCCATAGAAGGTATGTTACGCTGGTACAGGGCAGAACTTCCTGCTTTTAATTCAAATAACCAGCCTATAACCATGCTGGAGAAAAAATTCACTTACAGGCTTGCTGTTCAGGGTTCATATACACTAACAAAAGATATCAGCGTTAATATAAGCATTGGAAAGGATTTTGATTCGCCTTTTATTTCCAGTAAGGGTGTCTTTTCTATATTGGGTTTAAACTACAGCATTTTTAGTAAAGAACCAGCAAAACTAAAATAGCATTTACCGGAAACTGATTTCTTAATAACTAAAGTTGATTTTTCTCATGCTTGAACGGGCGGCACCTTTAATAAGGGCAGCCTTTTTATTGGTGATCATATCTTTCATAATATGTTATTACGTAAGGAAAAAAGCTCATGTACACCACCAATATCCGGGCAATGAAAATAGTTGGTCAAAATATTTACTGAAAATCAACAGGTTATAAAAGCCCGGAAAAAAATACTTCACTTTTTCTTTGGAAGGTAGCTCTACCTGCCCTTACCTTCGCTGTCCAATAAAAAAAGCCATCGGGATGGCGATGGCATCACTAAAATAAAAGAATAAAATGAGCAAACTACATTTCACCACAAAACATGCGAACGAGGCTACCGTTACACACAACTGGTATGTTGTGGATGGTACTAATCAAACCGTTGGTCGTATGTGTGCCCGTATTGCGGCAATTCTTCGTGGTAAGAACAAAGCCTATTACACACCGCACGTTGATTGCGGTGACTTTATCATTGTTACCAATTGCGAAAAGGTAAAACTTACCGGCAATAAAATGGAAGATAAGGTTTATGATACTTACAGTGGTTACCCCGGTGGCCGTAAGGTAGAACCTGCTAAAAACTTATTAAAGCGCAGGCCCGAAGTTCTGATAGAAAGAGCTATCAAAGGTATGTTGCCTAAAAACCGTTTGGGCCGCCAGATGTACAAAAAATTATTTGTATACCAGGGAGCCAATCACCCGCACGGAGCACAACAACCAAAAGAATTAAAATTTTAAAAACAGCTACTTGCTGTTAGCCACGAGTTGTTGGCTCATAGCTCATAGCTCAAAGCAAAAAAATAAAAATGGAAAAACAAAAAAATGCTGTCGGCCGCAGAAAAGAAGCTGTAACCAGGATCTTCCTTTCTAAAGGAGACGGTAAGATCACCGTTAACGGCAAAGACTATAAAGTGTATTTCCCGTTGGTTTATTTACAAAACCAGGTAGAAGCACCTTTAAAAACGGTTCAATCTGCCGATAAATTTGATATTGTAGTTAATGCTACAGGCGGTGGGGTAAAAGGACAGGCTGAAGCAGCCAAGCTGGGTATTGCCCGTGCTTTACTTGAAGTAAGTGCAGATTACCGCCCTGCTTTAAAAGCCGCAGGTTTACTTAAACGTGATCCCCGTGCTGTAGAGCGTAAGAAGCCAGGCCGAAAAAAAGCCAGAAAGAGCTTCCAGTTCAGCAAACGTTAATTATCGTAGCAAGTATGAAGCAGCAGGTAGCAAGATTATCGCACCCTGTTTCTTGATACCTGATACTTATATCTTGATACTTTTAAAATAATAATAAACAATGGAAAATAATACTTCCTTACAACAGCAACTTTTAGAAGCAGGCGTACACTTTGGACATTTAAAGAAAAAGTGGAACCCTAAAATGCTGCCTTACATTTTTGCTGAAAAGAAAGGCATTCACATTATCGACCTGAACAAAACCGTAGAAGGTTTACAGGAATCGGCTGCTGCTTTAAAAGCAATTGCACGCAGTGGTAAAAAGATCATGTTTGTAGCTACTAAAAAACAGGCAAAAGAAATTGTAAGCGATTGTGCCAAGCGGGTAAATATGCCTTTTGTTACCGAGCGTTGGTTAGGTGGTATGTTAACCAACTTCAACACCGTACGTAAGAGTGTTAAAAAAATGCAGAGCATCGAAAAAATGCTGGCTGATGGCAGCGCCGAAAGCTTAACCAAGAAAGAGCGTTTAACGCTTACACGTGATAAAGAAAAGATGGAAAAAGTATTGGGTGGTATTGCCCAGATAAGCCGGGTGCCTGCTGCTTTATTTATGGTGGATATAGGCCATGAACATATTGCACTTGCCGAAGCAAGAAAATTAAGTATCAGCACATTTGGTATGGTAGATACCAACTGCGATCCTAATAAAATCGATTTTGCCATACCCGCTAATGACGATGCTACCAAATCAATTGCCATTGTTGTTAATTATTTAACCGCTGCAATTGCAGAAGGTTTGCAGGAACGCCAGGCCGATAAAGATGAAGATGACAGTCATGATAGTGAAGAAAGTGCAGAAGCAAAAGCGGCACGATTTGAATCTAAGGCTGACGGTGGTGAAGACAGAAACAAACGTGGTAGTGGCAGGGGCGTTTCTTCTCAGCCTAAGCGTCGTATAGCCGGTCCTGGCCAGGGTGGCAGAAGGCCCGCTGGTAGTGGTGGCGGTGCAAGGTAAAGTCCCGGCCCCAACTTGAACTTCGTTCATTCCCTTATCAGGGAACTCCAAAGAGTAGGGAAATGGAGAAGATTGATGCGAAGATGATGTGGTTAGTTTTTTGAACCAAACATTTGAATTACTATTTTGCATCGTTGCGTCGCACTCTTGTACTTTGTACCATTATTCAACAAAGCGTATAAATGATTAATAACTTTTACGCTTAGGGATTTTTAATTTTTTTAATTTTTAATTTTTAATTCACATGAATGTAACAATAACAGCAGCAGACATAAATAAATTACGCCAGACAACAGGAGCCGGTATGCTGGATTGCCGCAAAGCATTAACAGAAAGCAACGGTGATTTTGAAGCAGCCATTGACTGGTTGCGTAAACAGGGACAAAAAGTTGCCGCCAAACGCAGCGACCGTGAAGCCAAAGAAGGTGTAGTGATTGCACAAACAAATGCCGACAATAAAAGCGGTATTGTGCTTTGTATCAGCTGCGAAACTGATTTTGTAAGTAAGAATGCCGATTTCGTTGCCTTTGCACAATCTATTGCAGATGCAGCTATTGCCAATAACGTAAGATCAGCTGAAGAGTTAAATGGGATTGCTGTCAATGGTTCTACCGTTGCTGAATTAATTAATGATAAGCTTGCCGCGATCGGTGAAAAAATTGCTGTTTCTAAATTTGAACGGGTAGATGCACCTTATGTTGCATCCTATATACATGGTGCATACAGGATGGGCGTTTTGGTTTCTATGACCAAACAGGCTGCTGATGCAGGTAAAGATGTGGCTATGCAGATCGCTGCTATGAATCCTTTGGCTGTTGACGAAACATCAATTGCACCGGAAACCATTGCCCGGGAAAAAGAAATTGCTATCGAGCAAATTAAAGCTGAAGGCAAACCCGCCGAAATGGCTGAAAAAATAGCATTAGGTAAAGTAAATAAGTTCTTTAAAGAAAATACATTAATGGCACAGCCTTTTGTAAAAGATAACAGCAAATCTGTTGCAGATTACCTAAAGAGTATTGATGCTGATTTAAAAGTTACAGAATTTAAAAGGGTAGCGTTAGGATAATATACCTGATACGAAATAAAAAAATAGCGAAACATTTTGTTTCGCTATTTTTTTATGGGATTATAATAACATTTATTTATTGTCTTCACCTGACGGATAAATATTATCTGCCATTTTCCATTTGCCTTTTTCTTTTGTAAAAGGAACAAAACTCCAGGTACGTTCTTTTTCTTCAGCAGCTTCTAAAAGTTCTCCCCCGATTTTTAATACGGCAGTGTTGCCTGTAATGGTAACCATATATTTATTTTTTGGCGAAGTGTACCATTTGTACATGTATTCGATAGATTCCTGTCCACCTGCCCAGCGGTCATAATCAAAACCTGCAGCAATTTCATCAAGGGGGTAAGCTTTAAAACAGCTGTCAGAAAATTTAAAATATATCCTTTCGGCTTTTATATAAGCTTCACCAACATAGGGAACAAAATTCCGTAAATACGTAAAATACCTTTCTGCTTCTTTCCATTGCAATGTATACGGAGGATTATTTTCTTTTCCCGTACCTTTATAAAGTTGAAATGAATTGAATTTTGCTTCATTTTTTTTATAAAATTTAAGAAAGTCAAAAAAGGTTTTCTTAATAGTTAACTGTTCAGCCGTAAGCTGTGCATGGCCCGAAACTGAAAACAGGAATAATAAAAGCCAGCTAATAATTTTTTTCATGTTAAAACGGGTAACAGCGATTTTAGCGCTTAGTTCATAAAGGTATTAATTATCCGGTATAAATTCCATGTAGAGAAACCGCTTTTGCCACCCAGCCGGTATTACCCCGAAGCGGATATTTTATACTTTCCTTTTTTTGTGATCAACAAAATAATAAGCCAGTTAATAAAACGGGGTGTTTATTTTACACGTACTTTTAGTTTATGGAAATATATCAATCTTATTTCGAAGAAAATAAAAAATCATGGAACAAACGGACTGCTGTACATAAAGATTCAGTTTTTTATGATCTTGATTCTTTTAAAAAAGGAAAATCATCTCTTAACAAAATTGAACTGGAAGAACTGGGCGATGTAAAAGGAAAGACCTTACTGCACCTGCAATGCCATTTTGGAATGGATACCATGAGCTGGGCAAGAGAAGGCGCAAAAGTAACCGGGGTTGATTTAAGTGATGAAGCAATTAAACTTGCAAAAGAAATATCTGCCGAATTAAGTATACCTACCCGTTTTATTTGTGCAAATGTTTATGATTTAGCAGACTCTACGGAAGTTCCCTCCCCGGGAGGGGATTTAGGGGAGGCCGGTTTTGACATCGTTTTTACTTCCTACGGTACCATTGGCTGGCTGCCCGACCTGGATGCATGGGCAGCAATCATTTCTTACTTTTTAAAACCCGGCGGCATTTTTTATATCATCGATTTTCATCCTGTGCTATGGATGATGGATGAAAATTTTGAGCACATTAAATACAACTATTTTAATTCCGGGGTAATAACAGAAGAAATATCCGGTACATATTCAGACAGGTCTGCCCCCATCAAATCAATTGAACATGGGTGGAACCATCCTTTTTCCGAGATCATAACGTCTCTCCTTAAATATGACCTGGAGATCCGGCAGTTTAATGAGTTTACATATTCTCCTTACAAATGCTTTAATAACCTGGAACAAGGGAAAGATAGTATGTGGCGTATCAGTGGGATGGAGGAAAAAATACCCATGATGTATTCTATAAAAGCTATTAAACAATCCCGGTAGAAAAATATATCTTCGCAAAAATAATAACGACTGATGCTTCCAAAATACAAACGAATTCTGCTAAAACTTTCCGGTGAATCTTTAATGGGCGATAAAAATTTTGGCTTAGACAGCGATGTGATTGCCCGGTATGCACATGATGTTAAAAGCATTACTGAACTGGGTGTGCAGGTAGCCATTGTAATAGGGGGAGGTAATATTTACAGGGGAATGAACGAGGCTGAAACCGGAATAGAAAGAGCACAGGGTGATTATATGGGGATGTTGGCAACAGTAATAAACGGCATGGCATTGCAAAGCGGGTTAGAAAAAGCCGGTGTGTATACCCGGTTACAGAGCGCCATAAAAATGGAACAGATTGCAGAACCATATATCCGCAGAAGAGCTATGCGGCATTTGGAAAAAGGGAGAGTAGTAATTTTTGGTGCGGGTACGGGTAATCCATATTTTACCACAGATACAGCCGGATCATTAAGGGCCATTGAAATTAAAGCAGATGTTATTTTAAAGGGAACAAGAGTAAATGGAATTTATTCAGCTGATCCTGAAAAAGATCCTAAAGCAACTAAATATGAAATCATTTCATTTGCTGACTGTATTCAAAAAAACCTGAAGGTGATGGATATGACGGCATTTACTTTATGCATGGAAAATAATTTACCCATTGTTGTTTTTGACATGAATGCATCCGGTAATCTTTTAAAAGTTGTGACCGGTGAAAAGGTGGGCACTTTGGTTACCTGAAACACCAACCCCAGATTTTATAAATATAATAAAAGAGGCTGCCTGAATTTAGGCAGCCTCTTTTCAGTTAGTTTCAGAACTACAGTGTATTTAAATAATATATGATGTCAGACAAAGATCTTTTTATGGGGGTTACATGTACTGACTGGCTTACTGTTCCGCTTGCCGGTGACTGGGTAAACGTGGTTTCGTAACCTAAATAATAATCATCGCCCTGTTTTGAAATGATAACTACGGTAATGGCTTTACCTACAGGGAGTTTTCCGGAGCTGAACTTCCTGGTATTGGTATTTCCATACATCCCGGCAACTGAGCGAAAATCTTTAAATACGGTAAAGGCTATGGTGTTAACATTTGTAAAATATGGGGCAAGATCTGCAACAACATTTACTTTTGCGGAACTGTTTAAATCAAAAACATAAGCAATATTTATCCAATGCAAATGATTGGTATAAATTTCATAAGCCTGAGAACCAATGTTAACCATGTTATTTAATAAGTCAGGATTTGGCTTCCAGTTAAAACGTTCAATATTTGTTTCATCACCGGCAAAAAATTTCATTAATTGGTTAATTGGTATATCTACATGGCGGATATTTATTTTTAAACCGGGTGCCAATGCAAGAGCCTGTCCATCCTTTTTTAATTTTATAAAAATTTCACCAGCTGATACCAGTAAGCTGTCATTGGAAGTTGTAGGCCTTGACAGACGGATCATATCTCCCTTCTTTTTAATCAACATTAACTCTACCTGAACTTTGCCTGTAACAGTTTGCCCTGCTGCATTTACACAACAGTTTGGTGGAAAATTAACCACTAAACCAAATGGGGTTAATACGCTGGCTATGTTACTGTTTACATTAATGCTGTCAATGTATGGTTCAAATAACAAACCGGTTTTAAGATTTGAAACAGGCATTGATGCAGTAACCGTATTTTGCCAGGTAGTATCCGGCCCGTTTAGTTGACCGGGATCAGGGACAAAAATATCTGTATTTTTTTGGCAGGCATTTAAAAAAAGCCCTGCTGAAATTAATACAAATATGATTATTTTTCTGTTCATTACTTTAAAATTTTAAAAATTACTTTATTATTATCAGATACTTTATTTATTATTTGTGCTGCCTGTTATTTTAAATCAAGCCGTATTCCAAATCGAAGGCCGGCAGTTTGATATTTTTGTTTTAACGTAATATTCTCTTTATTCATTGGCGAAAGGTTATAACGGAAATAAGGTTCAGCCATAATGTGAATTCTGTCATTCAGTTTATAATAAACGGATACGGCTCCGGTAAAACCCAAGCCTGCATTTGTTTTAAATGAATAGGCAGAAGAATTTTTTCCGGTCGTAATATTTACAGGCTGATATGATGTATCTAAAACCTCACCTTTTTGCCAGCTATATATATTTACAACTACACCGGCATTTATATTGGCGTGTAATTTTCCGTTACCCAGTTCGTATCCAATTACTACGGGCACATCAATACTTCGATATTTATTGATAGTGGTTTTATAACGTGTGCCGGTGGTAGTGTAGCTTCCAATGGTATCTCCTGCAGCATTTATAATATAAGTTATCTGGATCAGGTTGCCCTGGGCAAAAGTGAATTTTTCGTTTATCTGGCTGTAATTTATACCTCCGCGAACGCTCATGGAATTATTAAAAACCTTTGTGTATCGTATACCGGCACTATAGGCATAACTGAATTTTGTACTTTCTTTTCTTTTTTGCAGGTATGCAGAATTTGCAGTATCCTTTAAATTTATAAATGCATAATCGGGGCCGGCATAAAATTCAAGATATTTTTTATTGCCTGCGGCATCTTTTTCAAACCCGGGGCAATCGGGCAGATAAGAGATGGGTCTAAAAGAAACGAGGAACTTTTTCTTATCTTTTTGATTCGTAGAAATTCTTTGAGCATTAAAAGTTAACCTGCCCAGGAGAGTTCCCTGTCCGGTAAAATCATCATCAGATAATCCGGGGGCTTCAGTATTTATATTTAATAACCCGGCAAATCCGGTATTTGTTTTTTTAGTCCGTATTCCAGAATTTGCTGTTTTGGTTTCACCGCCATCATCTGATACAGGCGAAGGTGAATACACGCCGATATTGGTTTTTGCGGGCGTTAATAAGGAAGGGCCTGTACCTGCATTGGCCGTATTCTCTTCTTTTGATAATGCGGAAGTACTGTTTTGATCTAAACTGTTTTCGGTGCCGGGTAAATTGTTATTATTGAGATAGCTGTTGTTATTTTCTTTTTCAGAACCTGGTTGTTTGCCCGTTGTAATTGATTTGTTATTAAAATAAAACCAGGCCCCTCCGGTACTTATAGCAATTAATAAGCCCAGCATCATTAATTTGTTCCTGTTATTATAAAGAGTTAACCAAAAGCCAACAGGCTTTCTTTTTTCATTTTTGGCAATAATATTTTCCCAAATGCGTGGATGTACATCTGGTGAATAGTTATTAAACTGGCCTTTTATGTGTTCATCAAACTGCTGGTTATTGTTCATACCGCAACTTTTTGTATTTGTAAAATTTGTTTTTGCAGCATACTGCGGGCTTTTACCAACTGGCTCCTGCTTGTGCCTGATTGTATACCCAGCATTTCTGCAATTTCATCATGCTGATACCCTTCTATCACATATAAATTAAAAACCAACCTGTATCCGTCAGGTAAGTTATTGATCAATTCCAATAATTCCTTTTCTGTAATATGAGCATATGCCGATGGTTCCATCCCGCTTTCATCCCGGTCATTTATCTCATATCCGCTCAATTCTTTTTCATACCGGAGTAATGAATATTTTTTCAACGCTGTATTAACCACTATTTTTCGTATCCAGCCTTCAAACGAGCCTTCAAATTTAAATTGATAAATTTTGGCAAATACTTTGATAAAAGCATCCTGTAAAATATCTTCCGCATCTGCACTGTTACGGGCATAGCGATGACAAACACCAAGCATACGGCTGGCGAAGCGGTGAAAAATCTCCTTCTGGCAGGAGCCGTCACCCTTTAAACATCCTCGTATGAGTTCGTCTTCCGTCAATGATAACTAGTTTACACCGGGCTTTTAAAGAAGATACCCAGACACTTCTATACGCTGCCCGGGAGAAGTTTATTGCTTAAAAGGTACAGAAAACGCTTGATTTTCATATTTATTAGCCCTAAATCCTTACTTTGTAGGATATTCTACTTTAAAATACAGCTGTTTTATGTTTTCAAAGGATCAGATAGACCGGTTAGTCTCAGCAAATGAAAGCTTACAGATACAATTGGATGACGTAAATGAGGTACTTATTGAAAGGGAAAAAGAACTAAATGATCTGAAAAATAATGTTGCTCAGGCAGTTGCCCTGCGCAGCAAATTAGATGGACAGATAGGTGAAATTGAAAGTTTCCGGAACAGGCTTAACGCGAAGCAGCAACAGGTAAAAGGTGCTGAAGAAAGAGAGATTGAATTGCACCAGGAATTAACAGAAGCTGCAAGGTTACAGCAGCAATGTAATAAACTGGGGCAACAATATGCATATTTGCAAAGCCAGTTTACTGATATAAAGGCGCAACTGGCACAAGTGAATGAAAGAAATCAACAATTACAAAATATTGCAGGGCGTATTGGAGAACTTGAAAGCCGGTTAGACAATACGGTAAGGGAACGTGATGATTTGAAAAGTAAAGTAACGATACTTGAATCGCAGAAATATGTAAGAGAGTTTAACCTGTAAGGGTCAGTTTTTCATTGAATTTCCGAAATTTTTTTGTAAAGGCTTGCATTGCTGCTGTCAATTTTCTAATTTACTCTTCTAAAACTTATTGCATATGAACATTATTGAAAGAGTAAAAAATATTTTACTTACCCCCAAAACAGAATGGGATGTTGTTACTGGAGAAACAGCAACATCTCAATCCCTATTAATCAGTTACGTTTTACCTCTGTCGGTTGTTGCTGCTGCCGGCTCTTTATTAAAGGGCCTTTTAATTGCAGGTGCATATGGCGTAAGCTTTTTTATCGTGGGTGCAGTTATTGCTTTTATTGCATCTGTTCTTTCATATTATATCACTGTTATTATAGTGGATATGCTGGCGCCCAGTTTTGACTCAGAAAAAAATATGGGAAAATCTGCACAGCTTGTTGCTTATTCAGGCACGCCTTCTTATTTGGGCGGATTATTATCTTTTATTCCGGTGATCGGATGGTTGATTGCTCTTGCGGCCTGGGCTTATGGTGTATACCTGATGTACCTGGGGATCGGACCATTAAAAAAGACACCTGAGGATAAAAAAATTGTGTATATGCTGGTTGCTTTTTTAATTATGATCGTGCTTTATTTTATACTTGTAGCAATCCTGGGTGCAATTTTGTACAGCGCAATGGGATTTGCTGCGGTTGGCATGTTCAGATAAATAGATGTTTACAAATTGCTGAAAGCATCCTGTTTTTTACAGGATGCTTTTTTGTTTGGATTAATTTGTTGAAATTTGCTGCTGAAAAATGATTACTAAATGAACAGGAACCTGGCAGATATTAGAAAGGACTATCAAATGCAAAGTTTACTGGAAACAGATGTTGCCGGTAATCCTTTTATACAGTTTACTGATTGGTGGGATGATGCCATAAAAAGTGAACTGGAAGAAGTAAATGCAATGACTTTAGCAACAGCATCTCAGCAGGGGATGCCTTCGGCTAGGATTGTGTTATTAAAATCTGCATCAGAAGACGGGTTTGTGTTTTTTACCAATTATAACAGTAAAAAAGCTACAGATCTTGAAGAGAACCCCAATGCCTGCCTGGTATTTTTCTGGAAAGAGCTGGAAAGGCAGATCACGATATCCGGAAGCGTAAAAAAAATAAGTACTGAAGAAAGCGACGCCTATTTTAATTCCAGGCCCGAAGGAAGCAGGATAGGTGCCTGGGCATCACCACAAAGCAGTGTAATAACATCAAGAGAGATCATTGAGGCAAACATTGCAAAGTATGAGCAGCAGTTTGCAAATGGAAATATAACAAGGCCGCCGCATTGGGGAGGGTATATTGTAATTCCAACTATAATTGAATTCTGGCAGGGCCGTCCTAATCGGCTTCATGACCGGATTCAATATTCAAAATTGAAAGATGGGAATTGGAAAATTGTAAGGCTGGCTCCCTGAGGAGTAAAATGGAATTGGATTAAATTAAAAAAATCGCCCTGATCCTAAATAACCGGTCAGGCTTTTTTCTTTGCAGTAGCTTTCTTCTTAACGACAACTACTTTTTTTGCCGGTTTAGCAGGCCTTGATTTTCCAAAAGAACCGCTGAAAATTTTCCCTTTTTTAGTTTTAATATCGCCACGTCCCATAATAATTAAGTTTTATTTTATAGTATGATTTCATAATGAATTTACAAAAAAAGCAAGGCACAGGGGCACCTTGCTTTTTAAAGTTTTTGACACAGCATTACATTTTAGCTGATAATTCTTTACCGGCTTTAAACTTAGCAACTTTCTTTGCTTTGATTTTAATAACAGCACCAGTTTGAGGATTACGGCCATTACGGGCTGCTCTTTTTGATACGGAGAAAGTACCAAATCCTACTAAAGTAACCTTACCACCACCTTTTAAAGTTTTAGTAACAGCAGTTACGAAAGAATCTAAAGCAGCATTTGCTTGAGTTTTTGTAATACCTGCATCATCAGCAAGTTTTGAAATTAATTCGGCTTTGTTCATGATAATTTTTTTTGAATTTTTTAAGTGCAACAAATATAGATGCTTTTTAATTGCAACAAAATTTTTTTTGAGAAATATTTTTTTGTAAAGAAGGGCTGGAAACCATATGCAACAAGGATTTTGGTAAATATGCCGGGTATTTATCGATTTCCATTAAAAAAATTTTTTTGCCTGAAATGCCCTGCCAGTATAACTTTCAAGAATAATTCTATTGAAATCCTTTGCCAATAAGGTTTTTAAGGGATTATAAAAAGGCCCGGAAAATGAAAAAATAAAACCTGATTGTTTTGCACAATTAGTTAACAACCTGCAAAACTGAGCGGAAGGCAATGAATTTATCACCCCATTTATTAAATCCTTTTTGCCGCATTTTTACAGCATGATTTTCGATATAGCTATTATACAGGCCCTTAGTTTCTGCAAAATACTGAATGGCATAAGTTGGCCCTTCAGAATCATCAGTTTCTATCAATTGCAAAATAACAGCATGGGTAAAGCAGCCGGTCTTTATGATATCGGGAATATGCTCTTCCTGTAACCAGCTGAGCCAATCTTCTTTTATTGATTCCTGAATTTTTATGGTAACGTTATAAATTATCACAGCAGATTGAAAAATTAAATTAGTTATCTTTTATTTCAACATAAACAGGACAATGATCACTATACTTTACATCCTGAAAAATGTCTGCATTTTTTAATTGTTTTTTTAAGGGCTCAGTTATGGTAATATAATCAATACGCCAGCCTTTGTTATTCAGCCTGACCGTAGGAAAGCGCTGGCTCCACCAGCTATAACGATGCGGTTCGGGATGAAATTCCCGGAATGTATCTATCCAGCCGCTGGCTAAGAATTTAGTCATCCAATCCCGTTCTTCGGGTAAAAATCCGCTACTGTTTTTATTCCCTTTGGGATCATGAATATCAATTTCATGATGGGCAATATTATAATCACCAACTAAAATAATTTTAGGATGGTTCTTTTTAAGTTTGTTTAAATAAGCTTGAAATTCATGTAACCACCCATATTTAAAATCCTGCCGGATATCTCCACTGGTACCCGATGGAAAATAAGCATTGATCAAACGGATATCACCAAAATCCAATTGTAGCACCCTGCCTTCATCATCACTTGCCGTATGGCCGTTACCATATACTATATTATCGGGTTTTGTTTTTGAAAAAACAGCTACGCCACTATATCCTTTTTTTTGAGCACTGTACCAATGGTGATAATACCCGAGGGCCTCCAGTTGTTTAATATCCACATCATCTTTAGTAGCCTTGGTTTCCTGTAAACAGATAATATCGGCCGGATTTGTTTTGAGCCAGTCAATGAAACCTTTTTTAATAGCAGCCCGAATTCCATTAACATTGTAAGAGATAATACGCATAATGATTATTATATTTATGGGTGTAAAAATAATAAACCAATGTGGAAAACAACAATTTACATAATCAATCCGGTGATCAAAACCAGGAAACAATTTTTACCCCTGATGAATTTTCCCTGAAGGGTTATGACAAACATATAAAGCAGGCACGGTATACCATTTTTGCCCTAGCCCTGCTGCTGATCATAAACCTGTTGGTATTGTGTTTTACCGTTAATGAAAACCATGCCTATTTATGGATCGATATATTACTGTGGAGTATTTTTATAGCTGGGTTTGTTTTACTTGGTTTTTGGTCAAAAAAGAAACCTTACTATGCTATAACAGGCACCCTTTGCTTTTACACTTTATTTATTGTATTAAATGCAGCTATAGACGTAAGTACTCTTTATAAAGGGATACTCGTAAAGATTATTGTATTTATACTTTTAATTAAAGGTTTAAATGATGCAAAAGAAGCACAGGCATTGCAAAAGACTTTTGGTAAATAATATTTATTGTAATGGAACGTATAGAAGACTTTGAAAGTTTTTATACAGTTAAAATTCAGCCGTACCTGGAAAAATTGGATAACAATGAATCTTCTGCCAGGAACTGGAAACAATTTTCACTGTATACAGGTATCGGCGCATTTGGAAGTTTTTTTCTGTATTATCTTGAAGTATTTCCTTCCGGCCATATATTGGCAGTGGCCATGCTTATCATGTGTATTGCGGGGGTTTATTTTACAGCAAAATTTGCTGACCGGTATATCTATGACTTTAAAGAAAAGATAATCGGCCAGATCATTACTTACATATACCCTTCGGCTGTTTATAAACCCATGGGCTTTATTTCAAAAAAGGAGTATAAGAAAAGCGGTTTATACCGCAGAAGATTTACACATTTTGATGGTGATGATTACTGGCAAAGTGTATATAACGGTGTTGCTTTTCATTGTTCCGAAATTAAATCATGGTACAAAGATGCAGCAGGTACTGAAAGTATTTTTAAGGGATTATTTTTTATAGCCAGTATAAGCAACTCGTTTACCGGCGGTACATATATCTGGACGAAAGGTAATACACAGTTGCCATCCAGCATTGCTGATGAACATTACCGGATGTTTCCATTGCCTCCGGTACACCGGATGAAAATAAACCACGGGAACTTTAACAAACATTATTCTGTGTATACAACCAATGCTGATGAAGCCTCTTTAATTCTGTCTTATAATATGATGGACCACATGCTGGTCATTAAAAAGAAATTAGAAAAGGATATTGTGTTTTCGTTTGTAGCAGGCAAATGTTATATAGCAGTGCCTTTTGAAGAAAACCTGCTGGAGCCATCCAAAAAAGGATTGCGGGACAAGGCTGTGATAAAAGATTATTTTTATACTGTACTGCTGATATTCAATATCATTAATAAACTGGAGCTGAACCGGCTTACTTAAAAAATATTTTATTAATTATTCCAGTATCGGCCTTAACCATCTCGTGGCATCTCCAATACTCATCCCTTTTCTTTTGGCATAATCCTCCAACTGGTCTTTTTCAATTTTACCTACACCAAAATATTTACTTTGGGGGTTTTCGAAATACCAGCCGCAAACAGAAGCTGCCGGATACATGGCCAATGATTCTGTAAGATGAATACCGGTAGCGTCTTCGCCGCCCAGCAATTCAAATAATTTATATTTTTCGGTATGATCAGGACAGGCAGGGTAACCCGGTGCCGGACGAATACCCAGGTATTCTTCTTTAATTAATTGATCGTTACTGAGATCCTCATCCGAAACATAACCCCAGTATTCAGTTCTTGTTTTTTTATGAAGCAGTTCTGCAAAAGCTTCTGCCAGCCGGTCTGCCAATGCCTGTAAAATGATCTTGTTGTAATCATCAAGTTTGGCCTCAAATATTTTAATATGTTTATCAATTCCCTGGATGGTTACACTGAATGCGCCAATATGATACTGGTAATTTTGTTCTGCAGGGGCAATAAAATCTGCCAGCGATAAATTCGGCTGGCCTGCCGTCTTTTTAATTTGTTGCCTGAGAAATTCCAATTGAATTACTGATGCTCCGTTTTTTACATCTATCGTATCATGATCAACTTTATTAGCCGGCCAAAAACCAACAACGCCTTTTGCACTCAGCCATTTTTCATTAATGATCTGATGCAATAATTTTTTAGCATCGTTATATAATTTGGTTGCCTCAACGCCAATAATACTGTCAGTAAGTATGGAGGGGAATTTCCCATGCATTTCCCAGGCTATAAAGAAAGGTTGCCAGTCAATGTATCCGGCAATTTCCTCCAAAGAATAGTTATCTAAAATTTTCGTTCCTGTAAATATTGGGGCAACCGGTTTGAATTTTGCCCAGTCAATGATTGCTCCGTTTTTTTGAGCTTCTTCAAATCTTACATATTGTTTTGTTGATTTTTTATTGCCAAAGTCTACAGCCAGTTTATAGTATTCTGCTTTCAGGTTTTGTAAAAAAGCAGGTTTTTGTTCTTTACTCAAAAGGCTTCCGGCAACAGTTACGCTGCGGCTGGCATCCAAAACATGCACAACTCCTTCATCATATTGGGGCGCAATTTTTACTGCCGTATGCATACGGGAAGTGGTGGCACCGCCAATCATCAATGGTAATGTTATGCCCCGGCGTTTCATTTCATGTGCCACGTGTACCATTTCATCAAGTGATGGGGTTATCAAACCACTTAAACCAATGATGTCAACTTTTTCTTTAACAGCAGTTTCTAAAATTTTATCTGTGGCAACCATTACGCCCAGATCAATGATATCATAACCATTACAACCCAGCACAACGCCAACGATATTTTTACCGATATCATGCACATCGCCTTTTACTGTTGCCAATAAAATTTTTGGTGCGCCGGCAACTTCTTCATTAATGGTTCCGGCTGCCAGGTGTGCATTTTTCCTGTCCTCTTTTTCCTGTTCAATGAATGGTGTAAGTACTGCAACCGCTTTTTTCATCACCCGGGCACTTTTTACAACCTGTGGCAAAAACATTTTTCCGGAGCCAAAAAGATCGCCTACGATATTCATGCCATCCATCAGCGGACCTTCAATAACATCCAATGGCTTTGCATATTGCTGACGGGCTTCTTCGGTATCAGCATCAATATAATCAGTTATGCCGTTTACCAATGCGTGTGATAAACGTTTTTCAACTGCTTCTTTTCTCCAGCTTTCGTCTTTAATTATTTCTTTGCCTTTTGCTTTAACCGTTTCGGCAAAGTCGATCATTTTTTCTGTTGTCTCGTTGTTGTCATTATTTCTGTTGAGGATCACATCTTCACAGATCATTTTTAAATTGGGTTCAATTTCATCATAAACAGCAAGCTGGCCTGCATTTACAATACCCATGTCCATGCCGGCTTTAATGGCATGAAACAGAAACACACTATGTATGGCTTCCCGTACATGTTCATTGCCCCGGAAAGAAAAAGAAACATTACTAACTCCGCCACTCACTTTTGCAAGCGGCATCTGTTGTTTAATTTCACGGGTTGCTTCAATAAAATCAACAGCATAATTATTATGCTCTTCAATACCTGTTGCAATAGCAAAAATATTGGGATCAAAAATAATATCCTGGGGAAGGTATCCAACCTGTTCTGTCAGTATCTTATAAGCCCGTTTGCATATTTCTACTTTTCTTAATTTGGTGTCTGCCTGACCCACTTCATCAAAAGCCATTACAATAACAGATGCTCCATAGGATTTACAAATAAAGGCCTGCTCAATAAATTTGGCTTCGCCTTCTTTCATCGAAATGGAATTGACAATGCATTTTCCCTGCACACATTTTAAACCGGCTTCAATAATTTCAAACTTTGAAGAATCGATCATGATGGGGATCTTTGCAATATCAGGCTCAGACTGTACCAGGTTTAAAAATGTTGTCATGGCTTGTACCCCATCAAGCAATGCATCATCCATGTTCACATCAATTACCTGTGCACCGTTTTCTACCTGTTGGCGGGCTACAGCCAATGCTGCTTCATATTGCCCATCACGTATAAGCCGTGCAAACATTTTACTGCCGGTAACATTGGTACGTTCACCCACATTAATAAAATTTGTTTCCGGGCGTACGATCAAAGGCTCCAGGCCGCTTAATCTTAAATATGGTTTAATAACAGTCATTCAGTTTTAATTTAATCAACCAATTCAATTTCCACTACCGGCAACTTCCTTGGTTTAAACTTACTTACGTCATCAGCAATATGTTTTATATGATCCGGTGTTGTTCCGCAGCACCCCCCAACAATATTTACAAAACCTTCCCTGGCCCATTCTTCAATGATATAAGCTGTTTCGTGTGGCTGCTCATCATACTCACCAAATGCATTGGGCAGACCTGCATTGGGATACGCTGATGTATAACATCCTGCGATCTGGCTGAGTTCTTCAATATGCGGACGCATTTCCGCAGCACCCAATGCACAGTTTAAACCAATACTGATTGGATTGGCATGCATAACAGAAACATAAAATGCTTCCAGGGTTTGTCCGCTTAAAGTTCTGCCGGAAGCATCGGTTATGGTTCCCGAAATCATTATCGGAAGCTCAGGTAAATTATTTTTACGGAAGTAATTTTTTGCAGCATAGATCGCTGCTTTTGCATTCAGCGTATCAAAAATGGTTTCAATCAATATGATATCAACGCCGCCATCAATCAATCCTTTTATCTGTTCGGTATAAGCAGCAGCAACAGTATCAAAAGTTACAGCTCTGTAACCGGGGTTGTTTACATCAGGTGAAAGGGATAATGTTTTATTTAGTGGCCCGATGGCACCTGCAACAAAACGTGGCTTACCCGGATTTTTTGATGTGTATGCATCGGCAGCAATCCTTGCACATTTTGCCGAGGCAACATTTAATTCATAAGCCAGTGATTGCATATCGTAATCGGCCTGGGCAATAGATGTACTGCTGAAAGTATTGGTCTCAATAATATCAGCACCTGCTTCTAAATATTGTTTGTGAATTGATTCGATGATTTGGGGCTGCGTAATACTGAGCAGGTCATTATTACCTTTTACATCAGTATGCCAATCTTTGAACCGCTCCCCACGGTAATCTTTTTCTTCCAGTTTATAGCGCTGTATCATGGTGCCCATGGCGCCATCAATAATGAGGATGCGTTCTTTTAAACAATCTTGTAATGTTTTCATTCGCTTTGATAAATGTTCAATTAATAATACTATGTTGAAATAAGGCCCTTCGATTCACTCAGGGGAGGCTCCACTGCGTCTGGCTGAATGCCGTTCGGACGGGCATGATGACCAAAGCTGTGAAGCTGACTTCAAAAATATTTTCCATAAACCTTTAAACGAGAATCAATCTGAGGGAAGTATTGCAGAATTGCTTTCGTTTATTAGTTCAGTTGAAAAATATAACAGGCCGAACAATAAACAAATCTGCCCGTTAACACTGCAAATTTAAACTAACCGTACCATAAAACAAAAATTGATATGCCGGAAGAAAAGGTTGACCGGTATGGGTTTAATTACCGGAAACAATAAAATTTTCGACTGGAATGCGGTTGCTGATGCTTTTAGCCAATGTCATTTCATCGGCATATTCAAGTTCTCCGCCAAAGGCTATACCGCGTGCTATAGTAGTGATCTTTACCGGAAGTTGCCGTCCGCCGGATCCTGCGGATAATTTTTTACTGATATAGTAGATGGTCGTATCACCCTGGATAGTTGGGCTGAGTGCAAAAATAATTTCCTCAATTTCTTCTTTTGATATACGGTCAACCAGTGCATCAATGGTTAACTGCTCGGGCCCTATGCCGTCGAGCGGGGAAATAACACCACCTAAAACATGGTAGATTCCGTTGAACTGCTGGGTACTTTCAATCGCAATCACATCACGAATATTTTCAACCACGCAAATCATTTCCTGCTTACGCATGGTATTACCGCAGATATTACAAAGCCCTGCATCAGAAATATTATAACAACGGCTGCAGAATTTTATTTCGGTTCTCATTTTTGCAATGATTTCGCTGAACCGGCTTACTGCTGCTGTATCCTGTTTAATAAGATGCAAAACCAAACGTAAGGCCGTTTTTTTACCTATGCCGGGTAATTTGGCAAACTCATTAACCGCATTTTCTAAAAGAGAAGAAGAAAAGACCATAGAGCAAAAATAACACTTAGGGGCTAGCTTTTAGCTTTTAGCAATGCTGTTTTTTGCTGAAAGCTGCAGGCATAAGGCTTCCGGCTTTTTTATAATTTTATATCCCGTTCATTATCCCAGTTGGCCCTTACACCTAATTTTTGTTTTAAGGTAATTGCTTTTTCGGGCTGCAATTTTTTAGGGTAATCTCCGGGATCCCATTTTCCGTTATTGTTATCATCAAATAAGATCCGGATATCATATTCACCGGGGTTGATAAATTTGTTGCTCCATTCCAGAACAGTAAGGGGATAGCTTTTTTTAATTTCATCGCCCTGAACAAATTGTAAAACGGGGTGTTTTGTTAAATCAATATTGCTGAAACGTAAAACCACATTGCCATAATCTGATTGCTGCTTTGTTATAATACGGATTGTATCTGTTTTTGTAAGATGGTTATCTGCAGAGTCTGAAACAGCCGTAGTATCTATAATTAAGCGGTATTGCATATCCTCGTTCCATTTATGGGTAAGCACAATTTTTGTTCTGCTGCTGTCAATGGTCCAAACTGCCGCCGGAACTGGATTATAGTTTGTATCAGATAAAATCAATTTTGCAGAATCGAATTTTTTCAACGGTTTATTAAAGTTCAGTTCAAAGGGGCTCAGTAAATCCTGTAATTGAGTATTGAGGGATAAATTAATTTTTAATTTTTTATCTGCAGCTGCTGATTTACTAACTGTTACTTTTTGATTTTCTTTTTCCAGTGCGGATGCATATAAGAGGACTGGTTCCGTATTTTCTGAAATAGTTATTACTGTATCAGAAAAGGCAAACATTTCTTTTTTTGAATTATAATTTTTACTGCCATCACCGTCTTTTAAGGCATAAATTTTAAAATCGCCCGGAGGTAAATTCACAAAAATAAAACTGCCATCGCCGTTCAGTTTGGAAATATAATCGGGTTTTCTTTTTTGAACAGCAGAGTCATCGGTATCCCGGTAAAGTAGGGCAATAATTGTACTGTCGAACCTGCCTGTTTCAGCAATGATTACTTTACCTGCCAGTATAAATGAATCTATACGGTTTCCGGTAGAAAAAACGTACGTAAAATCTTTTAAAGGGTTG
Source organism: Chitinophagaceae bacterium (assembly GCA_043747955.1). Lineage (GTDB taxonomy): Bacteria > Bacteroidota > Bacteroidia > Chitinophagales > Chitinophagaceae > Ferruginibacter. The sequence continues at coordinate 27,165 of JAYTOF010000042.1, forward strand.
CCCTCATTATTATCCACAATGGCATTGCCAAAATTGATGCTGTAAGTTGTATTAGGCAATAAACTGTCTTTAAGTTTTACAGTTACTGTTTTCAGTTTATATTCAACTGATGGTGTTTTTTTTGGGAAAGGGGATATCAATACATTGGCTTGTACTTCTTTCAGGTCTACATATTCATTAAAGGTTAACGTAATTTTATTGTTACTGACATTGATACTGTTCAGTTTGGGCGAAGCACTTACCAAATTCGGGGGAATACTGTCTCTTGCCCCGCCGGTTGGAGATCCTATCTGGGCACAACCGGCATTGCTTATTGAAAGTACATAATACAGCGAAACAATAAGAAGTGTAAAAAGTATATTGGTTGATCTCATTAAAAATAATTAAAACACAAACTTAACCTCTTTGATTTGTTTAAAAAGCATAAAAATTCTTAAATCTGTTAATCAGCAGTTTCCACTTCCAGGTCATGCAATGCCACTGCCAGTTTATTATTTTTTACAAAATTACACCAGTGACAATCTTCCTTTCCACAACCGGTATAAAAATCACGTGCCTGAATTTTATGCCAGACTTCAGTAAGCTGCTGCTTTACCGTTTCCATATCTTGCGGATTAATTACAATTTTCTCTTTCCGGTATTCGCCTTTTTTATCAGGTTCAATAAAATCAAATTCCGTGCTGATCACTTTCCAGTCTTTCTGTTCGTAATTATCAACCAGTATTTTATAAAAAACAGCCTGCCTCCAGTAATCTCCGCCATTGGGGTCTTTGTCTGAAGGTGGTTTCATTTTTGGAATGGCATTTTCTATATTCCCGCTTTTATAATCCACTACATTTACTTCTTTGCCGTTAAATTCAAGTTTATCCAGTTTGCCTTTTATAGGCACGTTATTTACCACAATGCCCCTGATGTTTCTTTCTACAGCCACTACTTTGTTCCAGCTGTTGATGTATTTATCATAGTAATTACGGAGTACTTCATCACCATATTCCATCCTCCTGGCAAATGCTTCTTTGGTAAAGTTTTCCCTATGCTTGTGCATGTACCAGTTAAAGTCGGCTATCATTTCTTCTTTTGGCGGGAAGGTTTCATTCTTTTCATCCTGCATCTTACGAAATAGTTTTTCCAATGCATGATGTATGGCACTGCCAAATTCGGTGGCTTCACTTTTACCCGAAGGAATGCGGATGAGGTTGCGGTAATAAAAATTCAGCGGACAATTCAGGTAACTGTTCAAAGCAGTTACATTCATCACAAACTTTTCAAGAATAGCAGCAATGAAATCTTCTTCTGCCTGCTCAATCTCCGGTGCCTGTGCGGTAAAATGCAGCAGTTCAAATTCCAGTTGTTGTTCTTCCGTCAACATTATTTTTTCTACCGGGAGCTCATGCTCTTCCTGAATTTCGGCAATGAACATCGAGGGTTCCAGTTCCTTACCGTCGTTCCTGAATTTTGCATAAGAGATATACAAATGTTTTTCTGCACGGGTTAGTGCCACATAAAACAGGCGGCGTAATTCTTCCTCGGCCTCCCCCTGACCCCCTCCAAAGGAGGGGGGAGTGGTGAACAGGGTATCCGGAAATTTATACCCTCCACCGGGTTTACGTTTCTTTTCCCAGAATGAAGCATTGACGCCGGCAAAAAATACATACTCAAACTCCAGCCCCTTACTGCCATGTGTGGTTAAAAGGTTAACGCCTTTATCAGTACCGGCAACTTTATTCATGGGCAGGGCAATACCTTCTTTTTCCATCAGATCAAAAATGCTGATCAGTTCTTTCAGATCTAATAATGGATTTCTGCCGGTCTCGTCTTTAATAAAATCAAATAAAGCAGTTAGCAACTGCATCGTTGCAATCTTATCATGGCTTTGCATGATGTAATTTAAGACTCCGGCATTTTGAATGATATGCTCAAACAATTCCTGCAAGGTGATATTAGACACATCTGCAATCAGTTTTTCCATCATAAAACTAAAATGCCGCAACCCATCATGAATGCCGGTATCAAATAAATCTTTAGCAGGCTTGTTTGCTTTATCAGAAAGAAGTTTGCGTATGGAGGTCAGCTCTCCTTTATATTTCAATGAATTTGTTTCAACGTTCAGTTTGGCAATTTCTATAGGAGGGATGTTGTAAAAATCATAATGTAAAATCTCAAAAAGCATTTCATCACCGCCATAAGGTGTATCATGTTCGGCATTGAGGTAACGCAGCAATTGAATAATTTTATTGCCGAAAGGGTGTACCAGTACATCAATGCTCCGCTTACTGTAAAATGGAATCTTTTTTAAGCGGAAATAAGCTGCCAGCTCTTCTCCGTATTTATTTTCTTTATAAATGATAGCTATTCTTCCGGGTTCAGTTTTTTGTTCAATCAATGCAGCTACCCGGTTGGTAATATCGGCCATTTCATCTTTGGCAGAATTATATGCGTTCAAAACAGGTTTATTGGTTAATCCGTTGATCCTTGTATTGGAAGAGATCAATTCTTTACTCAGCCCGTCAATTTGTTTAACCAGTCTTTCTTCATTACGATTGATGAGTGTTTTAGAAATATCCAGAATAGGTTGGGTACTCCGGTAATTGTTGGTTAAAACAACCGTCATCAAATCTTTTGTATATTTTATAGCAAACTCAAGCATGTTCTCCACATTGGCACCCTGAAAACGGTAGATGCTCTGGTCATCATCGCCTACCACAAACACATTGGGCTTATCCCAGTAATTGATGAGAAGCTGTACCAGCTTATTTTGTGTACCGCTGGTATCCTGGTATTCATCAACCAGCAGATATTGAAATTTTTCCTGGTAATTTGCCAGTATGTTCTTGTTTTCTTCAAACATGGTGATCACCCAGTTGATCATGTCATCAAAATCGTAGCGGTTTCTTTTGCGCATCAGGTTTTGAAAATTGGCAAACTCATTTACTGCAGCCCTTAACTTTTCGATCTTTTCTTTTTCCTCCTCTATCTTATCGGTACGTACATCGCCTTTCTTAAATTCTTTTACGGCACGTTTGGCAATGTATTCATCCCGGTTGGGTAAATCATTTATGTAAGCATCAATTCTTTTGTTGATAAATTCCGCCTTCCAGCCTTCCCGTTTCATGTTGGAAAATAAATTGCGCAGATTATTAATTTCGTAATACACATCACCCCGGTATCTTTTTAACAGATGGCCTTTTGGAAAAGCATCGATCAGTTGCTTAAATAATTCAATGCTTTCGAGCTCCGAAATGGCATCCAGCGAATTTTTTTCAAACAGGTTTAAATTATCCTGTATCACATCATTACAAAAAGCATGGAAGGTGTAGATGTTTACTTTATAGGCATCGGCACCAATAAATTGTTGCAGCCGCCTGCGCATGGCAATGGTGCCGGCATCGGTGTAGGTAAGACAAAGAATATTTTCGGGCAGTGTATCTGTATCCAATAATATTTTCCCAATACGAGCGGCTAATATCTGTGTTTTGCCGGTTCCGGGGCCTGCAATCACCATTACCGGCCCTTCAATGTTATCTACGGCCCGGCGCTGTTCATCATTTAATTTTTTATATTCTTCATCAAACTTATTTTGCAGTATTTCGCGGTAATGGCGCATTGGCCAAAGATACTTGATACCCGATTTACTGAACAAAATAATTCAAATGATGTTAACAGGGTTATGAGCAAAGTTTATTCATTTAAAACAGTACAAACAATCCCTATCAGCCTTGACCAGGCCTGGGAATATTTCAGCAATCCTGCCAATCTAGCAAAAATAACTCCGGATAATATGGGGTTTAAAACCATCTCGAAGTTTCATGGCGATACCATGTATGCCGGTCAGGTTATTGAGTATAAAGTAAGTCCGGTTTTAGGAATTCCTTTATATTGGATGACAGAAATAACCCATGTAGAGGATAAAAAATATTTTGTGGATGAACAGCGCTACGGGCCTTACAGTATGTGGCATCACCAGCATCATTTTAAAGCTGTTGAAGGTGCTGTGGAGATGACCGATATTGTACACTACAAACTGCCACTTTGGTTTTTGGGAGATATTGCTAACAGCTTGTTTGTTAAAAAACAATTAAAGGGGATATTTGAATACCGCTTTAAGAAGGTAGAGGAGTTGTTTGGGAGACTCATTTAAGGGTTCAAATCGTTTATAGGTTTAAGTCGTTGAGGTATTCCCAACCTTTAAACCCCGCAACCATTAAACCTTGCCTTATCCCGGCATCCTCGTTATATACTTTTCAATCTGCTTTATCTGGTCAACAATTTGTGGTGTGGTTGGCTTAAAACCTTTTGCTTTTTTAAAATAATCTTTAGCAGCCCTGAACTCTCTTTTGTTCATCATGATGGAACACAATTGTAAGTAAGCCGCTGCATTATTTTCGTTATCTGGTAGTCCGGCACGGATTGCCTGGCGAATAAAACTTTCTGCCTGTTTGATATCTCCTTTCTGCATCAGTAACATGCCCATTTGTAGTTTATTTGGCCCCTCAGCCTGCTTGGTTAAGGCACCACCACCAAGGGCAAGGCTTTTTCTCATATTCTTCTCTGCGCTGTCATAATTTTGGTCAACCATATCCAGGTTGCCCTTGATGGTATAGTAAACAGAACGTACAGGCTTGATCAGGATAGCCGGGAACCAGATGGAGTCCACTACTTTTTTAGCGCCCGCCATATCGCCTTCTTCCATGCAGGATTGAATAAGTCTCATAGGTCCAAATAAAAAATGTCCCACAATAGCTATAACAGCAACCAGGTATAATACAAAGGAAGGCCAGAAGCTGGTTTGTATATTGGTAAAAATGGCAAGTCCCAGGAAACCGATGCCAATCCATAAACGGTATTTAATTATTACATTCAGCCACTTCATGATCGTATAAAATTTGGATGGCAAAGATAAGCGACAATCCTTTATTTTTGCTGTCCTATTTACTTATTGGTATACCTGCCTGCCGGTAGGCAAGTCAGCAAATAGGTTAATTTGAATGGCCTCGTAGTTCAATGGATAGAATAGAAGTTTCCTAAACTTTAGATACAGGTTCGATTCCTGTCGGGGCTACCAAAGCGGATTTCAGCTATTAAAATCAGCTTATTTATTTATAATTCTTTGTAATGGCGTGAATTTAAACTTTTAGAAAACATTAAAAATTTGATCCTGATAGTATGTCATTATACAAAGTATTATATTTAGTATATTGAAAATGGGAAAAAGAAAAACATGGAAAAATTTATTACTGTATTTCCTTTTATTGATCGGGATATATTTGGTGTCGGGGTTTAATTCAACGTTTCCCATAATAAAATCTAATACAGCTGATATGCCCGATACTGCTTTACTTAAACTTTCAGAAGAACTGTTATACAATGTAAAAACAGAGGCACCAACATATGACCTGGAATTGGCGTTGGCAAAGTTTGACAGGCAACAATTGATCGGCGGTTTAAACAGCGATAATGCCATTAAAACTTTTTGGATAAATATGTATAATGCCTGGTACCAGATTTTGGCAGTACGGGAAAAACAAACAAGGCCGAAAATATTCACCGCTAAACTGATTCCGATTGCTGGTAAGGAATTCAGCCTGGATGATATTGAACATGGCATATTGCGTAAATATCGATGGAAATACAGTATGGGTTATTTACCCAGATTTTTCCCTGGCAAACTTATTAAACAACTCGCTGTTTCAAAAATTGACTACCGTATTCACTTTGCATTGAACTGTGGTGCTAAAAGTTGTCCGCCCATCGCTTTCTATTCTTATGCACATATCGATAAGCAATTAGACATGGCTACCAAATCCTTCCTGAGTTCCGAAACTGAAATTGATGATACTGCAAAAGAGTTAAAGGTTACAAAAATAATGGATTGGTTCAGGGGCGATTTTAATGGGAAGAAAGGGATCAAAAAAATAATAAAACAGGTATTGCAAAGAGATGTTACTGATTATACAATTAAATTCAAACCATATAATTGGGGTGAGGCATTGCATAATTTTAATGAAGCCAGTTTAAATCCTGAATAAAAATGGTTAAAAAAAATTTCAACAGCGGTTTAATGTACAATACCCCATGCTGATCACCGGCGTTTCGGTATCTGACAGTTTACGTACGGAAAAAACCTTGCCGCAGGTAACAGCAATTAAATTTTTCCCAAGCTCTGTCATCATTGATAAGAAAAGGATATGTAGAAAATTAGATACGGGCTTTGAAGGGCCCGACACCGGTAAGCATTTTAAAAAATATACAAAAGCATTTTATAAATTAATGGATCAGCTGCTACATGAAAAATAACCTTACAGTTTATAATAAACCGAAACACCTAAGAGCCACATACCACCCTGTCCAACTTCTTTGCCAACTGTTTTAATATTGATCTCGGCACCACCGCCGGCAGAAATTAAAAGATTCCAGTTTCTGTCTTTAAAGGTAACCCAATAGCCTACTTCGGCGGTAGGTTGAAAAATGGTGATCTTAGTAGTACCGTGTGTTTCCTGTGGGGTGCCAATTTTATTTTTCCATTTTATTTTCATACCCCATAGTTCAACCCGTGCCCCCAGGAAAAATGAACTTTTTTCAGGCTTGAATTTAAAACGATAACCCAGTGAACCGCCAAAAGCATTTCCCTTTTCATCATCATTTAATCCGCTAAAATTTTTGCGGTTGGCTATATTAATTCCTAACCGTGCATTTAAACAATGCTTTGGGGCAACAAAATAGTTTACTGAAGGGCCCATAATCCAGCCGGCTGGGTACCATTGAACTTCGGCTCCGGCCATAAGCTTGCCTGTATGTTCTTTCTTTTCGTTTTGTTGGGCATATAACCCATTGTGCATGCAGCAGCAAATACTGAAATAAATAGTTCCCTTTTTTAAATAATTAATCAGCATATTAAAACAAGGTATATAAATTTGATTATAAATATACGCACACTTTTTATTACATGAAACTCAGCTCTGTCATTTTTTGTAATGCTGGTATTACTTCAATCTCAAACCAGAGATTTTTCTTTTGCCAGATCTTATTGCGGGGAGATGGATGAACCAGTGGAATGTATTCAGGTAAATATCCCTGGTAATTTTTTACGGTTTCTGTAACCGATGTTTTTAATTTATCGCTCAAATAATATTTTTGTGCATACTGTCCAATGAGGATAATAAGTTTTACATTTTTCATTTTCTTCAACAATTCCTGATGCCATAGCGGTGCACATTCGGGCCTTGGAGGCAGATCGCCCGAACTTCCCTTTCCCGGATAACAAAACCCCATAGGTATCAGCGCAAATAATTTATCATCATAAAACTGTTCTTTGCCAACACCCAGCCAGCGCCTGAGTTCATTACCGCTCTGGTCATCCCAGGGAATACCGCTGTTCTGAACTTTTTGTCCCGGTGCCTGACCAATGATTACAATTTTTGAATGGGTACTTCCCTGCAGAACAGGACGGGGCTTATTTGGCAAAAATTTTTTACAAACAGTACAGGCCCTTATTTCAAGTAATAATTTTTTCATATGGGAAAACTGCTTTTTTACCTGTATGTTAAAGAAAATGTTAAACAGGCAGAAAACTTAATTTGTTAAAGTAAATTTACACCCTTAAAGGCTTAAATATGAACAAAAAAATACTTGTTACTGCTGTTTTCATTATTGGTATGGTATTGGTTTTTGCCTGTTTTCCAAAATCAAATGAAAAAAATCAGGTAACTGCCAAGACTGCTGATGTAGAAGAAAAGGGAATTCAATTCATAGAAGCAAATTGGAATAAAGCATTGGAAGAAGCAAAAAAACAAAAAAAATTAATTTTCCTGGATGCCTATACTTCCTGGTGCGGTCCCTGCAAAATGTTAAAACGAAATACTTTTCCGGACAAAGCTGCGGGAGAATTCTTTAATAAAAACTTTATTAATGTGGCCATTGATATGGAAAAAGGAGATGGCCCTTCAGTAGCAGAAAAATACCACGTGAATGCTTATCCAACTTTAATTATTACCGACGCAGCAGGTAATTTAGTTACTTTTACAGAAGGCTATATCGGCCCCGGGCAATTAATTGAATTCGGAAAACACGGACTTACTAAAAGCAAAAACTAATTTATATTTTAAAACAGCACACCCGATGTTTTAACAGCCCCGTCTTTAACAACGGGGCTGTTATCTTTACAGCGAAGAACAAAAACAAGGTTTTATAACACATTGGTTATTCCTGACAGCAACTTATTTTGTTCAGCAGGCAAAAGAATAAACGTGAATAATAAAATATCAATTCTATTGCTCAGTATAATCATGCTGTTCAATTCATCCTGCGGGCAGGCGCCTGAAAATAAAAATACTGCAATGAAAGACAACCATCCCTATACCAATGAACTTATTCAGGAGAGCAGCCCCTATCTGCTGCAACACGCTCACAATCCTGTTAACTGGTATCCCTGGGGAGATGTGGCCCTGCAAAAAGCAAAAGCAGAAAACAAAATGCTCATCATCAGCATTGGTTATGCTGCCTGCCACTGGTGCCATGTTATGGAGCATGAAAGTTTTGAAGATACTGCAGTGGCAACAATCATGAATGAACATTTTATTTGCATAAAAGTTGACCGGGAAGAAAGGCCCGATGTGGACCAGGTATATATGACAGCCGCACAACTGATAACCGGTAGCGGTGGCTGGCCTTTAAATGCACTGGCTTTGGCAGATGGCAGGCCGTTTTATGCAGGTACATACTTTCCCAAAAACAACTGGATAAAAATGCTGGAATATTTTATTGACCTGCAAAAGAAAGATCCTGCGGCATTGGCTAAAAGTGCAGAACAGGTAACTAATGGAATACATGCTTCGGAGCATGTGACCTTTAAAGAAACCGGTAAAACATTTATCCCTGCCGACCTGGATAAACAGTTCAGCAGTATGAAACCCAATATCGATTTTTTAAAAGGGGGCGCCAACAGGGCACCTAAATTCCCAATGCCTTCTGTATGGGAATATCTGCTGCATTATAATTATCAGGGGAAGAACGAAGAAGCTTTAAAAGCGGTAACGGTTACTTTGGATAATATGGCACTGGGGGGTATTTATGATCACCTGCAGGGAGGCTTTGCCCGTTATTCAACCGATGCAGGCTGGCATGTACCACATTTTGAAAAGATGCTGTACGATAATGCACAGCTGGTAAGATTATATGCATTGGCTTACCAGAGAACAAAAGATCCATTGTATAAAAAAGTGGTGTATGAAACACTGGAGTTTGTGAAGCAGGAGCTGACCTCTCTTGAAGGGGCATTTTATTCATCGCTTGATGCTGATAGCGAAGGCGAAGAAGGTAAATATTATGTTTGGACAAAAGCAGAAGTAGATGGGGCATTGGGAAATGAGGCCGGATTATTTTCAACGTATTACAATATTACAGCTGAAGGTAGTTGGGAACAGGGCAACTGTATTTTATTAAGGAATGAAACAGATGAAACGGTTAGTGACCGGTTTAATATATCTGTTGCTGAACTCAACCGGAAAATTGATGATTGCAAAATGAAACTGATGAAAATAAGGGCTGCAAGGGTTAAGCCGGGTCTTGATGATAAAGTGCTGAGCAGCTGGAATGCATTGATGATATCGGGTTATGCCAAAGCCTATCGTGTATTTGGTGAAGAAGAATTTTTAAAAGTGGCAATTACAAATGCCAGTTTTCTTTTGCAACAGGCCATTGCTTCAAATGGCGAAATGACCCGTAATTATAAAAACAATAAATCAACTATCAATGCACTGCTGGATGATTATGCATTTACCATTGAAGCCTTTATAGAACTGTACCAGGCAACCTTTGATGAAAAGTGGTTAACCGAAGCCAATACGATTACCGGGCATGTGCTGGAGCATTTTTTTGATCCGGAGTCTAAGATGTTTTTTTATACGCACAATCAATATGCCGGTCTTATTTCCCGTAAAATGGAGTTGTCAGATAATGTAATTCCATCGTCCAACTCCGCAATGGCAAAGAATCTTTTTCTGCTCGGGCATTTTTATAATAACGATGCATATATCTGTAAAGCCAGGCAAATGCTGGTAAATGTTGCAGATGAGGTGCAACGCAATATTTATTTTTATTCGAACTGGGGAATAGTACAGGCTTTGTTCAGCAGCCGGTTGTATGAGGTTGCAATACTGGGGGATGATTTTAATAACATACGGAAGCAATTTGATGAATATTATTTACCTGATGCAATTTTATTGGGTGGAAGAACAGCAGGTAGTCTCGCCCTGCTGGAGAATAAACTGGTGGCTGGACAAACAACCATTTATGTCTGCAGGGATAAAACCTGTAAACTGCCGGTGACTGAAGCTGATAAAGCAATGGAGCAGATCGGGAAATAATTTTTTACCAGCCGGCCATAATTAAATATAGTGATGTAAATTGACTGCCTAATTTGGTATACATGTTTTCTGCATCAGCAAAAATTGAGAACGGGTTTGATAAGATCGTGCTTTGTGATGAACAAAGTAAAACAAGGGTAGAGGTGGTACCTGCCTGTGGTGCCGTACTTCATTCGTTTTCTATAGTCTATAACGGAAATGACCTGAATATCATTGACAACTATTCATCAGCCGGTGATTTTAAAAATAATGTGGCCGGGCAGGGTTTTAAAAGTTGCAAACTTTCACCCTTTGCTTGCCGCATACAGAATGCTGCATATGATTTTGCAGGGGTAACTTATCAAATTGAAAAGTACAGGGATAAAGGACACGCATTGCATGGATTATTGTTTGATGCTGTTTTTACCATAGTATCGCAACAGGCTGATGAAGAGAAATCATCTGTTACCCTGCTGTATAAGTATCCCGGATGGGATAAAGGGTATCCGTTTAAATACGATTGTATAATTACCTATACCCTAAGTAAGGATAACAGCCTTAACATTGAAACAGAAATAATTAATAAAGATGAAGGGTTAATTCCTGTCCAGGATGGCTGGCATCCATATTTTAGTTTTGGCGGAAGTATTGATGAACTTCAATTGGAATTTCAAAGCAAAGAAGAAGTGGAATTTAATGATGCCCTGATACCAACGGGCAAATTGTTGAAATACGAAGCTTTCTCTTCCTTGAAGCAAATTACAGATACTATTTTTGATAATTGTTATACCCTTAATTTTTATGAGTGCCAGCCCTTGTGCGTGTTACGGGATGCTGTAAAAAATATCCAGCTGGAAATTCACACTGGCGATTCGTATCCATACCTGAATATTTATACTCCTTCACACCGAAAGAGTATCGCAATAGAAAACCTGAGTGCAGTACCCAATGCTTTTAATAATGGAATGGGCCTGGTAACCCTGGCACCAGGTTCCTCTGTTGTTTTTAAAACAATGTATAAAATAACCTCCTTAAACCATTTTGCATGATTGTTGAACTTGCTGCAAAAATTAAAGGTATTTTTTCAGAACATTTTTCTACCGCCCCTGATTTTTATTTTTCGCCCGGCAGGATAAATTTAATTGGCGAACATATCGATTATAATGATGGCTTTGTGATGCCGGCAGCCATTGATAAAGGCATGTATTATGCAATTGCCAAAAACCAAAGCAACGGTATTCATTTTTATGCGGAGGATTTTAAGGAAAGTTTTTCTGTCAATATACATGACATTAAAAAAAATGAAGGCTGGAAAAATTATGTGCTGAGCGTTGTAAATGAATTCCTGGTATTGAATAAACCAATAAGTGGATTCGATTGTGCTTTTGGCGGGGATATTCCGGTTGGTTCAGGTATGAGTTCTTCGGCAGCAGTAGAGTGCGGGCTTGCTTTTGCGCTCAATGAAATTTTTAATTGTGGATTAAGCAGAACATCGCTTGCATTGCTTTGCCAGCGTGCCGAGCATAATTACCCCAATGTTAAATGTGGCATCATGGATATGTATACGGGCCTTTATGGTAAAAAGGATCATGTACTGTTCCTGGATTGCAAAAACATCAGCCATGAATATTTTCCGCTGCAGTTAAAAGGGTATAAAATTGTTTTGATCAACAGTAAGGTGCATCATTCACTGGCCAGCGGGGAATATAATATCCGCAGGCAGCGATGTGATGAAGGCTTGCTTATTTTAAAAAAGGAATTGAATATATCTTCCTTCAGGGATATTAAAAATCCGGAAGATGTTGCACTTTATAAAAATAAAATGACAACTGAAGTTTATAATTGCTGCAGGTATGTTGCTGATGAAATTGCAAGAACAAAAAAAGGGGCTTCGATGTTACAAAAAAATGACCTGGCTCCTTTTGGCAAACTGATGTATGAAACACACAAGGGGCTGAGTGAACTATATGATGTGAGTTGTGCCGAACTGGATTTTTTAGTTACGTATGCAGGTGCAGATCGTAATGTAATAGGTGCAAGGCTTATGGGTGGCGGCTTTGGTGGCTGCACCATCAATATAGTAAAAGAAACAGCGGTTACTGATTTTATAGAACAGGTTACAGCAGCTTATAACAAACAGTTTAATATTTTAGCCGGGGCATATGTTGTGGAAACCGGTGATGGAACCGGAAGAATAAATTTGTTGCTAACGGAGTAGATCCATTTTTTGGAAAAATTCAAATGATCAGCATTGATGCTATACCATATTTGTATTTTCCAAAAAGGTTTTCGGGAAACTGTTGTGTAAAAGTTTTGGGTGCAAGACCAAAAAGAAAAAAATAATCAGCAGGCTGTTCATTTACCTAACCAAGCCTGTAAAATGGCAGACTGTTCTGAATTCATTTCATCTGACTGTTGAATTGTAATTATTTTATTTGCCTTTTCAGTATTTATTTCTGTTGTTAATTTTAATCCTGCATACCGGAAGTAAGTTTCATAATTGATCTCTTTGGTTGTATAAACGTATTCAAATATCG
>JAYTOF010000043.1:0-10091 GCA_043747955.1 Chitinophagaceae bacterium
CGTTTGGGTAGGTGGGATTGATGGAGGACTCTGGAAAACAACTGATATAACATTGAATCCGGCAACATGGACTCCCATCAATGATTTTTTTGGCAACCTGGCCATTGGAAGTATTTGCCAGGATCCTACAGATGTTAACATCATGTATTTTGGAACTGGTGAAAAAGCAATTAATGCCGATGCGGTAAGAGGTGCAGGCATCTGGATAAGCTCTGATCATGGTGTTACCTGGGCAGTAATGGCCGGTACTGCAAATTTTTGGAATGTAAGTAAAGTAGTTTGTGATGCCAGTGGCAATTTATATGTTGGCTGTAATTCAATTTCCAACACAGCGGGTTTGCAAAGATTTACAAAATCAACAAGCACCTGGACAAATATTACACCTTCGGGCCTTGACCCAAGAGTACCGGATATTGAACTAAGCAACACCGGAAGATTGCATATCACCTGTGGTTATTATAACACAGTTGCAGGCAGCGCCGGTTACCGGTATACAGATAACCCGGCAACTGTTACCAGTACAGGATGGACATCGCCTGTTACTTCTTTTACTCCGGTTAATATTAATGTTGACCTGGCAAGTAACGGAAATACTTTATATGCATTGCCATCCAATACAAGTTACCAGGTGGCAACAATATATAAATCAACAGATGGTGGGGCCAATTGGACGGCTACAGTAACTACACCTGCTTTTACAAGCGGACAGGGCTGGTATTGTATGGCTGTTGCCATTGATCCCAATAATGCCAACAATGTTATTGTTGGAAGTCTGGATTGTTACAAAACAACAAACGGAGGTACCTCCTGGACTAAGATCAGTGAATGGGTGGGTACAACCGGGCAATATGTACATGCCGACCAGCAGATCATTACCTGGCGCAGTAACAACCAGGTTTTATTTGGTTGCGATGGTGGCGTACATTATTCAGCAAACGGTGGTACAACTATTTCAGACAGAAACCAGGGTTTAAGAATAAAACAATTTTATGCAGTAGCCAATCACCCAACATCAACTGATTATTTTTTAGCTGGTGCACAGGACAATGGAGTACATCAATTAAATACTGCCGGTTTAGGCGCTTCGGTTGAAGTAACCGGAGGTGATGGAGCATTTGTTCATATCGATCAAAACCAGGGACAATATCAATGGGGCTCTTATGTGTACAACCAATATAGAAGAAGTACCAACAGCGGATCTACCTGGACTTCGGTAAATTACTCCAGCTCTGCTGGTAAATTTATTAACCCAACCGATTATGATGATGTAAATAATATTATGTACTGCAGCGGTGTGGCTAATGCTTTTGTAAGATGGAGCAATCCGCAAACAGGCAGCACATTTACATCTGTAACTATGAGTGGGTTAAGCTCCGGTAAAGTTTCTGCAGTAAAAGTTTCACCATATACAAACCACACAGTGTATTTTGGCGGAGGTGGTAGTGCAATCACTCCCTCTTTAATTAAAGCAACTTCTGCAAATGCAACTCCTGTTTACACAAGTATTATAGGTGCAGGAATGACAACAGCCAGTACAAATATTTCCTGTATTGAATTAGGAACTGATGAACAAAACATAATAGTAGTTTACTCAAATTATGGCGTAAGCAATGTATGGGTTACTGCAAATGGGGGAACAACCTGGACGGCCATTGATGGTAATTTACCTGATATGCCAGTACGCTGGGCCATGTTTTATCCGGGCAGCAATACCAAAGCGATCATTGCAACAGAAACCGGGATCTGGCAAACAGATCTGATAAATGGAACTTCTACAATATGGAATCCGGAAACAGGTTTCCCTAACGTGCGTACCGATATGTTGCAATACCGTGCAAGCGATGGTTTACTTTCTGCCGCAACACATGGCCGTGGATTGTTTACAACGATCATTGGTGCAGCGCCAACCTGTGGTACGGTTACCGGTTTAGCCTCTTCTGCAATAACCAATACAACCACAACAGTAAGCTGGTCTGCATTAAGTGGTGCATTAAATTATGATGTAGATTATAAATTAAATTCATCGGGTACATGGATCAATGCTGCTACTGCAACAACTAATCTTTCTGTTGCATTAAGTGGTTTAACCCAGGTAAGTTTATACGATTACAGGGTAAGGGCAAATTGTTCGGGTGCTACTGGTGCTTATGCCCAGGCGCAGTTTACCACAACAGCTCCTGCAAGTTGTAAAGCTCCAACCGGTTTAACATCAAGCGCAATTACTACAGGCAGCGCAACGGTTAGCTGGACTGCAGTAAGTGGTGCTGCTAATTATGATGTGGATTATAAATTAAATTCATCCGGTACATGGTCGGTGGCCGCAACAGCAACAGCTTCAACATCAGTTGCATTAAGCGGCTTAACTGCATCATCTCTTTATGACTGGAGAGTAAGGGCAAATTGTACTGCAGTTGGATTAAGCAGCACATATACACAGGCTCAGTTTACAACCGGTGCTGTAAGTACATGTCCTGGCCCTTTAGATGTTAGTACAAATGGTAGTGCTGCTGGTGCAGCTTCAATTCCGTTTAACACGGATGTTAAAGGATTAATAAGCCCAACCGGAGACAATGATTATTACAAATTTGTAATTACAACCGGTGGTACAGCTACCATAACTTTGACAACATTGCCATTTGATTATGATATTAAATTATACAGCAGTAATGGGACTACTCAATTAGCCATATCGCAGGCAGGTGGTACAGCAAACGAAACCATTACCAGGACATATACAGCAGGCACATACTATGTACATGTATATGGTTATAACGGGGCAAACAGTGCAACCAGCTGTTACACTTTAAAAGTGCAGTTAGGAACGGCCACGGTGCAGGAATTGCCGCAGGCTTCAAATCTAATGGTGAAAATTTTTCCTAACCCGGTTCAGGACAAAGTAAATGTTTACCTGATAGGAGATAATACTCCGAAAAATATGTCGGTTTATGATATATCAGGCAAGGCTGTTTATACACAACAGATCAACGACATGATCACAACTTTAGATTTAAAGAAAATACCCAATGGTGTTTATATGATTAAAGTTGCTGACTTGAGTGGCAAAATTTTATTCACTGAAAAGATTGTAAAAAATTAAGTAATATCTTTTAATAAAAGCCGCCTCATTAATCATGAGGCGGCTTTTATTTTATCTGGAATGTATAATAAGATCCCGGTCCACGGCACATCCTCTGTTTCCATTGGTCATCGCTATAATTTTTGCAGCTGGCTTTTTTTCTAACCATTAACGAATTATGAACTTTGAAAAGGTTCAATAAATCTTATTAAATTTACAAAAGTTACATTCTGTTCCGGATCAGCAACATCACCGTAACTATTTTTACAAATACGGGTTGTATAATTAATAAGCCAGTCCTGTATAGTGATTGTAAAAAACGTGCAACTAAATAACGATTATGCAGATTATTAATACCGCATTGTGTTCTTATGGAATGAGTGGCAGTATTTTTCATGCGCCATTCCTTCATTTACATAAGGGCTTTGAATTATACGGTGTTTGGGAAAGAACAAAAAAAACAGCATGTCATAAATACCCCCGTATAAAGTCTTTTGATACTTACGAAGATCTGTTAAAAGGCGGCGATATAGATCTGGTTATAGTTAATACACCCAATTACACCCATTTTGATTTTGCAAAAAAAGCACTGTTGTCAGGCAAAAATATCATTGTAGAAAAACCATTTTGTATTACCGTAAAAGAATGTGACGAATTAATTGCATTGGCAAAAGAAAAAAATAAATTATTATCTGTTTATCAAAACCGCAGGTATGATAGTGATTTTAAAATTATACGTAATATAGTTCATGAAAATTTATTAGGAGATCTTGTAGAAGTGGAATTTCATTTTGATCGTTTTAAAGAAGAACTCAGCCCCAAAGGGCACAAAGAAATTCCCGGTCCCGGAACCGGTTTATTGTATGATCTCGGTTCGCATTTAATTGACCAGGCTTTATGTTTATTCGGCAAACCGCAATCCATATTTGCTGATATAGCTGCGGCAAGAAAAATATCACTGGTAGATGATTATATGGAGCTGATCTTATTTTATCCCTCATTAAGGGTCAGAATCAAGGCAAGTTATGTGGTACGGGAGCCTTTACCATCCTATATTTTGCACGGCACAAAAGGCTCCTTTATAAAAACAAGAACAGATGTACAGGAAACAGCTTTACAAAGTGGTTTAACGCCCGATGCAAAAGACTGGGGTACAGAACCTGAAAATGAAAGGGGCTTACTGCATACCGAAAGGGCGGGTAAAGTAATACGGGAATACCTGCCATCCGAAAATGGAAATTATATGGAATATTATAACGGCATATACCAGGCATTAACAGAAGGAGCTGATCTGCCGGTTAGTGCAGAAGCCGGAAGAAACGTAATTGAAATTATTGAGAAAGCCTATCAAAGTAATCATGAAAAAAAAATAATCGAAATATAAATTACATTGCTTTTCCTTATCAACAATAAAAAAGGGAATCTTTGTTTTTTTTATTACCTTGTATAATCCGTTAAGAAAATAAATTTTATGTACCAGGATAAATATTATCGTTCATGGACCGGACCATTTGAATTCAACATTTCCAGGATCAGCCTTGAAGCACCTTCAGCTTTTGGTGTTTACCAGGTCCTTAAAAAAACGGGCAGCAGCTACCACGTAATGTATATCGGTATTGCCACTGGTGAAACCATAAGGCAAAGGCTTCTCAATCATTGCAGGGGGATAGGTAATAAAAATATTGGAACCTATGGAAATTCAGCTGAGTTTTGGTTTGTTTTCTGGCTTTGCGATGAGGCTTCTGCAAAACAAATAGAATCCCATATTATTTCCGACGAAAAACCACCCTTCAATGTAAAGAACGAATACAAGCATTATATTCCCAACATTACCATACATTAGTGAAACGCCCCACTTAATAAATTATATTCCAGGGCGATACGTATTTATCGTATTTACCGCAAGTGTATTTACATAAAAAAAGAGCAATTTTCCTGATAAAATAATTGGATTTGTTTATAATTTTATGTGGTCTTTAAATCCAAAAATCAAATCCAAATGAAAAACTTTACAATCTTTTTGTTTATCGTGTTGTTTTTAGTTTCCTGCTCTCCTTCAATATCAATGCAACAGGCAGCCAACCGCAGTTATAAGGGTACCAGGTCTATAAGATAGTCCCGTTAAAAACTACAATGATGCTATAACCGATCTTACTCCGGATTATGGAAACGTAAATCGTTTGCAGCTTTTATACCTGATTCTTCGTATTATAATCTGGATAAACCGCTGATGGAAGGATATTAAAATACTATTCCCCGCATTTCAATATCTTTAACCCATTAATCAGGTTATTATTGTCATCCCGAATATGGTAAAAAAGGCGCTTTACACATTATTGAGCAGTATTGCCTTTTTATTATTTTATTATCCGCTATTTGCCCAGGAATTACCCCAGGGCCCCGATACATTTTTTTTGGCTAAAAAAAAAGGGTTGTTGGGCAGGTTTGGTAAAAGTATTTCAGTTACCCCTCCCGATGATCTTCCCGTAAAAATAGAAAATCAGTTTTTAAAATACAGGGGAAAGGTCATCCGCTCGATTGAATCAATGCGACTTGGATTTGAATATAATATTGATGATACAAACCGGATAAAAAAAAATCTGGGCGTAACAGTGGGTAAATTATTTCATAAAAACACTTCGGCAAAAGTCATAACTAATAATTTATTTTTTAAAGAAGGAGATTTTCTGTTTCCATACCTGCTGGCAGATAATGAAAGGTATTTACGGGAATTGCCTTTTATAAAGGATGCACGGATATTGGTTGATTATGCTGTTGGCAGTACCGACTCAGTTGATGTAGTCGTATTAACCAAAGATATTTTTTCGATTGGCGTAAACCTTTCAGTAAGCAACACAGAAAAAGGCAGGGGAGAATTAAGGGAAGAAAATTTTCTGGGCAGTGGTACCAAATTATTATTCAGCACTTATTATGAAAAAGACAGGTACCCGCAAACCGGAATAGGTGCTGAGTTAATAAGACGAAATATCGGGGGCTCTTTCATTGACTGGGTTTCGGGTTACCAGGATTACAAATATGCTTTCAGCAGTGGCCGGAACCAGGAAACGTCAGTTTATACCCGGATAGAAAAACCATTGGTAACGCCCTATATACCCAGTACAGGCGCATTGTTATGGGCATACAACAGAACAAGAAATGTTTATGATACAGATTCGATATACAGGACTGATATAAAATATGCTAATTACAATATAGATGCCTGGTTTGGTTATAGCCTCGACAGTAAACGTTCACTATATGCCAATAAAGAAATCAGGGTTCACCGCTTTGTTGGCGTTAGGGGATTTAAACAGCACTTTATCAGTGTACCCGTTAAATACAGGGATACTTTTGATTACCGGTTTACCGATTTCACCGGAACACTGGCGTCGTTAAATATTTTTAAGCAGGTATTTTATAAAGCAAATTATATTTATGGTTTTGGCCGTAATGAAGATATTCCAGAAGGTTTCAGTATTGCATTTACAACAGGTTATATAAATAGACAAACCATTAGAAGGCCATATAGCGGATTGGATATTACTATTGCCAATCTGAGGCAAAAGGGATTTTACAGCAAGTATATATTTAAAATAGGCAGTTATTTTTACCGAAACCGATTTGAAGATATTGACCTGCTTTTTGAAGTAAACCACTTTACGAGGTTACGAAAACTAAGTACCAGTTGGTTTAACCGTGTATTTATAATTACGGGAATAACCGCACAGGGAAATCCGGTTTTAAATACCCCATTATTTTTAAACAGTGATTATGGATTGCCTTATTTTAGTAATGGTACCCTTAGTTCCGATCTAAGGGCAGTGATAAAAGCTGAATCCGTATTTTATAATACGACGAAATTACTGGGGTTCAGATTTGCCCCTTTTATATTTACTGATTTTATCCTGTTAAAACCTACTAAGCTGGGATTAAAGCAAAGCGATATTTTTACAACTATCGGGGGAGGAGTGCGTACCCGCAATGAAAACCTGGTATTCGGAACGATTGAAGTGAAAGGATATTATTTTCCACGGGTAAATGGGAACATGAAAGGATGGAAAATAGAATTAAACAGTAATATCCGTTTTAAATACATCAGCAACTTTATAAGCCGTCCCGATTTTATCATTGCTAATTAAATCCCCATAACCTTTACACTCATGTTGAGTTATATTTACTACCCGGTATGTAAACGTTAAAGAGATGTAGAATGGTATAATAGAAAACCATCCGCAAAAAGGCGAATGGCAAATAAAATTTGTTGTAACAGCTTATATTATATCCAGTGCCTTTGCTAAGAATAAGGTGTTAAAAGGCAATACCATCGAGCAATAAGAGCCAATGGGTGATGCCAATACCATAAAAAAAGCAGCAACAGAGAGTAAAAACAATATCCAGTAAAGCCCGGTCTTCTTCTTGGTTGTTTCCATTTTAAATATTTTTTGCAAATATAAGACAGAACTCTTTAATGCACAATTATTAGCAATTTCCTGTCAAATTTTTTCTGTAAAGTGTTATATTGCTGCTTCTTAACCTGTTTGGATGATTTTACATTTTTATTTACGCTATTCAACAAAGTATGGCCAGTCCCTTTTTGTTAGTGGCAATGTTTTGTTTTTGGGTAATGATGACAATACTAAATCCTTTGCCCTTACTTATCTTAATGAGCAATTATGGCATGGCAGTATAGAAGTTGACAGCAAAACCATACCGGAACCTTTTACCTACCGGTATCTTCTTCAGGAAGAAAACGGTGATCAGGTACCGGAGTTTGGTGATGACCGTATAATTGATATCAGTAAAATAAATGCAGCAAAAATCGTTCTTACTGATACCTGGAATTTTACGGGTGAATTTGAGAATGTTTTTTTTACGTCACCTTTTAAGGATGTTTTGCTGAATGATAAATCAGTAAAAAAGATTGTAGAAAAAAAGAGCACAAAATCATATACCCACGAATTCAGGGTAAAAGCAACGCTGCTTGGTGTAAATGAGATCATTTGTATCGGAGGTTCTTCAGCAGCATTACATGAATGGGATAAAGAAAATGTATTGCTGCTTTCTAAAAAAAATAACTGGTGGACAACCCGTATTGATCTTTCAAAAGTAAATTTTCCGGTTGTATACAAATACGGCATATATAATTCCCGCGATAAAAAGTTTATCAAATTTGAAGAAGGGAATAACAGGATATTACTTAATGAAGATGTAAAAAATACTGTTAGCATCATTCATGATGGTTTTGCCAAAGTAAATGACATAAACTGGAAAGCTACAGGTGTTGCCATTCCGGTTTTTAGCCTGCGCAGTAAAAAAAGTATAGGTACCGGTGAATTCACGGATTTAAAGTTGTTGGTTGACTGGGCAAAGAAGGCAGGGATTAAAATGATACAGATACTGCCGGTTAATGATACAACAGCAACTTTTAGCTGGAAAGATTCTTACCCGTATTCGGCAATTTCCGCCTTTGCTTTGCATCCCCTGTTATTAAATATAGAAGAAACAGCAGGAAAGGAATACGAAGCTGTTTTTAAAAAGCTGATACCCGAAAGAGAAGCATTAAATAAGTTACCCGCACTTAACTACGAAGCGGTTATGAAAATTAAAACAGCTGCTATCCTGGATCTGTATGAACATAAAAAAGAAACTTTTAAAGATGACCCTGTTTACATAATTTTTTTTGAATTGAACAGGCACTGGCTTGAGCCATATGCAGCATTCTCCTATTTACGGGATAAATATAAAACGGCCGAATTTAATACATGGAAAACGCATGCCGTATATGATGAAAGTGAGATACAGGTGCTGATCAGCCCCTCACAAAAACAGTATCATGAAATTGCATTGCATTATTTTACACAATTTCAGCTTCACCTTCAGTTACAGGATGCAACGGATTATGCACACCGGAACGGAATTATCATTAAAGGGGATATTCCGATAGGGATATGCCGCAACAGTGTAGATGCCTGGATGGAACCCGGCTTGTATCATATGGATGAACAGGCAGGAGCGCCTCCGGATGCTTTTACCGCAAAAGGACAAAACTGGGGTTTCCCAACCTACAACTGGGAAACCATGCAAAAAGATAATTTTACCTGGTGGCGCAAAAGATTTGATCAGATGAAAAGTTATTTTGATGCCTTTCGGATTGATCATATCCTTGGCTTCTTCAGGATATGGAGCATACCATCACACGCCGTTGAAGGAATAATGGGCAGGTTTGTTCCTGCTATCCCGGTATCTATTAATGAATTATTCAAAAAGAATATTTCCTTTGAAAGATTTCGGTATACACAGCCTTTTGTAACGGATACAATACTGATAGAACTTTTTGCCGCTAAAAAGGAAGAAGTTAAAAAGACATTTTTCACCGGGATTAAATTGAAAGAAAAATTTAACACACAGCGAAAAGTTGAAGCCTATTTTTCAACACAAAACGTTTTTGATAATACGGTTAAACTGGGTTTATATGAGCTGATCAGTAACGTTATTCTTTTTGAAGTTGAAGGATCAAACGGCCAGGAGTTTCATTTTCGCTTTTCAGTACAGGAAACTACCTCTTTTAAAAATTTAGATAAGCATGCCCAACATGAATTATCATTACTCTATATTAATTATTTCTTCCACCGCCAGGATGAACTTTGGCAAAAAGAAGCCATGAAGAAACTTCCGGGCCTGAAACGCAATACAGCCATGCTGGTTTGTGGAGAAGACCTGGGCCTGGTACCACATTGTGTTCCGGCTGTAATGGCACAACTCGGTATATTAAGTCTGGAGATACAACGTATGCCTAAAAAAACAGGGGCTGAATTTTTTCATCCAAATGATGCACCTTACCTGAGTGTGGTTTCTCCTTCAACACATGATATGAGTACGATACGGGCATGGTGGGAAGAAGACAGTTTTAAAACAAAACAGTTTTATAATCAGCTGATGGGCCAAAAAGGAGAGCCCCCTGTGTATTGCGAGCCATGGATCAATAAAGAAATTATTCTGCAACACCTGTATTCAC
>JAYTOF010000044.1:0-8920 GCA_043747955.1 Chitinophagaceae bacterium
ACCAATAAAATAAGTTTTTTCTTCTTGTTTAACGGCCGGGGAATAGGTAACGGTCAAAGGCATGCGGTAGCTTTCCATTCCATTTACATTGGTTACCGATGTTTCTATCCTGTTTTCTCCTGCTGATAAAGTAATGGATATGGTAATATCAAGGCTTCTTACTGATTTTTTGCGGATGCTTTTTCCTTTTGCCCCATAAAGGGGAACTTCATTTACCCAAACATTAAAACGATCAAGCTGGTAGGTGCTGTCCAGGCCTTTAATTTGTAACGAAAGTGTTTCATTTTTTTGTTCCGGTAAAATAGTGTTTCTGTTTACAAAATCCGCTTCCGGTACACTATATCCATCCCGGTAAGCTGTTGTATCGATGCTTAACTTTTTGATGCGTTTGTAATAAGCATTTCGAAACATGTTCACCACCAGCGTATCGGTATACCCCGTTACTTCCAGTACTTTGTCGGGCCTGTTGTATTTTATATCCAGTTGTTCAAAGGTTATTACATTTAAATCCTTTGATACATAGTGCAGCAACCTGGCTGCAGTTTGACTGCTTTGATAAAAGCCTGATGGTAATTGTACAATGTAATTGGTACTGTCAATGATAAAGAAAGTACTAACAAACATTTTTTTATTAATATCGTATAATTTAACAATATTGTTCTTTGATGTCATTAAAAAATATTTATTATCCGGGCTCATCTGCACATCTCTGATCAGTTCATCTACTCCAAAATTGAGGATCGTTTCATCCGTTTGTAATAACCGGATATTTATGATATTAACAACCCAGTTTAAAAGCATACTGCTGTCCTGGCTGTATACTTGATGCTCCGTCATGTTTTCATCCGGTTGATAAAGTATACTGTCTTTTTTTCCGGGGCTATTCAAAAAAATGCCATTTTCACTATCCCATACCTGTGTTCCAATGCCGGAGATAAATTCAATTTTTTTTCCATCCTTATTAAAACGGGAAGATTTTATTTCAAGTAGATGCCCCTTTAATTCGGTTATTAATTTTCCGGTTGAAGCATCCCAGGTCCTGGCAGTTTGATCTGATGAGCCCGTAACAATTTTTTTACTATCTGGGCTGAACCTGGCTTCTGTAACGGAAAGGGTATGCCCTTTTAATTCTGTAATAAGTTTTCCGGTAGTTGCATCCCATACTTTTGCAGTTTGATCTTCTGAACCAGTGATGATCTTTTTTCCATCCGGGCTGAAACGGGTTACAGTAATCTTACCGGTATGTCCTGTTAACTCAAAAACCGGTCTTCCGGAAGCTGCATTTACAATTTCAACAGTATTGTTATTTGTTATGTTAACAATTTGTTTTCCATCCGGGCTAAAGTAAAAAGAATGCTCATCTTTTGAAATATTGGTTTTATAAAAAAATAATTTTTCTGTCTGTACATCCCAAACTGCAGCCGTGTCGAAATAATAACCCTTCGAAAATCCTTCGTCATTTTTAAGTCCGGAAAATTCTATGAATTTCTTCCCATCCGGACTAAGCTGTCTGAACGGGTCAATATAATCCGATTGAAAGTTATCAATATCAGCAATCCGATTTCCGGTAACTGCATCTGCTATTTCAGTATGCTCTTTCAGATAAGCATCAAACTGTCTAAGCACAATAAATATTTTTTTACTGTCTGCACTAAAGCGGAGTGCCTGAATCGTATTAGCATTTTTTTTTAACCTGGTCAATTTTTTCCCGGTTACAGCGTCCCAGATAATAACCGTACTATCCTCTGCTGCGGTTGCAATTTTTTTTCCATCTGGACTATAACAGGCCAGTGATAGTTTAGCCTTATGCCCTTTTAATTTGAAGACCACTTTTTTTGTAAAGCTGTTACAGACCGTTCCATCGTTATCAAAATCAAATAATATAATTCTTTTTCCATCCGGACTAAAATGATCCATTATTGTATTTACCGGGGCTTCAATATGGCTATAGAGTGTTTCCCATATTGGTTCTCCTGATTTTACATTCCAGATGGTGGAAGAGGATACTTCATAACCTGTTATGATCTTTTTTCCATCGGGACTGAATCTAGCTAAAGTTACCAGCGCTATGGATGCATCATTATATGACCTGAAATCGTTTAACAGATTTCCGGTAGCAGCATCCCATAATTTTGCAGTGCCATCTTTTGAAAGCGAGATAATTAATTTACCATCCTGGCTGAATTCTTCAAATGAAACCTGTCCGGTATGTCCTATCGGCAGTATCAACTTTGGTTGTTGTGCAAAACAAATACTATAGATTGAACAAAAACAGATAAGCAGTATGGTTTTTAGAGGCATATGAAATTTTTTAAAAGGTAAAACAAAACTGTCGTTTTACCAGCAGGGCCCTTTGTAAAATCTGAAGAAACAGACGCCTGACCGGTATAAAGATCCTGTTACCTGAAAAATATTTACAAACTGTTATGGGAATGAAACGTTAACCTTGTTCTTATGGTATATTTTTCGGTATGGTGCAGATACTTTTAAGAGAATCAGGTTATGTAACATATTTCTTACAGAACTCAATGGTCCTTTGCCATGCCAGTTTTGCAGCTGCTTCATTATAACGGGCAGGTGCTGTATCATTATGAAAAGCATGGTTGGCCCCTTCGTACAGGTATAATTCGTATTGAATATTATTTTTCTTTAGCCCTTCTTCATAAACTGCAATACCTGCATTAACCCTTTCATCTAAAGCGCCATAGTGTAATTGTATGGCAGCTTTAATATTTTTTACTTCTTCGGCAGCCGGTTGACGACCGTAAAAAGCAACTGCAGCTTTTAAACCTGCAACCTTTACCGCAAGATTATTCGCCATAGCACCTCCCCAGCAAAATCCTACACAACCGGTAAGGCCATTGTAATCATTTCGGTAGGCCAGGTAATCAAACACATGTATAAAATTCTGCAGGTTATTCTCAGCTTTTAATTCCTGAAATTTTTGCCGGGCATCATCATCATTTACAGGAACAGTTCCTGTTGCAGATAAAGCATCAGGCGCTATTGCAAGAAACCCTTCCTTAGCTGCACGGCGGGCCACATCTTCTATATAGGCATTCAGTCCCCTGTTTTCATGAATGATAATAAGGGCAGGATATTTTTTCACTTCTTTCGGCCTTGCTACATAAGCCTGCATATTTTGGGGTACACCCGGATAACTGATCTTTTCCGTAAACAGATCCTCATCACCGGTAATTTTCATACCGGATGCATTTACTTCAATTAAAGGAAGCACCGACATGGCAGCCGTTACGCTCCCGGTTAGTAAAATCAGGCGGCGTATAAATTCACTACGGGTAAAGGGCGTGTGTGTATAATCATCATAAAGATTAATAATTTGCTGATCCATTATTGGCTTTTCTTTAAAATTAGAACAAATTTTCTTTAAGTAATGAAGTTCATGTTGTATAAATTTTATGATAAAGCGTGCATGACAGGTTGAAGGTAGCATTAAGAAACAGTCATATCTTCCCTTAGAAATTAACTGTATAAAAATCATAAATATAATATGTACAAAAAACTACTCACCTGCCTTTTTATCCTGACAATTTTTTGTAACAGCTGTGTCAAAAAAATAACAGCCGAAAAAGAAGCAGACAATATAAAAGCAGCCTTTACTGATATGTGGGATGCCATTGAAAATCATAATATTAAACGGTATGCAGATTATATTCATCCTGATTTTACACAATTTGGTGAAACAGATTCAGTACTGCGGGTGGGCAAGTCTGCCTAAATAAATGCCATAAAAGACTGGATGCAGCAGAGCACAAATGTACATACCGAAATGCATGAGCCAAAGGTTACTGAAAAAACAATATGGCATGGATCGTTTATTATTGGTCAGCTACTGGTATCATTGATGGAAAACCTTCCAGCAGTAAGGGAAAATCTACACGGATATTTATAAAAGAAAAGGATCAATGGCAATGTATTCAAGGGCATTATACTTTGTTGCCTTGATAATATTTACAGTTTAATTATCTGGTGAATGTTGTGCGCCGATGGCATTTATGGAAAAGCAGCTTAAAATAAATTTATGCTTTATCATAAAAACCGGCATCAATATCATAAGGGCAAAGGTTTCAGCATGGCGGATTCCCATTCATTGTATTTCTTTTTTAACTGTTCAAAGCGGGAAGGATATTTTTCTTTTAGGTCTTTTTTCTCTGCCGGATCATCAGTGAGATCAAAAAGAAATTCTTCTTTTTCAATTTGCAGGTATTTCCAGTTCTCCTGTCGCATGGCTTTTTGTTTTGTTGACTGAAAAAGTCTCCAGTAAAAAGTTCTGTCAACTGTTTTTTCTTTTCCCATACACACCGGTAACAGGTTTATCCCATCCAGTGGAAAAGAAGGGTCAGGTTTTGCATGAGCTACGGCTAAAATGGTGGCTGTCCAGTCCATGGTAATAGCTGCCTGCTGCGTTATACTGTTGGCAGGTATCACACGCGGCCATCTTACAAAGGCAGGTTCGCGTATGCCGCCTTCCCATAACTGCGCTTTATTACCGGAATAAATACCCATATCTGAAAATTTTTCTCCACCGTTATCACTGGTAAAAATCACCATGGTGTTTGCAGCGAGGTTTTCATCATCAACTGCCTTCATGATTTTTCCAACAGCATTATCCAGGCTGATCATCATTGCGGCAAATTTTTCTTTTGTTCCACCGGTTCTCCAATCCATACTATCCGGGTATTGTTTATCTCCGGGTACCTGCAGTGGCCAGTGAGGTGCATTGAACATGATGCTTAGGAAAAAAGGTTTTACATGTTTTTGCTTTATTATTTCCAAAGCCTTTTCCATCCATAAATCTGTGAGATAACCTTCTTTTTTTATGGGTTTTTCATTTTCATATAAATCGCTTCGGCCCTTCCTGTCGGTATGTGAAATATAATCTGTGCCCCCGGCATTAAACCCAAAAAAATAATCAAATCCATTTTTAGCAGGACTATAAGTTGGGCCATAACCCAAATGCCATTTACCAATGAGGTAAGTTTCATAACCGTTTTTTTTCAGCAGGCTGGCAACAGAAGTATAATCAGGGGTGAGGCCCACCATACTATCTTTACGTGCTCCACGTAGTGGTTCCATCAAACCTATTGGCGTACGGGCCGGGTAGCGGCCGGTCATAAAAGAAGTGCGGGTGGGTGTGCATAGCGAAGCTGCCGCATAGGCATTCATAAATTTTACACCCTGCGATGCCAGTTTATCCAGGTGTGGAGTTTTATAATCTGTGCGGCCATAACAACTCAGGTCAGCATATCCCAAATCATCTGCCATGATATAAATGATATTGGGTATTGCTGTTTGACCTATCACCGGCATTAGTAACCCATTTATAAAAAGTACAGGCAAAAATATATGACGCAGCATAAATCCTTTATTTAATAAGGTATAAGGTACATACTTTACAGCATATTCTTCCAACCGATCCACAATGCCGGAAATTTATTCTGCCAAAAAATCCAGTCCACGTTGTAGCTTCGTTTCCTGAAGCAGTTTTCTTCAATCTTTTTAATCGCTTCTACATTTGCAATACCTGTCACTTTCAAGTCAATGATCCTAATGAGTTCCAGGTTAAATCTGTTTTGCGATCAACTACTTCCGCCCAGGAATAAAAAAGTGAAATACTCAAGGACCAAGATCATACTTTTTCCTAATCCAGGTCATTTTATAATTACTAACTGCGATATAATTTGTAGTAAAATTATCTTTCATCATAAATATAATATTATGAAAAAGCTACTGGCACTGTTCCTGTTATTCCCTGTAATGGATAGCTATTCACAAAATTGGGAAAAGAATTATGATTTTGTAGATAACTGTATATGTGGCCTTTCCAAAGTTAAAAAGAATGGTAAGATCGGCTATGTAAATAAAAATGGTTTGGAGGTAATAAAACCTCAATATGATGAAGGGCTTACTTATAATGAAGGATATACTGCTGTAAGATCGGATTCAAAATGGTTGTTCCTTGACAGCACAGGCAAAGCAATTACAGCGGCGATCTTTGATGATGCAATGGGTTTTAAAAACGGGTACTCTGCGGTAGTAAAAGATAACCGGTTTGGGTTTATAAATACCACTGGTGAACTAGTGATCCAATTTTCGTTTTCCAATGCCCGCAATTTTACAGAGGGCCTTGCCCCAGCTGCTAATGCAAAAGGGTATTGGGGTTTTATTGATACAAAAGGAGAATGGATCATTAAACCAGCTTACGATTTTACCGACAATTTTGACAATGGAGAGGCCAGGGTAATGAAGGAACAGAAGATATATTATATTGATAAAAGTAATAAAATATTGCATGAATGATCATGTGCAATTCATTCGGTTTTCTTTTTCAGGTCAGGTAATATTTAATTGACAGGCGCTGTAAATATTTTTTGAATTGTTGTGATAGTCGGAAAACGGAACATGGTTCAGTTGCATTTGATACTTTTTTGCCGGATTATCACTGATATTTTTTGCCAGTATCAGGCATAACTTACCAAGGCTTAGTTCTTGGTTTTATATTGGAAAGGATCACATGCTGCAGGGAAAAAAAAGTTTTTGCCTGTAAAACATAAAATTGGAATGATTTATGCATGTAAATTATTCCCGTCCCCTGGTAAATTTAATTTCTAATTAAAATATCAGGCCATGCAAAATAAATATCTGACACTTCAAACGATCTATGAACTCGTAAAAAATGATGCACATCCTACATCAAGCGTACTTCATCCAAACGAAATTATTGTAAGGCAGCAATTTCCATGGGATGAAAGCGTAAAACACCTGGACGAGTTACAGTCAGAGAATCTTATTAATATCCTGCAACACTCCCCTGCTATTATTTTCATTACAGAACTGGGTTTTCAATATATCCTTTCGGAAAGGACCAAGTCAGGTAAATTTATGTACGCAGCCTGATCAGGTATTCTTTTCTCAATTCTGTTTACAGGTATAAGTTGTAACCTGCAGGTACCGTCAGCATACAGTTTTGTTACTGATTTCCATCTGTAAAATCATTTTCACATAAACCAGCGATGGCTGCGAAAGTTGTACTATTTGAAAAAATAATATACTTTTAGTTTTAAATTATTTTATGGAAGACTTTAATAGTTTTTTACCCAGAACTGAAGATGAATATCTGCAAACCCGTGTATTGGATCAAATTAAATGGAATGACAGGAAAAGCACTGCTAATAAAAAATGGTTCTTAAGTTTGAAAATCATTGAGATCATTCTTGCACTTTTTATACCACTTTTAAGTGGCTATATTACGCATGACGGGAATTATCTGAAACTCACAGTGGGTATCATCGGAATTATAGTAGCTGCTACTGCCGGCTTAATTACGTTAATCAAATTTCAGGAGAACTGGGTCGAATACCGAAGTATTTCTGAGGCATTAAAGCTTGAAAAATTTCTTTTTCTTTCTAAAGCAGGCCCTTATAAGGACATTACAGACCCTTACCCATTATTTGTTGAGCGATTTGAAAACTTAATTTCTACATCAACTAAAAAATGGGTGAGTTATATTTCTAAAAAAGAAACAGTAAAGACTGATTAAAACAGGGATATACAAGCCAGGTTTTAAAATGTTATGTTGGTTTCCCGGCAAAGCGCTCCCGGCTACTGTATTTGGCAGGTAAGCAAATAGGTCTTGTATCATCCTTTACGTAACTTCCCATTTATGAGATGTTGTTACAATAAAAAATTGTATAGTGGTTATTCTGAGAGCCGGAAGCTGTTTTATAGTACCCTTCCGGAATGCAGTAAATAAAATAATGGATATTCAGTTAATATTGCAAATAGAAATTTGGAAATTATGATTATACCGAAATGGCCGATCCACAAAAAGTTAATGCTGATTAAATTTGCGATGCTTTTTACAGGGATCTTCTTTACAGAATTTCTGCAGGCACAAACGTTTTCTTCAGGCGAATTAAAGATCGGGATAAATGTGCAGGGTACTGTAACCGAAATTACAAATACAGCAACAGGTATTAATTATTTGTTCAAAGATACAGCTGCTCCTTTGCTGGTATTAGTAAGTGGCAGCAACAGGTATCAGCCTGCTACTGCGGTTTTTAATAAGCACCAAAAAAAAATTACTTTACACTATAAAGAAGCAGGGGTAAGCATAGAAATTAAGGTACAGGAAAAACCAACCCATCTTGTTCTTGAAATAATAAAAGCAGTACCGGCTGATAAAATAGACGCAGTTATATGGGGGCCTTATCCCAACATTATTAATAAAACCGTAGGAGAAGTAATAGGCGTGGTTCGGGATGGTAACATTGCGATAGGTATGCAGGTGCTGAATATAAAAACACTGGGCGGTGATTATCCCAACACCGAAGGGAGCACCTGGGCAAGGGGTATTGCAGCAGTAAGCCGAAGCTGGGGAAGTTTAATTCAGGCATATTCTATTAACCGGAGCCTTAACCGGTATGTAGACGCCTGGGGTGGCCAGTTTAAAAATATGCCGGTGGCAGCTTTACAAGCTGAATCAGTTGTAGGAAGTAAAATTGCTTTATTCAGTTGTAATGAGCCTGCAACATTAGACAGGTTGGAACAAATTGAATTGGCAGAAGATCTGCCGCATCCAACAATTAAAGGCGTATGGTTTAAAAAATCTAACCTGTTTGGAAGATCATATCTCATTTCATCTTTCAGTGAAAATGATATTGATGATATGATCGCCTATACCAAAAAAGCAGGCTTAATCTCACTCTATCATGAAGGGCCATTTAACAGCTGGGGACATTTTGTTGTAAACCCCACCCAATTTCCCAATGGCAGGAAGGGTTTAAAAAATTGTGCAGATAAAGCCCATGCAGCCGGTTTATTACTGGGTATGCATACGTTGACCAATTTTATAAATACCAACGACCCGTATGTTACACCGGTGCCCGATGACCGCTTA
>JAYTOF010000045.1:0-4042 GCA_043747955.1 Chitinophagaceae bacterium
TACTTTCATTTTCAAGTACTACATCACTGATGTTCAAACCGGTCTTCATACACCAGTGCAGTAACTCATTAGCTGTATTAACCGGAAAAGGAAGATCTACTTCATGAGTACCTGTCGCTGCCTCTCCTTCTTTAATTACAAATCCACCGCCAACAGAATAATAGGTTTCGGATAATGTATCGCCATTAATAAGTGTTACTAAAAAACTTAAGGCATTGGGATGAAAGGGTAATGATTCGCTCATCAGAAATTCAATATCTTCTGCCGGATCAAAATCAACTTCATGTTTTCCGGAAAGTAATATTTTCTTCATTATGCGTATATCATTGATCTTGGCATGGATATTATTTACATCAAAAGTTACCGGATCATCGCCGCTTAAACCCAGCTGAACAGCAATATCGGTACCATGCCCAATACCTGTTTTGGCTAATGAACCATAAAGAATTACACGGATTTCTTTTACCTCATTTAAAAGATCTTTATCAAAAAGTGATTTGGTAAACCGCTGCGCTGCACGCCAGGGGCCAAGTGTATGGCTGCTGGATGGCCCTACACCGATTTTAAACATATCAAAAACCGAAATGGCTTCGTGGCTCAATAGTTATTTTTTTTAAGAAAATTCATTCTTTATCATACCGGAAAGGAACCCTTATACTTTATTGTACATCCAGTAATTGAATGGAAAAAATAAGAATGGAATTTGCCGGAATACTACCAACAGCAGTACCGCCATATCCCAGAGATGGAGGTAAATATAAATTTATTGAACCGCCTTCTTTAATTAAGGGTAGTCCCCTTTGCCAACCAACGATCAATTGCCCCAGTGTATAAGTTACACCGGATAAACTTTCATCGAATTTAATTCCATTGGTTAAATAACCCGCATAGGTTATAGTAATATTTGAACAAACGGCCGGGGTCACCGTTCCGGAACCTGGTGACATAATTTCATAGTAAAACCCACCGGGATGCTGAACAGCCGAAGGGCGGTTAGCAGCTACATAAGTCTGTAAAGCTGTCAATTCAGAAGCGGGCACTGTAATATTAGAATCGGTGTAATTACAGACATTTGTATTAGTTGATTTAAGGCATGAACCCAGTAAAATACTAAATGAAAAAAGAATGATTAATCTGCTGAGCATAATAGAAATTTAAATGTTTATGAATTTAATTGTGATTTATCTGTTTGATCCGTTTTACCGGCTTTATTTATTAATTCCCTGTAAAGTTGCTCATTCATCTCCCATTTATAATGCATTCTGAAATAAGCATAAAAGAGAATACACAAAAATAATGCAATTATAATGGTTATAAAACTACCCGAAGACGTATTGGAAATTTTTATGTACCATTCCGGAAGAAAAATACGGACCGCAAAAATAAATAACAGGATTGGAATGCAGAAAATTATGGCCATGGGCAACCCATTTCTTATTTTCAAATAAGCACTGTTCTCCTTCTCCCTTACCCTTTCCCAATACACTATAAATTGTTTTTCCTTTTCAGACAGCATTAAACAAAATTAAGATAAATTGACTGTACCTAGATACATTTCATATGGTAACAGCGTATTAATGACAGGTGAACCTTTACAATTTTATGTACAGCTGAATTTATCTTATTATAGGCCGGCAACCCTTTTGACAATTTGAAATGAAGCCCGGCGCTTTGCCATGTAACGAATATCATGTAGGTTTGTCTTCCTCAACCTTCCATAATGAAAATAGAACAACTGCTGGTTCAGCATTTTTATAATACCAAAAAAGTTACACTGCAGGGTATGGGCACCTTTACCCTGTCTCCCGATTTTGTAATTCCAATGGAAAATGATAAAGAAGCGGTTCTACCCGAAAATGCCATTTTTTTTCAATATGATCCAAAGGCTGACGAAGATGATGCACTCATTACTTTTATTGTTCAGCAGACCCGTAAAATTAAACCCCTTGCCTCAGCCGATCTCGATTCTTACCTTACGCTTGGTAAGCAATTTTTAAATATCGGCAAACCCTTTAAAATTGAAGGGATGGGGCTTTTAACAAAAAATCAACAGGGAGAATATGAATTTTCACAAAGCTATTCGCTTAATTCAAGATTTGAAGCTGTCGCTGCTGCTGTAAAAGACAAGCCCGAAAATGAAGAAATTTCATTTTCATCAGATAACAAAACCAAAGCTTCTGGTAATAAAGTTATAAAAACAGCAGTTCTTTTCATTGGTATTGGCCTGGCAGGTCTTGCTGCCTGGTACTTTTTTAAGCCAGTTATTACAAATAAAGAAAAGGCAATTACTATCCTGCCGGTTAATCCTGATACGCTTGCAGCAGAAAAAATTAAACCGGATACTGTTTCATTAAAACCGGATTCTGTCAAAATGATTATACCGGAACCAAAATCCGGAAATGATTATACATTTAAAGTGGTATTTAAAGTAACCAGAAATATGCAATCTGCTGTTGCCAGGATGAATGTGCTAACCATTAGAGGGCATAAAATAATTATGTACACAAAGGATTCTGTTTATTATAAACTGGCAGAGCCTTTTACTCTTCCTTTATCTGATACTACGAGGATAAAAGATTCATTAAACAGTTTTTACTATTTGGGATCCGCATTTATAGAATTGAAATAATGAACCATCTCCCTATGCCGCACCCGCTACAAAAAAAATTAAAGTTTGCTTTTTGGCTCCTGGCGCTGTTGGATGTTACTGCCCTTATTTCTGGTTTTTATATACTGCATTTTGCGGTTAAGCCATTACTGATACCGGTTTTAATATTATGTCTTTTTTTTACGGATTCACCGGTAACCGGGAAAAATTTATTGACAGCCGGGTTAATTTTTTCATGGATGGGAGATATTTTTCTGTTGTTTGAAAACAAGCATGCCCTGTTTTTTATTTTTGGCCTTGTAAGTTTTTTAACCACACACATTTTTTATATTTTTTATTTTCTGAGAATTAAATCTTCGGGTATTTCTATTTTAAAAAAACAACCCCTTGTTATTGTCCTGGTGCTTGCCTATGGTGTAACGCTGGTTTGGCTGCTGTTTCCGTATCTGAACGATCTAAAATTACCCGTAATTGTTTACGCAGCTGTTATTTGCAGCATGTTGCTGAGCAGCCTTCACATCGTGCTAAAAGTAAATAAAAAAGCTGCCGGGTATTATATGTCAGGGGCAACAGCATTTGTTGTTTCAGATTCTTTACTGGCTATAAATAAATTTTATCAGCCTTTTGCCTGTGCAGATACATTCATCATGCTTACTTATTGTGCAGCCCAATACTTTATTATTCGTGGATATATAGAACAAAAATAATGACGAAGGAAGAATTACTCTTAGAACTTTCTGGCAATACCTGGGTCATGATAAAACCCTCACCTATTGAAGGCATCGGTGTATTTGCGTTGCAGGATATTCCCAAAGGATGCCGTGATATGTTTGGTAAGCCCGATGCATCCGAAGAATGGGTAACAGTTCCTAAAAAAGAAATTGAAGGTTTGCCTGCACATGCACAATTCCTGGTAGGTAATTATTGCCTGTACGATGCGGAGAATTATTTTATACCTGCTCATGGTTTTAAGAAGATAGATGTATCCCTTTTTCTCAACCACGCCGACCACCCCAATATCATTTCGGTAAATGATGGTGATTATTTTGAGGCGATAAGAGAAATAAGGTCCGGCGAAGAATTAGTTATTGATTATGGCGAAATCGTGGAAGGAGATTAACGCTTAAATTAACAATGAAAAAGGCCTATAAAAATATATTACTTGTTTTATTGTCTCTTGGCTTAGCTGCAGTGATCTGCCAGAACAAAGGCGATGATTGGGAAGAAAAAGTGCGGACGGCTTTTTATTGGGCAACGAATGACTCCATAACTAATTACGCAAAGACCATTGTTGATGAAAAAGGAGTTCCTTATGTTCACTATGCTGCCTATAAAGGAATAAATGCAGGTGACGAATATAATCCAACCATCGTGGCTAATTATGCGATCGATTACTATAAACTAATTGAAGAAAAAAATGATTCAGCCACAAAA
>JAYTOF010000046.1:0-1884 GCA_043747955.1 Chitinophagaceae bacterium
TTAACAGACTTAAAAAAGAGTTTATACATCCCTTTACCAATTATAGGTTCCATTTATCCAATAGCAAGAAGTGTATTTGGAACGCCGCAGGATCTAAAACATCCTAACTATGCCAATATGGTGGCCCAGATAACTGAAGCTGTAAAACCTTCGCCCAATGTTGTTTTTGTTTCCGGGCATGACCATAATCTGCAACACATAAAAGAAAATGGGCTTAACTACATTGTAAGCGGTGGCGGTTGCAAGCAAAACAGAACCTCTGAAGCCAAGAACAGTCTTTTCAACTCTTCCGAAACAGGTTTCTCTGTAATAGAGGTATCTAAGAACAAAGGTGTTACTATTGATTTTTATACGGTAACAGATAGTGCTGTTGCCACAAAAGCATATACCAACACCCTTTTCAATTTTTCTAAATTTCAGGTTGCTGCTCTCGATACGAATGCACAAATCGTTGAAGATCCTTTTTTAAAATATAAAGACACATTTACCATAGCAGCCAGTAAAAATTTTCCATTGATTAAGGGGATGAGAAAGTTCTTTATGGGTCAGAACTACCGGCCCGAATGGTCAACACCGGTAAACATGAAAGTTTTTAATATCGCCAAAGAAAAAGGTGGTCTGACCCCTGTAGGCCTTGGCGGAGGCAACCAAACAAAATCTTTACAGTTAGTAGATAAAAAAGGCAAGCAATGGGTGCTTCGCAGCATGAATAAAAACCCATCCAAAGCTATTCCGGAAGCATTCCGGGGTTCTTTTGCAGAAGATCTTGTGGCTGAACTTAGCTCCGCCTCTCATCCATATGGTGCACTTACTTTTCCGGCATTGGCAAAATCATTGGATATAGCTGTACCAAAACCAGAACTGTTCTTTGTTCCGGATGATCCGGCACTTGGGTTTTGGCGGCCCCTCTTTGCCAATAATGTTTGTATGCTCGAAGAAAAGGACGCCACTCCCGATGGAAGCGATACAAAAACAACGGCCAAGGTATTTAATAAAATGCTTGATGAAAATGACCACCTTCCTGATCAGCCGGTTGTACTTAAGGCAAGGTTATTAGATATTGTAACCGGTGATTTTGACAGGCACTTTGATCAATGGAGATGGGGCACTGTTGATACCGGCAAAGGAAAAACTTATTACCCTATTCCAAGGGACAGGGATCAGGCTTATTTTTATTCAGACGGCGCTATACTAAGATTAGTAAGTGGGGGCTCCTTACCTTTTTTAAAAGGCTTTAGAAAAGATATACCAAAAGTAAACTGGTTGGGATATAGTGCCAGGGATTTTGACCGCCTGTTTTTAACAGACCTTGATGAAGGCGATTGGGAAAAAGCAGTAGCTGAGGTTCAGCAAAAACTAAGTGATTCGGTTATCAGGAATGCAGTAAAAAAAATGCCGCCTGAAATTTTTGCTATCGACGGCGAAACGATTATTAATAAAATGGCCAGCCGCCGCAATCTGCTGCCCAAAGAAGCCATGACCTATTACAGGTTTATTTCAAAGAAGGTAAATGTAATGGGAAGCAATCAACGGGAATATTTTAAAGTAAGTAATCATGGGGAAGGGCTGCAGGTAAAAGTGTATGCCCGTTCAAAAGGCAATGACACCAATTTTGTAATGTATAACAGAATATTCAGCCCGTCTGTTACCCATGAAATAAGGCTATATGGTATGAACGATGATGATATTTTTGAAATAGAAGAGAATGCAAAGTCCCGGATAAAAATCCGCATCATCGGGGGAAAAGGGAATGACACTTTTGATATCCGTGGCCAACTGGAAACCTTATTGTATGATTTAAAATCAGATGGCAATTATATTAAGAACAGCAGCCATGCAAAAAACCGTTTCTCCCTTGACCCGCCGGTAAACGACAAAAACGTA
>JAYTOF010000047.1:0-41461 GCA_043747955.1 Chitinophagaceae bacterium
TTTATACCTGTGCTACAAGCACTGCGGTTACTGCTTTTGGATCTGTGGCAGTTTCATCAAATGGTGTTTTACCGATCATAATAGAATATTTTACCGGTAAAAAGCAAGCTAATACCAACCTGTTAAACTGGAAGGCTTCCTGTATAAGTTCACAGGCCACATTTAGTATTGAAAGAAGTAATGATGGTAGGAATTTTACCGGGATAAATACAATTACTGCCAATTACATCCGCTGTTTACAGCCATTTGATTATACAGATCTGCAGCCACTTTCGGGTATTAATTATTACCGGATAAAGATGACAGATGCCGAAGGAAAAGATACTTACAGTTCCATTATTGCATTGTTAAATGACCGCAAAGGATTTGAGATAATCAACTTATCACCATCTCTGGTTGTTGACGGGAAGTCTATTTTAAACCTTTCTTCGGCTCAGGCACAAACAGTTAATATTGTTGTTACAGGCAGTATGGGCAATATCCTCAATCAATTCAGCGAAACGCTGATTGCAGGATCAAACCAAATTCCAATGGATTTTTCAGCGCTGGCATCCGGTTCCTATTTTGTATCGGTCATTACAGCAGATAGAGAGAAGAAATCGGTACGCTTTGTGAAGTACTAAATTAGTTTTAAGGATTAACTATAAAAAAGGTTGTTTCAATTTCAGGAAACAACCTTTTTTATTTGTAAAATACTCAAATTTTTTGCCTTTCCAGCCATCATCCCTTACCTTTGCAGCCAAATTTAAAAAATGGTTGGGCCGGTAAAATTTAACAGACAAACCGGCTCCTACTGATCAACTTTTAACTTTATTAACTTTTCAACTAAAATGATATGGTAGAAATTAAGCCAGACGAGATCTCCGCAATTCTCCGGCAGCAGTTAAGTAATTTTAATGCAGGTGCCAGTTTGGAAGAAGTGGGAACAGTTTTACAGGTGGGAGATGGCATTGCCCGTGTTTACGGATTAAACAATGTTAGTTCAGGTGAACTGGTTGAATTTGACAATGGCGTAAAAGCCATTGCCCTTAACCTGGAAGAAGATAATGTGGGTGTGGTATTAATGGGCGACAGCAGTGAGATCAAAGAAGGTGACAAAGTGAAGCGTACCGGCCAGATCGCTTCTATTAATGTAGGAGAAGGTATGAGCGGCCGTGTTATTAATACCCTGGGCGAACCAATTGATGGCAAGGGCCCCATCAAAGGCGAATTGTATAAAATGCCCCTGGAGCGTAAAGCACCGGGTGTAATTTTTCGTGAGCCGGTAAAAGAACCACTGCAAACCGGTATCAAAGCTATTGATGCGATGATCCCTATTGGCCGCGGACAACGTGAGTTGATCATTGGTGATCGCCAGACCGGTAAATCGGCTATTGCCATTGATACAATTATCAATCAAAAAGAATTTTACGCAGCAGGCAAACCTGTTTACTGCATATATGTAGCAATTGGCCAGAAAGCTTCTACCATTGCAGGTGTAATGAAAACATTGGAAGAGTATGGTGCTATGGCATACACCACCATTGTAGCTGCATCTGCTTCTGATCCGGCTCCATTACAGTTTTACGCACCATTTGCGGGAGCTGCCATTGGAGAGTTCTTCCGTGATACCGGTCGCCCTGCTTTAATTATTTATGATGATCTGTCTAAACAGGCAGTTGCTTACCGTGAGGTTTCTTTATTATTAAGAAGACCGCCGGGACGGGAAGCCTATCCGGGTGATGTTTTCTACCTGCATAGCCGTTTATTGGAAAGAGCTGCCAAAGTTGTTTCTAAAGATGAGATCGCACAGCAGATGAATGATCTTCCAGAATCTATCAGGCATTTGGTAAAAGGCGGAGGTTCTTTAACGGCCCTGCCCATTATTGAAACACAGGCGGGTGATGTATCTGCCTATATTCCCACAAACGTGATCTCTATTACCGACGGACAGATATTTTTAGAAGGGAACCTCTTTAATGCCGGTATTCGTCCTGCCATTAATGTGGGTATTTCTGTAAGCCGTGTGGGTGGAAATGCACAGATCAAATCCATGAAAAAAGTGGCCGGAACTTTAAAACTGGACCAGGCACTTTACCGGGAACTGGAGGCTTTCTCTAAGTTTGGTGGCGACCTAGATGCGGCAACTAAAAACGTAATTGACAAAGGTGCCAGAAACGTGGAAATTTTAAAGCAATTGCAATATTCACCCATGAGTGTTGAAAAACAGGTTGCCATGATCTACCTGGGAACACAGGGTTTATTGAGAGAAGTGGCTGTAAAAAATGTAAAAGCATTTGAAGAGCATTTTTTAATGGAAATGGAAAATAAGCATCCTGAGGTTTTAGCTGAATTTAAAAAAGGTAATTTGAGTGATGATAGTATTAATAAAGTAACTGAGTTGGCGAAAGGATTAACCGGGCAATATAAAAAATAAAAGCATACTTATTATTAAAAGGAGAGAAGCAATTCTCTCCTTTTTTTTGCCGAAATGTCATTAAAAACAGATTGGCTTATTCTTTGTAATTTTTAAGTATAAATTTTTTAAAGATGACTTTTGGAGTAATTATAGTGTCATTACTTTTTATGGGTATTGGCATGCTGGTGCAATATCGGTTAAAAAGTAAGTTTGCCGAATATGGTAAAGTTTCTACCAGCAGTGGTTTAAGCGGAAAAGATGTTGCAGAAAAGATGCTTCGTGACAATGGTATTTACGATGTTACCGTAATTTCCGTGGATGGGTTTTTATCCGATCATTACAACCCATTGAGTAAAACAGTAAACCTCAGCCCGGATGTTTACACAGGCATTAATGTTTCTGCTGCCGCAGTGGCAGCACACGAATGTGGCCATGCGGTGCAGCATGCAACAGCTTATCGTATGTTGATGTTAAGAAGTAAACTGGTGCCTGCTGTAAAGATCAGCAGTACTTTATCTCAATGGGTCATCATCCTGGGTTTGGGCATGTTGGGTTTTGGAGGTGGTAATCCAACTGTTTTATTGGTGGGGATAGTTTTATTTGCAGTAACAACCTTATTTTCTGTAATTACACTTCCTGTTGAATTTGATGCATCTGCCCGGGCTTTAAAATGGCTGGATAATGCCCGGATTACAACTGCAACAGAACACATAAAAGCAAAAGATGCTTTAAAATGGGCCGCCCTTACTTATGTAGTTGCAGCATTGGCTTCCATAGCTATGTTGGTACAGTACATACTTATTTATCAGTCGAGGAGCAGGGACTAAACAAATTACCCGTTCCTTTTTTTAAGGTATTACAATCAACTATATTTGCTTACCATAATTATTAAAAACAGCAATCACTATAATATGAACTTTGGAAAAGAATTTGAAAAATATGCTGTAAAGCATAAAGGCATCAGCAGCAATACGCTTGATAGTTATGTAAAGCATAGCATTCCAAATGCTGTTGCTTCATTTCCGTTATTGGGAGGTAACGGGGCTGTAACAAACCTTACACCCAACATCATTGAAGAGCGGCCTATGAATATTGCAGTAATGGATGTATACAGCCGTTTAATGATGGACAGGATCATCTTCCTGGGTTATCCCATCAGCGACGAAGTTGCAAATATTGTTACTGCACAATTATTATTTTTAGAAAGTACCGACCGTACCAGGGATATCCAGATGTATATCAATTGCCCGGGTGGTGGTGTATATGCCGGTTTGGGCATGTATGATACCATGCAGTTTATTACTCCTGATATTGCAACCATCTGTACCGGCATGGCAGCCAGTATGGGTGCGGTTTTAATGTGTGCAGGCGCCAAAGGAAAGCGTACAGCGCTAAAGCATAGCCGCATTATGATGCATCAGCCAAGTGCCGGTGCCGGCGGACAGGCCAGTGATATTGAGATCACCGTGAATGAAGTAAAAAAGGTAAAAAAAGAATTGTATGATATCATCGCCTTTCATACCAGCCAGCCTGTTGAAAAAGTAGCCATTGATTGCGACAGGGACAAATGGCTTACATCAGCTGAAGCTAAAGAATATGGTTTGATTGATGAAGTGTTATTAATGAATCAGAAAAAACAAAAAAAAGATCAGAAATAAAAAATAAATTTTAATTATGAATTTTTATAAGAGCAATAATACCCGTTTTGAAGATGATGACAAACCGGAAGTAATGCCGGAAAACCCAATGGAGAAAATGATGAGCAGCTGGCAGTTTGATAAAAAATTTATTGAACAGCGCAAGGTATTTTTATGGGGAGTTGTAGATGATAAAAGTGCAAAGGATATCACCAACAGGCTGATGTACCTTGAAGCTCTTGATCCGGGCAGGGAAATTACTTTTTACATCAACAGCCCGGGCGGTATAGTAACCAGCGGCATGGTTATTTACGATACCATGCAAATGATCAGTTCGCCGGTAAGTACTGTATGTATGGGTATGGCTGCCAGTATGGGCAGTATATTACTAAGTGGGGGCGCTACAGGCAAACGGTTTATCTTCCCTAATGGTGAGGTAATGATACACCAGCCCAGTGGTGGCGGGCAGGGAACCAGTGCTGACCTGGAGATAATGGCTGATCAGATTAGAAAAACAAAACTGATGGGAGCCGATATATTGGCAAAAAATTGCGGACAGACAGTTGAAAAAGTGATGAAAGACTTTGACCGTGATTATTGGATGGATGCAAATGAATCGGTTCAATATGGGATAGTGGATGCAGTTCTGACAAAAATTTAAATAAATAAGCTGATTTTTTACTTAAAAGCCTCTTTTTGAGGCTTTTTTAATAACTCCTTCAAGCAACATTTCTGCGTTAGATACTGTCTTTAAACTACTTAAGTTGCTTTTTTGTAACTTTACCCGTATTTTACAAATGATTTCGGTAGGTATATAAACAAGGATATGGCAAAACAACAGACTTTACATTGTTCTTTTTGCGGACGCAGCCGCGATGAAGTTAAAATACTCATTGCAGGGCAGGATGGGCATATTTGTGAAAATTGTGTTGAGCATGCCGAAGAAATTATTGAACAGGAATTGGGAAATGCCAAGGAGAATAAAAATGCAGCAACAGCTGCTCATAAGCTCAGTGTTAAAAAACCTATTGAAATAAAAAAATTCCTTGATGATTATGTGATCGGACAGGATGATGCAAAAAAAATACTGGCAGTAGCTGTTTACAATCATTACAAAAGGCTGAATCAGAAAATTGAGAATGATGTTGAAATTGAAAAAAGTAACATCATAATGGTTGGCGAAACAGGTACCGGTAAAACCCTGTTGGCAAAATCTATTGCCCGAATGTTGAATGTACCATTTGCCATTGTAGATGCCACAGTATTTACAGAAGCAGGTTATGTTGGAGAAGATGTGGAAAGTATGCTCAGCCGTTTATTACAGGCATGTAATTATGATGTTTCTGCTGCAGAAAAAGGAATTGTTTTTATTGATGAAATAGATAAAATTGCCCGTAAAAGCGATAACCCTTCTATTACCAGAGATGTGAGTGGAGAAGGTGTACAACAGGGATTATTAAAATTACTGGAAGGTACAGAAGTATTGGTACCTCCTCAGGGAGGACGTAAACACCCCGAACAAAAACTGATAAAAGTAAATACTCAAAATATTCTTTTTATTTGTGGCGGTGCATTTGACGGGGTAGATAAAATTATAGCCCGCCGGGTTAATACCAATGCCATCGGGTTTAATGTAAATAAAGAATTACAGGAATACCAGCATGATAATCTTTTACATTTTGTAAATGCCGTTGACCTGAAACATTTTGGATTGATACCGGAATTACTTGGCCGGTTACCAGTAGTAACTTATCTAAACCCTTTAGATGCTGAAACACTTCGAAGTATTTTGACTGAACCCAAAAATGCATTGATAAAACAATTCACGCGGTTATTTGAAATTGAAGGTATTGAATTGAAGTTTGAACCTGCTGTTTTTAATTTTATGGTTGAAAAAGCCCTGGAATATAAACTGGGTGCCAGGGGCCTTCGCAGTATCTGCGAAAGTATCCTTACAGATGCCATGTATGAATTACCCTCTCAAAAAGTAAAAATATTTGATGTTACGCTTGAATATGCTAATCGCAAATTCAGCAGCAGTAAATTAAGCATGCTGAAAGTAGCTTAATCATCTGCACTTTATTTTCACTGGTATACATTTCTCCCCAATTTTCAAACAACTTAATATCATTTTAGGTGGTTGTGTTATTTCATTTTATTTTTACACGGTTTTGGTAATTTGCACAGGCACTGGTGGAATATTGGTATGTGATAAATTGCCTTTCCGGCTTAGCAGCGTTCATACGGTATTGATGCAAGTAAAAAAAAATGTCTGTAACTAAGGAAATAAATCATAATCTCCCAATTGTTTCCCTTCAGGGGGCAGGGGTAAATAAAAAGAAATGGTAGATGTTATTCTAGGATTGCAATGGGGCGATGAGGGCAAAGGTAAAATTGTGGATTACTTTGCAAAAAATTACGATGTTATAGCCCGTTTTCAGGGAGGCCCCAATGCCGGGCACACACTTTACGTAAATGGAAAGAAAATTGTATTACACCAGATACCCAGCGGTATTTTTCATGAAGATAAAACAAACCTGATAGGT
Organism: Chitinophagaceae bacterium; assembly: GCA_043747955.1. Lineage (GTDB taxonomy): Bacteria > Bacteroidota > Bacteroidia > Chitinophagales > Chitinophagaceae > Ferruginibacter. The sequence continues at coordinate 6,582 of JAYTOF010000047.1, forward strand.
AATGGCGTTGTACTTGATGCCATTACTTTAAAAAAGGAATGTGAAAATGTTGCTGCCATGGGAGTTGACTTTAAAAAGAATTTATTCATCAGCGAACGAACACATCTTATTTTACCTACTCACCGTGCGCTTGATAAAGCCAGCGAACTTTCTAAGGGTATTGAAAAGATCGGCAGTACGTTAAAAGGAATTGGCCCGGCCTATATGGATAAAACCGGACGTAATGGATTGCGTGTAGGGAATCTGCTGGATAAGAGTTTTACCACCGATTATATTAAACTCCGGATGAAGCATCAGCGCCTGCTGGATAATTTTAATTTTCAGGAAGATATAAGTACCTGGGAAGAAGAGTTTTTTGAAGCATTGGAATTTTTACGGGAGTTTAAAATTGTAAACGGCGAATATTTTATAAACGAAAAAATACAAAAAGGTAATAAGATATTGGCTGAGGGTGCACAGGGTAGTATGCTGGATGTGGATTTTGGCACATTCCCTTTTGTAACAAGCAGCAATACCATTTCGGCTGGTGTCTGTACTGGTTTAGGGATACCGCCTCAAAAGATAAAAGAGGTCTTTGGAATTTCAAAAGCTTATTGTACAAGGGTAGGCAGTGGTCCATTCCCTACAGAATTACTTGATGAAACCGGCGAGGTGATTCGTAAAACCGGTAACGAATTTGGCAGCACTACAGGGCGTCCACGCCGATGTGGCTGGATTGATCTGGTGGCCCTTCAATTTGCCTGTATGATAAACGGGGTTACTCAAATTATTATGACAAAAGCCGACATTCTGGATGGGCTGGAAGAATTAAAAGTGTGTAATGGTTACAATATCAACGGGGAAGAGAAAAATTTTGTACCTTTTCAAATGAACCGGGTAAATATTGAACCGGTTTATAAATCTTTTAAGGGCTGGAAAAAAGATATTACCGGAATTAAAGAATATACGGCACTGCCGGTTGAAATGAAAAATTATATTAAGTATCTGAATGAATATTTGGGCGTACCTGTTAAGTACATCAGCAATGGCCCGGGAAGGGATCAATTAGTGCTGGCCTAAAAAAAATTAAAAAAAGTTAGTAATATTTTTGGCAATTTAAAAAACTCTTGGAAAATTTACAGTTCTAATCCTGTTTGAATTATGGTTTTAAAATCTGATAGCGCAAAAAAGACAGTTGTTAAGACAGCTGCATCAACAGAAATTTCATCTACTAAAAAATCATCCAAACCTAAAAAGGTCGATGATGATGCTGATGATGATTTTGATGAGGAAGACGATATTATACCATCTCCAAAGAAAAAATCTTCTCCAAAGAAAAAGGGGGCAGATGACGATGACGACGAAGATGTTATAGAAAAGGAAGATGACTGGGAAAAAGCTGAAGAAGGGGATGATTGGGATCCTGACTTTGATGAGTTTGATATCCCCAAATCAGTTGGTAAGAAAGGGCCCCTTAAAAAAGCAGCAAAAGGAAAAGAAGAAGAAGATTTTAAAGCAGATGAAGAATTTAATGACCTGGGCTTAGATGGTTTGGACGATGATGATTTTGATGATGAGGATGATTTTTAATAAAGTATTCTGTAACTGGGAAAATTAAGCAAGTGAAAAAATGTATTTCTTTTCCTGTTACAGACTTTCATATTTTTAAAATACAAATGTTGAATTGGGTAAACCGGTTCAGCATTTTTTGTTTTTTGGATAATCAGTTCTATGATTTTACGAAACCCGTATTTGAATGTTTACTTGCTGCCGGGTGTAAAAAAAATATTGAAGTGCAGGCTGGTAAAGCTTTTGAAGAACTGCAAAACTTTTATGATACAGAAAAAGGAGAGTGGATCTTTGGTCATTTTGGGTATGACTTAAAAAACGAAACAGAAAAATTATATTCGGATAATGTGGATGGCATTGGTTTTAAGGACCTTCATTTTTTTGTGCCCGAAATTGTTCTTGAGCTTGATAGCAGCAGTGTAAAAATATATGGTGATGTTGATGCTGAAGAAATATTCAGTGCAATTCTGTCCTGTACTCCGGATATTACAGAAACAGTAAAGGGCAGGGTAGCCATACAAAATAAAATTGAAAGAAGTACTTACATACAAATTATAGAAAAGCTGCAACAGCATATTTTACGCGGCGATTGTTATGAAATTAATTTCTGCCAGGAGTTTTTTGCAGAAAATACTGAAATGGATCCTGTGAAAACTTATCATTGCCTTTCACAACTTTCCCCTAATCCATTTTCAGTTTTTTATAAAGTCAATACCTGTTATTGTTTATGTGCCAGCCCGGAACGGTATTTAAAAAAAGTGGGCAACAGGATCCTTTCACAGCCAATCAAAGGAACATCTAAAAGAAACCTCGAAAATGTGACAGCTGATAGAGTATCAAAAAATTATCTTTTGCAAAGCCCAAAAGAAAAAAGTGAGAATGTAATGGTGGTTGACCTGGTAAGAAATGATTTGAGCCGGATTTGTAAACCAGGATCTGTTAAAGTTGAGGAGCTTTTTGGTTTGTACAGTTTCCCTCAGGTACATCAAATGATAAGTACTGTTAGCGGTGAAGTAGAAACTGATCTCACCTGGATTGAATGTATTAAAGCGACATTTCCTATGGGCTCCATGACGGGGGCTCCCAAAAAAAGGGTAATGGAACTGATAGAACAGTATGAACATACAAGGAGGGGATTATTTTCAGGAACCATCGGGTATGTAAATCCGGCTGGTGACTTTGATTTTAATGTGGTGATACGCAGTATTCTGTATAATGATCTTGATAAATATGTTTCATTTCAAACGGGTAGTGGCATTACTTATTACAGTGATGCAGCTTTGGAATATGAAGAATGTTTGATAAAGGCCGAAGCCATGCGAAAAGTACTTCAATAAATCAGTTCCTTTTTTTCTTGATCGTTTTTTGTGCCGGATAAGTAGTTTGATTTGAAGGAGCCGGGTTATCTCCCAATAAAAGCTGTACACACTCATTCAGGATGACATATTTATTTGCTAAAAATAATTGCATCTTATCTGAAGGTAAACGCAGATCATAATTACCATTGATAGACATCATATTATCGAAATCGGGATTATAACGGTTAAACTGAACGATATCCATTGATAGATTTTTAGTAATCACCAGAGAATTGTACTTTCCTGAAATACTTTGTGTTGTTACTGTTGCCAGTTCTTCTTCAGTAAGATCTGGTTTAGTCTCCAATGAATTAACACCCCCCTTTATATTATTATTACCGGCTAAATTGGGCATTGTTGTTACACCACCCGAGCCCTCCATGATATAATGTGTAGCAATAAATTTCTTTACATGGTTCCTGCTTTCGGCCGGCAAAAAATATTGTAACGACCAAAAATTTTTACTTCCGCTTTTTTTAATCGCACTGAAAACTCTTCCCGGCCCGCCGTTATAAGCAGCAATTACCAATAACCAATCATGCATTTGACTGTATAAAGTGAGCAGGTATCTGGCAGCGGCATGTGTACTTTTATAGTAATCACGTCGCTCATCTATTGTAAAGTTTACTACCAGGCCGTAATCTCTTGCTGTGTATGGCATAAACTGCCAAGGGCCTCCTGCACCTACCCAACTTGTGGCCCTTGGGCTTAAATTACTTTCAATAACAGCCAAATATTTTAGTTCTTTCGGCAAACCATATTGTGAAAGTATATTGTCAATTAAATTAAAATAAGGTTGCCCCCAGCCTTTCATTTTTAACAGGTTATTGCTATGTAGTTTTAAATAATCCTGCATATAACCTTCTGCATTTGGGTTTACCTGGGATGAATAAGGCAATGAAGGATTATAATTGTATTGGGCAAATAAATTCTTGAAACCGTATTTTGTTACCTGGCTGAAATACTGAACTTTTTCCTTTTGTGGAGGCGCTTTGGTTTTTATAACTTCTGCAATAAACTCATCTTCTACAGAATCTTTAATAATGCTGGTATCAATACTTACCTGTTGTTGATGTATATCTTCAATATCGAAAGCATTTACATTAAGTAAAAATAGCTGGAGCAGTAGTATAAAAAGTAATTGCTTCATTTTATTTTCAAACTAATTTACACTGAATTTATCCATCAGGAGTTTTGCCAGCTTAAGCAAAGTTAGTTCATCTGTTTTTTTAGTCATAACCTGCAGGCCAAATGGCATTCCGTTACTGTGTTTAAATAAAGGCACCGAAATCCCCGGTATACCTGTTAAATTGGCAAATACCGTAAAAATATCTGCTAAATACATAGCGATAGGGTCACTTGTTTTCTCATCAATTGGAAAAGCCGTATATGGGCTTGTAGGCATAATAACTGCATCATAATCAGTAAATACAGCATCGGTTTTGTTAGTTAATAACCTGCGAACCTGCTGAGCTTTATAAAAGTAAGCATCGTAATATCCACTGCTTAAAACGAAAGTACCCAGCATGATTCTTCGTTGCACTTCTTTACCAAAACCTTCGCTTCGGGTTTGCTTATAAAAGTCTGTTAAATCTTTTATAGCAGCCTTGGTTTGATGGCCATAACGTATTCCATCATACCGGCTGAGGTTACTGCTTGCTTCAGCAGTGGTTAAAACATAATAGGCAGGTACTATATAATCCAAAAGCTCAAAATCAATTTCTGTAACTGTATGCCCGTTTGATTTTAATTTATCAATCAGGGTTATTATATTTTCTTTTATTTCTTTATCAAGTGAAGGATGATGAATTGCTTGTTTAAAAAAAGCGATCCTGTATTTTTTTTCTGATTTCCTGATTTGATCTTTATCTGCCGGGTTTATAGCAAATAGCAAACTATCAGGTGAAGGCTGTAATAAGGTACTGTCAAATGCATCAGCACCACTCATGATCTCCAGTAACAAAGCAATATCATCTATGTTCTTTCCAAAAATTCCAATCTGATCAAAAGATGATGCATAAGCAATCAACCCGTAACGGGATATTCTGCCATATGTTGGCTTTAAACCTAAAATTCCGCAGAAATCTGCCGGTTGTCTTACCGAGCCTCCGGTATCACTGCCTAAACTTGCCATACATAAATTTGCCTGTACAGCAACTGCACTTCCTCCGGATGAGCCTCCCGGAACTTTTGTATGATCCAGGGCATTTAACACTTTACCATAAACTGAGTTTTCATTCGAGCTTCCCATTGCAAATTCATCGCAATTACAGGTACCGATAATAATAGCCTCTTCGTCAAGCAACCTTTGTACAGCGGTAGCAGTATATAAACTTTTAAATCCTTTCAATATTTTTGAGGCTGCCGTAACCGTATGATCTTGATAACAGATTACATCTTTAATGGCAATAACCACACCATGCAGTTTCTTTAATGGTTGCCCGGTCTTTCTTTTTTTATCTAATACTGCTGCCTGTTGTATAGCCTCATCGGTATACACCTCAATAAATGCATTTAACTGTTTATTTTCCTTGATCTGCTGCAGATAATAGGCTACAGCATCAGTGCAGGTTATTTTGTTGGCGGTTAATGAAAGTTGATATTCACTTATGTTCTTAAATGAAAACATAATAAAGAGATACTGTTTTTAATATGAAATCGGCTGAAGTCCACCCAAACCAGGCAGGTGCACTTCAGCCGAAATACAGGAATAAATAAGTTCCCGGTTTAATATTATTATTTGGTTTCTTTTTCTTTCATGCCTTCTTCAATCTCACTCTTTACATTGTTTTTAGCATCTGTAAATTCACGCATTCCGCGACCAATACCTCTCATGAGTTCTGGTATTTTTTTTCCGCCGAACATAAGTAATACTACAATAACAATAAGTATCCACTCACTGCCACCTGGCATAGAAAGTAAAAAAACACTGCTTAAAAATGATAATGTCATAATAATGATTTAGGTGACAAAGATAAATCAATTATTAATTTGCTTTGCTATTTAATATAACAAAGTTAATGGTGGTGTAACTATATATCAGAAGCAGTAAAAGAAGTACCTATTACCGGATATAAGATCTGCCACATTTGGCTTTGCCATTTGCTGCCTGCTCGGGAGAAATACCCCTGGCACAGGAAACTAAAAAAATAATTGAAAATAAAATGATTACTGATAGAACAATCCTTCTCATGGTTGACGGTTTAATAATTAAAAAAAGTAAGCTTTAATTAACTGTGGGTAAAAGTCTTCTCGAGGGATTGTAATTTTGTTTTATGAAGCAATAATAATACCAAATTTTGAATTGTGCAAACAAAAAGAGCGAAAAATTCAATTTCCGCTCTTTTCTATAGGTAAATTTTAAGTTATTTTTTTGCAACAGCCCTTCTTTTTTCACTAATGCGGGCGCTTTTTCCACTCCTGTCCCGTAAATAATACAATTTTGCACGGTTTACATTACCCACTTTGTGTAAAACAACACTATCAATATTGGGGGAATATACAGGGAATAAACGTTCAACTCCTACACCATCGCTCATTTTACGAACTGTAAATGAAGCTGTTGCGCCAACACCCTGGCGCTTAATCACATCACCTTTAAAACTTTGGATACGCTCTTTGGTTCCCTCAACAATTTTATAATTAACAGTGACATTGTCGCCTGCTTTAAAATTTGGAAGTTTTGCTTTTCCTTTTGTGTCCAGTTGCTCATGAACAAATGCTACTGCGTTCATATTATATGATTTTTTACGGACGGCAAAGGTAGGGGAAAGAAATGAGTTATGAGTTATGCATTATAAGTTTTTTTTCGTTAGTGAAAAAAACTCATCATATTACATACAACACCTGGTTCTTCTCCTTTTTCTTCCCGCTTAGGGGGAGATATAGCGGGCCTTATCTTGCTACGTTTACGGATCTTTTCTCTCTGATCACCGTAACTTTTATCTGCCCGGGAAAGGTCATTTCAGTTTGTATTTTCTGTGCTATTTCAAAACTTAACTTATCGCTGTCGCCATCAGTTACCTTATCAGCTTCTACAATTACTCTTAATTCCCTGCCTGCCTGTATAGCGTAAGCTTTTTCCACTCCTGTATAAGCCATGGCAAGGTTTTCTAAATCTTTGATACGCTGAATGTATTGCTGCATGATCTCACGCCTTGCACCCGGCCTTGCTCCGCTAATAGCATCGCAGGCCTGTATAATAGGAGAAATCACATATTGCATTTCCATTTCATCATGGTGAGCGCCAATTGCATTTACAACGGCAGGATTTTCACCATATTTTTCTGCAAGTTTAGCGCCCAGTAAAGCATGGCTTAATTCTGTTTCTTCATCGGGCACTTTTCCTATATCATGTAATAACCCTGCTCTTTTGGCTAATTTTGCATTCATTCCCAATTCTGATGCCATGATTGCACATAGATTGGCTGTTTCCCTACTGTGCATTAACAGGTTTTGCCCGTATGATGAACGGAAACGCATACGGCCAACCATTCTTATCAATTCTTTATGCAGGCCATGTACACCCAGTTCCATCGCAGTACGCTCACCAATTTCCATAACCTGGTCATCGATTTGCTTTTTTGTTTTTTCAACTACTTCTTCAATACGTGCCGGGTGAATACGTCCGTCTGCCACAAGGCGTTGCAACGATAAACGGGCGATTTCCCTGCGTAAAGGATCAAATGAAGAAAGAACAATTGCTTCCGGTGTATCATCTACAATTAAATCTACTCCTGTAGCGGCTTCTATAGCACGTATATTACGCCCTTCACGGCCAATGATGGAGCCTTTTATTTCGTCACTTTCAAGATTAAAAACGGTGATGGCATTTTCAATGGCTGCTTCAGCAGCAGTACGCTGAATAGTTTGAATAACTATCTTACGGGCTTCTTTAGTAGCTTTTAATTTTGCATCTTCAATTATTTCCTGCTGAATAACCAGGGCTTTGGTATGGGCTTCCTGTTTTAGGCTTTCAATTAATTGAGCTTTTGCATCTTCTGCACTCAATCCGGCAACTTTTTCCAACCGGCGAATATGTTCTTCCTGGTGTTTTTCCAGTTCGGTTCGCTTAATATTTACAATCTCAGTCTGACGGTTAAGATTTTCCTTGATGACTTCATTATCTTTTATCTGTTTTTCAAGGTTTTGGTCTTTCTGATTAAGTGATTGCTCTTTTTGTTTAATACGGTTTTCACTGTCAACCAGTTTTTGATTGCGTTGCATTACATCCCGGTCATGGTCCGACTTGAGTTGTACAAACTTTTCCTTAGCTTCCAAAAGCTTTTCTTTCTTAAGGTTTTCAGCCTGTAATTGTCCGTCGGCAATGATCTTTTTAGTCTGTTGCTCTGCTTCTGCTATTTGTTTTTGAGTGTTTTTTGCAAAAACCAGTTTACCCAGTATTATGCCTGTTATCAGTGCGGCTGCACCAATGATAATGTAAAGTATTATCGGTTCCATTGATTGTTTCTGTTTTAAATCGGTTCAAAATCATATATAATTCCCCTTTATCCATATACAAGTTAAATGAGATGTTTACGTAACGAAGATAAGTAATTTGGTTGGAGGAAATATTGAAGAATGAAAAGAAGATAATAGCTGATCGAACAGGAAACTCCTTTTCATATTTGAAATTATTTCACTTTATCCAACTGGTATTCAATCTTTTGCAAAACTTCAGCCATTTCTTTCTCAAGCGCAGGGTTATTATCTGTACCTTTCTGGGTGGCATACCATATTAAAACCATGGCTATATAATCCTGCATATCTTTTCCGGCAAACTGGGTTTTAAATTCGATGATCTTATCGTTAATGGTTTTTAAGGTACGGCGTATCGTTTCTTCATCATCCGGGTTGGTTTTAATGCGATAGGTTCTGTCTCCAATCACAATATTTATGGGTATCAATGCTTGCATAATTAAAATTAATGTATTATTTTGTTCCCCTGCCAAAGAAAACACCATTTTCCTATTACATAAAAATCAACTGATACATTAGTTTAAAACTAAAGTATTGTTTAATAATTACCTTATTTAAACGGATTGCACCTTTTTTTAACCATATTAGAATTAAAAACATTACAAGCATGTTTGCAAAAATTAAACAGGCCTTTTTTACCGACTCGCTAACTATTGAGTGGGATAAAATGACCACAGATCCTTTAAAATTTGTTTTAAGAAACGATGAAGGAAAAGTCTGCTCAACTTTAGAAACTACTCAAAATGAGCACCAGAAATATTTTAACTGGCGTGGATTAAATGATCTGCCTTACGGAAGGTATTTTTTGGAACTGAGTAACACGGAAGGCGGACAAATTTTAAAGCTGGTGAAAAGGGTATAAATCATTCACTCAGTTGCCCGATACATTTGTCAATTTCTTTAATGTAATGGTTAATGCTTCTTTCAAAAGATTTTTTGTCCTTTTCATTCATTTGCCCCGCAACAGCTTTTAATATGTTAACCTGTTCCTGTAGTGCGGATATTTGTTGATTATTTTTTTCTTTTGCCAGTTTTAGTTCTTCAATTATAACAGATTGCCGATGATTAACTTTTTGTAATAACTGGTAATTCTTCAACAGTTTCTGAAGTTTATCGTTGATGCGTTTAATATTTAAATCTAAATCACTCATAAAATTTGTCATTACATACCGTTCGAATAGCCAACCGGGCGGACACTAAGTTTTGAAGATCATTTTTTCGCAGTACTTATTATTAAAGAAGTTTTCTTAAAAGTAATTTTTGACAGGAAGTAGAAAAAAAATCATTCTGGTTATTCAGCCACTTACTGCCTTCCCGGCTGTTTGAAGCATTTGTAAGCCGGCCTCATCACAACAGCTATTTCCTGATTTCCGCATTTAATTCCTTTTCATATAAAACAATGATCTTACTCATCATGCCATCAATCTCTTTATCGGTCATTGTTTTTTCTTCATCTAAAAAAGTAAAACTGATAGCCATTGATTTTTTACCGGCACCTATTTTTTCACTTTCAAATATATCAAACAAACTGATTGCTTTTAATTTATTTATCCCGGCAAAATGGGTGGCTTTTTCTACAGCTTCAAATTGCAGGTCCTTGTTTACAATAATAGCCAGGTCGCGGTTTACCGCAGGGTATTTTGAAATATCTTTGAACTGGATATTAATTTTTTTATTCAGTACAAGCAATTGATCCCAATGTAAATCGGCATAAAAAACGGGTTGCTTAATTTCAAAAAACTCCAGTTTAGTTTTGCTGATCATACCAATCTCTGCAATCTTTTCATTTTTAACAAATGCCTGCAGGCAGTTTTCTGCTTCAGTATGATCAGCCCGAGTATACGTGTCAATCTTTAATCCCAACAGATTAATAATTTTTTCAACGACAGCTTTTATAAAATAAAAATCTGCTTTCTCTCCTTTTGTTTTCCAGCTATCAGTTGTTTTATTGCCGGTGATATATAAGGTAAGGTGATTGTCTTCAATATATCTTCTTGTTTCATTGACCGAATAGGTTTTTCCAAATTCAAAAAATTTTAAATCGTTATTTTTTCTGTTCAGGTTATAAGCAATAGATGTTAGGCCGGTTTCCATCATACCCGGCCTGAGAATATTTAATTCTTCACTTAAATTATTGATCATCTTTACAGTTTTCTTTAAAACATCTTCAGGGTAATAGGCACTGTTGGTAATGGAATTGGTAAATATTTCCTGAAAGCCTGATCCGGCAAGGTATTCAGCAGTTTTTTCCGTGTATGCAGCTTCATGTGCCAGGGTTTCAACAGCCGGTGCTATAGTGATCATGGTTGGAATTTCCACATTATCCAGCCCATCTATACGCATAATTTCTTCTACAATATCTGCTGCAATGCTGATATCGGGTTTGCTGAAAGGAACGGTAAACCTCATTTCATCATCACCTTCTTTTAATAATTCGAAACCAAGGCTGTGTAAAATATTCTTAATGGTATCGCCATGATAATTTTTACCGCTTAGTTTTTTCAAATAATGATATTTAAGGGCGACTTCAGTTTTTGTTTTTGGAGCCGGATAAATATCAATGATATTACCTGCAATTTTGCCGCCTGCAATTTCTTTAATGAGCATGGCGGCTCTTTTTAATACCTGTACGGTATTGCTGATATCAACGCCTTTTTCAAAACGGGTAGCAGCATCGGTACGTAAGCCATGCCGTAATGATGTTTTTCGAATATCAACAGGATTAAACCAGGCACTTTCTATAAATATATTTTTAGTAGATGCAGTAACACCGCTATGCATTCCGCCGTAAACACCTGCGATACACATAGGCGCTTCTGCACCTGCCTGTCCGGCAGGCAGGTTGCAGATAACCAGGTCTTCCGCAGAAAGCTTTCTTTCTTTTTCATCCAGCGTAACAAACGGAGTACCTTCCGGTAAGTTTTTTATGATCACTTTTCCTGCCTGTCCGGCAGGCAGGTTCCCGGTAATGGTATCTGCATCAAATGCGTGTAAAGGCTGCCCGGTTTCGTGTAAAATAAAATTAGTAATATCAACAATATTGTTAATTGGCTTAAGGCCGATACTTTTTAATTTTTTCTGCAGCCAGTCAGGGCTTTCAGTTATGGTTATATTTTCTATGCTTACACCGGAATACCGCTGGCAGGATTCTGTATTTTCAATAACCACTTCTATTGGTTTATCCTGGGTATCGTGTTTAAAATTATTTTTATAAGGAGACCTTACAGCAGCCTGTGTTTTATTATGGTGTGATAAATAAGCACAAACATCTTTTGCTACACCTAAATGGCTCATGGCATCAATACGATTCGGTGTAAGTCCAATCTCAAAAATATAATCTTCAGCAATTTGAAAAAATCCGGCTGCTGTAATTCCAACAGCTGTGTCCTCCGGCAGAATAATAATCCCGGCATGACTTTCGCTCAAACCTATTTCATCTTCTGCACAAATCATTCCATGGCTTTCAACCCCGCGTATCCTGGCTTTTTTCATGATTACAGGATCTCCTTTTACCGGATAAATGGTAGTGCCAATTGTGGCCACTACAACTTTTTGTCCCACGGCAACATTAGGAGCACCACATACAATCTGCAGATTCTCTTCTCTGCCAATATTAACGGTTGTAATTTTTAATTTATCTGCATCGGGATGTTTTTCGCAGGTAATAACTTTACCAATTATCAAACCAGACAGCCCACCTTTTACAGTCTCCTTTTTTTCAAAGCTTTCAACTTCAAGTCCGATTGCTGTAAGTATCTTACTCAATTTTTCCGGTTCAATTAATTCGGGCAGGCCTGCCTGTCCGGCAGGAAGGTATTCATTAAGCCAGTTGTAACTGATGATCATCTGGGAATTAAAATTTATTGTTAATGGGCAAAGATAGTTTTTTGGTTGCTATGCAGTATAAATGAGCGGTACAAGAATCTAAGTATAGATTTTTAATAATACAAGTGAATGTTTAATTACAAAGGTGTAAAAAAGAATATTGAGTAATTATTAATTGTTAATAAACCTGATGAGAATGCGAATTTTGTTGATTTTTAACTTGTTAATTCACTGTGCGTAATTTTTTAATAACCTTAATAAACTATCTTTACTGTGGAAAAACCTGTGGAAAACGGCTGCAAAAAACGTAAACAGCATGATGTGGATAAAAATGAATGGAGACTAATGAATCATTTGCAATTACCTTAGCCGCCCTGCACCTAATAACCCTAACAAGCACCAGGAAAAAGAACATGGAACTTACTAACTTTAATAAAGATAAAAAGCTGCGTCGTAAAGCACCAATCGATCTCGGCAACATGATGTATGGCAAGGTGCCCCCACAGGCAAAAGAACTTGAAGAAGCTGTACTTGGTGCCATCATGCTTGAAAAAAGTGCATTTGATACGGTAGTGGAAATTTTAAAACCCGAATGTTTTTATGTAGATGCCAACCAGCGGATATTTAAAGCCATGCAGGGTTTGGCTATCAAAAGTTTGCCTATAGATTTATTAACCGTTGTTGAAGAATTAAAATTCCGGGAAGAACTGGATGCGGTTGGCGGTCCCTACTATGTTACCAGATTAACCAATGCGGTAGTTTCTTCGGCTAATATTGATGCTCATTCCAGGATCGTTTTACAGAAATTTATTCAGCGTGAACTCATCCGTATCAGCGGGGAGATCATAGGAGATGCTTATGAAGACAGCACCGATGTTTTTGATATGCTGGATGATGCAGAGGGTAAACTTTTTGAAATAACCAACAGCCACCTGCGTAAAAATTTCGACAGCATTGATACGGTGTTGGTGAAAACAATACAGCGTATTGAAGACATGCGTAACAGGCAGGAAGATATAACCGGGGTACCTACCGGCTTTCCGTCACTGGATAGAATTACGTATGGCTGGCAATCAACAGATCTGATTGTACTGGCAGCAAGGCCATCAGTTGGTAAAACGGCTTTTGCCTTAAACCTGGCAAGGAGTGCAGCATTGCATCCTACCAAACCAACAGCGGTAGGTTTTTTTAGCCTGGAGATGAGCAGTTCTCAATTGGTACAAAGAATTTTAAGTGCTGAAAGTGAAATATGGCTGGAGAAAATTGCCCGTGGCAAACTGGAAGAGCATGAGATGAAGCAATTGTATAAAAATGGTATAGAACGTTTATCAAAAGCCCCCATTTTTATTGATGATACTGCAGCACTGAATATTTTTGAATTAAGGGCCAAATGCCGCCGTTTAAAAAATAAGCACAATGTTGGCCTCATCATCATTGACTATTTACAGTTAATGAGTGGTGCCGGAGAAAACCGCAATGGTAACCGGGAGCAGGAGATCAGCCGTATATCACGTGATCTGAAAGGATTGGCAAAAGAATTACAGGTGCCCATCATTGCTTTGTCTCAGTTAAGCCGTGAGGTAGAGAAACGTAAAGAAGGTGCAAAAATTCCGCAGTTAAGTGACCTGCGGGAATCAGGTGCTATAGAGCAGGACGCTGACCTGGTTATGTTTATGTACCGCCCCGAGTATTACGATATTACCAGCAATGAAATGGGAGAAAGTAATAAAGGCGAAACTTTTATTAAAATTGCCAAGCACCGTAATGGCAGCCTTGATACCATTAAACTGAAAGCTTTACTGCATATCCAGAAATTTATTGAAGAAGAAGGCGGCAGTGATTTTGCGGGTGGCTTACCGGGTGGTAAATGGAAACCGGTTAAGGGAGAAGACGGTGACGGTGCAAAACTGTATATCCAGAAAGGAAGCAAGATGAATGACGGGGAGTTTGATGAGGATGCACCTTTTTAGAGGCCTCACCCCAACGAGCTACACTCTTTCCTTTGCAAGGAACTTCAAAGGAGAGGGAACTGGAGGATAAAAGCGAAGAACATTTTTTTGTAAGAAATTATCAGGAATGAAGAATTAAATTTGATTTTTCATTCCTTTTTTATTTATGGCATTACCATTTTTTTATAAAGAAGACTTAGTTGCTTCAAGTACAGTTGTAGTGCTTGATGAAGCCACCAGCAAGCATATGGTTCAGGTGTTGCGAATGCAGCTGGGAGAACAGTTGGAACTAACAAATGGCAAAGGCGATTTGTTTACCGCTGAAATAACAGATAACAACCGAAAAAGATGTACTGTTAAAGTTATAACAACGAACAACGAACAACACCCAACAAACAACGTTACCATTGCTATCTCCCTCATAAAAAATAATACCCGCTTTGAATGGTTCTTAGAAAAAGCAACAGAGATTGGTGTTACGGAAATTATTCCGATTATCTGTGAAAGAACTGAAAAAACCGCTTTTAAGTTGGACCGGATGAAAAATATTTTAGTCAGTGCCATGCTGCAAAGCCAGCAAACCTGGTTACCGGTTATGCATGAACCCATAAAATTCAATGAGCTTGTAAAGTTAGCCACACATCAGCAAAAATTTATTGCACATTGTCTTACTGATTCAAAAAGGAATTTGTCAGATCTTAATAATGAATCTTTGGCTTCTAAAATTATTTTAATTGGACCTGAAGGGGATTTTACACTTGAAGAAATTGATTTGGCTATGCAAAATCATTTTAGTGCTGTAAGCCTTGGTGAAACGAGGTTAAGAACAGAAACAGCGGGTATTGTTGCAGCTACATTATTTCGCCATATCTGAATAACGGTCTTTTTCATAGTTTTCCAAAAAAGGCTCATTCAATTCAACCACCCTGTTTTTCTTCATTCTGTTCCGCATTACCATATTCAGCATTTCAACTCCAAATGAAAATGCCATGCCGAAATAAATATAATTTTTTAGGTTCAGCTGGTGAGCCGCTTCGCTGTCCCAACCTTCAATAATTAAACTTAAACCGATCATCACCAAAAAAGAAAGCGCCAGCATTTTTAAAGTGGGGTGTTTATGAATGAAAGCAGAAATGGCCGGACTGAATAAGAACATGATCGTCATGGCAATTACAACCGCAGCGATCATGATCTCCACATATTTTGCCGTACCACCAGCAGTGATGATACTGTCGAAAGAAAAAACCGCATCGATCAATATAATTTGCCCGATGGCATTTGCCAGGGTTATTTTTTTATTCTTTTGATTTGTTACATTCGGGTCTTCGCCTTCCAGTTTGTGGTGTATTTCCATTACTGATTTATAAATAAGAAACAGACCTCCGGCAAGCATTACGATACTGGCCAGGTCAAAACCTTTATCAAAGATTGTAAATACAGCTTTTCCTTTTTGAGAGAGTAACCAGCCTAAACCCAATAAGAGCAGGCTTCTTGATATGATGCCGGTGATCATCCACAGGCGCCGGGCCTTTTTCTGGTCTTTTTGTTTATCAAGCCGGTTAAGGATGATGCTTACAAAAATTACGTTATCAATGCCCAGCACTACTTCCAACACTACAAGAATAAAAAAACTGATAATACTTTCTGATGTAAATAAATGTTCCATGTTTAATTATAAGGCTTTACAAATTTGTTTCACAATTCCAGGACCTTCATAAATAAAACCGGTCCATACCTGCACCAGTGAAGCACCTGCATCTAACTTTTCTTTTGCATCTTCACCGGTAAATATACCACCACTTGCAATAACAGGAATTTTACCGTTGGTTTTTTGATTAATGTATTTTACTATTTCTGTGCTTCTGTGTTTCAGCGGCAACCCGCTTAACCCACCGGCACCAATTTGGGTGAGTCGAGAGACGTGAGTCGTAAGTTGATCCCGTCTGATGGTAGTGTTTGCTGCAACAAATCCGTCTAATTTTATTTCAAGGGCAAGATCTATTACTTCATCTAACTGTTCTTTAGTTAAATCAGGAGCTATTTTTAATAAGATTGGTTTTTTAATTTTTAATTCTTCATTTTTCATTTTTAATTGACTGAAAATTTTTCTCAATGCCTCTTTCTCCTGCAACTCCCTTAAGCCCGGTGTGTTGGGGCTGCTGACATTTACCACAAAATAATCAACATAATCATGCAGGGCAGTAAAGCAAATTTCATAATCTTTCCAGGCATTTTCGTTGGGGGTAATTTTGTTTTTACCAATATTACCTCCAATTACAATGTTAATTTTTGATCTTTGATTTTTAATTTTTTTAAGCCTTTCAATTACTTTTTCTACACCATCATTATTAAAACCCATGCGGTTAATTAATGCTTTGTCTTTTGGTAAACGAAATAATCTTGGTTTATCATTTCCTCCCTGAGGGAGCGGCGTTACGGTCCCTATTTCAACAAAACCAAAGCCAAGCGCTTCCAGTTCATTCAGGTACTTTGCATTTTTATCGAAGCCTGCGCCCAAACCAACCCTGTTGACGAATTGAATATTGAATATAGAATAAGATATCCCCCCTGGCGGCTTAAAGCTTGCAGCCAACAAACGCTTTGCCCCGGGAAATTTACAAAGTAGCTTCAATCCATTCATCGAAAAATAATGCACCCATTCGGGATCAAATAAAAACAAAACAGAACGTAGCAGTTTATACATCGCCGCAAAATTAGGTTACTGCATTCAGTTTTTTGGTTTCATACAGAAATTATAACTTTGGTATCGAAAGTTGCATAAACAACTACCTAAATTTCAAATTCTAAATTCTAAATAAAATGCAGGAAGCATATATAGTAGCAGGTTACAGAACGGCCATTACAAAAAGTAAAAAAGGCGGATTTAGATTTACACGGCCGGATGATCTGGCGGTAGATGTAATTAAGGGTTTGCTGGCAACAGTACCTCAACTGGATACCAAAAGAGTAGATGATGTAATCGTTGGCAATGCTGTACCAGAGGCTGAGCAAGGGTTACAGGTGGGCAGGATGATTTCTGCAAGGGCCGTGGGTATACATGCACCGGGGATAACCATAAATCGGTATTGCGCCAGCGGACTGGAAAGTATTGCCATGGCAACCGCAAAGATCAGAACCGGTATGGCCGAATGTATAATTGCGGGTGGTACCGAAAGTATGAGTCTTGTACCAACAGCAGGATGGAAAACTGTGCCTTCTTACGCTATTGCTGAAACTGAACCCGATTATTATTTAGGCATGGGCCTTACTGCCGAAGCCGTTGCCAAGGAATATAAAGTAAGCCGTGAAGACCAGGATGCTTTTAGTTACAACAGCCATGTAAAAGCAGGTAACGCTATCAGGGAAGGATATTTTAAATCAGGCATTTTGCCCGTAACCGTACATGAAGTTTATCTGGATGACAAAGGGAAAAAACAAAAGCGGGATTATATTGTTGATACGGATGAAGGTGTAAGAGCTGATACAACTCCCGAAGGGCTGTCTAAATTAAAACCTGCTTTTGCCATGAGCGGATCAGTAACCGCCGGTAATTCCTCTCAAACCAGTGACGGCGCCGCTTTTGTTATTGTTATGAGTGAAAAGATGATAAACGAATTGGGCATAAAACCTATTGCCCGTTTGGTAAATTGTGCCAGTGCCGGTGTTCATCCCCGCATTATGGGAATTGGCCCGGTTGAAGCCGTGCCTAAAGTTTTAAAGCAGGCAGGTATGAACCTATCACAAATTGACCTGTTTGAACTGAATGAAGCTTTTGCTTCACAATCATTGGCAGTGATCAGAACTTTAGACTTAAACCCCGAAATCGTAAATATAAATGGAGGTGCAATTGCCCTTGGCCATCCTTTAGGTTGTACCGGCAGCAAACTAACCATTCAAATAAGCAATGATATGAAAAGGCTGAATAAGAAATATGGCATTGTTACGGCATGTGTTGGCGGTGGCCAGGGTATTGCAGGAATAATAGAAAACATTCAATAATATCGGTATCTCCAATAAGGCGAAATAAACGATACAAAGGCAGCGTTATACACAGGCAAGGAATCCAATAAAAATATATCCCGCCCTTAATTAAACTTTAATAAACAGATGTAGTCGAAAAAATAAATTTATAACCCTGTTATTCAAAAAATACTGCTATGGATAGAAGAGACTTTCTTACAGCGGGCAAATCGAAAAAAACAACTCCTGTCATTCCAACAACCACCGGATTAACTTCCACAGCCAGAACTTTTAGTGGTATAAACCCCTATAGTGGTCCATGGACGACCAATGAAGTAATTCATCTTTTAAAAAGAACCATGTTTGGGGCTAAAAAAGCGGATGTGGATTATTTTACTGCCCTTACCATCAATCAGACTGTTGATGAGTTGCTTAATCCTGTTGCTGCCAGCCCGGCACCTCCGGTTAAAGAATATACCACTTCAACCCAACCCGGCACACCCGATGCAAATATTGCACAGGGAACAACCTGGATAAATGATATCAATAATGATGGTACTGTTCAAAGTCAACGCAGGGCATCCTATAAAAAATGGTGGACGGGGGTGTTACTAAACCAGGACAGAAGTATTAAAGAAAAAATGATTTTTTTGTGGACCGATAATTTTGGAAATGAAGCCAATGAAGTAGGAAATGCAAACTGGATCTATAAACAGCATACAACCATCAGGCAGCATTGCCTGGGTAATTATAAACAGATGGTTCGGGATCTTTCGGTAGATATTGCCATGCTTCGTTATTTAAATGGATACTTAAATACCGCTTCTGCACCGGATGAAAACTATGCCAGGGAATTGCAGGAGCTGTTTACAGTAGGCAAAGGAACAGATAGTAAATACACAGAACAGGATGTAAAAGAAGCTGCTAAAGTATTAACCGGCTGGCAGATTAATGGCACAACGTATCAAACTGTGTTTAATGCTGCCCGGCATAGTTCCGCGAATAAACAGTTTTCATCTTTTTATAACAATACGGTGATTACCGGCAGAACCGGAGCAACCGCTGGTGATCTGGAATTAAATGATTTACTGAATATGATCTTTGCCCAGAATGAAGTGGCAAAATATATTGTTCGTAAATTTTACCGTTGGTTTGTTTATTATGATATTGATGCTGCAACCGAAGCCAATGTAATCAGCCCGCTGGCTGATATTTTCCGCAATAATAATTATGAAATTAAACCTGTTTTAAATACATTATTTAAAAGCGAACATTTTTATGATGTATTAAATCAAAGCTGTATTATTAAAACCCCGGCAGATATTGTTATAGGATCAATGAGAGAATATAATGTAAGCATGCCTGTTGCAACCGACTGGAATACCAGTTATGGCCACTGGAATACCTTGTACTTTTTTATGATCTTGATGGGAATAGACTTACACGATCCACCAAATGTTGCCGGTATGCCTGCTTATTATCAGGAACCTTTATTTCATGAGATCTGGATAACTACAGATTCATTACCCAAAAGAAACCAGTTTACAGATATTATGACCAATACTGGTTACGCAAGAAACGGATTTAGAATGCAGTTTGATTTTGTGGCGTATGCAAAAACACTTACAAATCCCGGAAATCCAAATGATCTGGTAGATGAAGCTTTAAAGTATTTATACCGAATGAATTTATCGCCCCAGGTAAAGCAACTGATGAAAACACAGATGTTGTTAAGTGGACAGCAATATGATTACTACTGGACGAATGCATGGAATGCTTATTTGGCAAATCCTACAACGGCCAATTTTAACATTGTAAATATCCGTATCAGGGATTTGTTCAGGTATTTGATGAACTTAAGTGAATATCAATTGAGTTAATTATAAAACTAATTTGGTTAAAAAACTTTCTATATGAAACGTAGGGAATTTTTAGGAAAATCAGCCGCAATTACTTTACCTGCTTTAATAAGCGGGTATGCTGTAAAAGCATTACATGAAAACTCGCCCCTGGTGCAGGCATTGCTGGGTGGCGAAACAGATACTGATCATGTACTTGTAATTATTCAGTTATCGGGCGGTAATGATGGCTTAAACATGGTGATACCTGTGAGTACTTATAGTTTATATAATGCTGCACGTACGAATATTGCTATTCCTGTAAACAGGATTTTATCATTAAACGGATATGCCAATACAGGGCTTCATCCCAGTATGACCGGTTTACAAAGTCTGTATAATGATACTAAATTAAAAATTATTCAGGCGGTGGGATATCCTCAACCCAATTTTTCTCACTTCAGGGCAACTGATATCTGGATGACGGCAAGTAACAGTAATCAGGAAGTATATACCGGTTGGGGTGGACGATATCTTAATTATGAATATCCTAATTTCCCAACAGGGTATCCAAATACGAACAACCCCGACCCATTAGCCATACAAATCGGGTCAACTGCTTCTTTAACAACGCAGGGGCCCAGTGTAAATATGGCCATGAGTATTACCAGTGCTACTTCTTTTTACCAATTGATAAACGGAACCAACGATCCTGTTCCGCCAACACATGCAGGGAAAGAATTGAGTTATATCCGCACCGTAGCAAAACAAACCCAGCAATATAGCACTACAATAAGTAATGCAGCTAACAGGGTAACCACTCAAAATCCTTATCCTGCCAATAACAGCCTGGCGGATCAGTTAAAAATAGTTGCCCGGTTGATTAAAGGCGGATTACAGACCAGGGTTTATATGGTAAGCTTTGGTGGATTTGATACCCATAGCCTTCAAACTACAACTACTGATCCTACAGTTGGTTCACATGCTATTTTACTGGGAAGGGTTAGTGATGCTATAAAAGCTTTTCAGGATGACCTCGTTTATTTAGGCATTGAAGATCGTGTTGTAGGGATGACATTTAGTGAATTTGGAAGAAGAATAAAAAGTAACAGCAGTGTGGGAACTGACCATGGTGCTGCCGCCCCAATGTTCGTTTTTGGTAAACCAGTGCAAGGCGGTGTACTTGGAGATAACCCGGCTATTCCAACAGTTGCTAATGTAAATGATAATGTGCCCATGCAATATGATTTCAGAAGTATCTATTCCACTTTACTGGAAAAATGGTTCTGTCTTCCAACTGCAACTGTGCAGGGATTGTTTCCGCCAAATGTAAACGGGCAATTGCAGGATCTACCTTTAATTAAAGGTAACACCTGTAAAGTAACGGTACCAAGTACTTCCGGCAGCTCTTTAATTACTAACGCTCCAAATCCATTCACCAGCAGTACTACCATTACATTTAATACAGAAGGAGGGCATACATTGATACAGATTATGGATACTTCTGGCAGACTGCTTTTAAATTTATTAGAGAGAGATTATCCGGCTGCTGCAACTGGGCAAACCATTACATTTAATGCCTCTCATTTACCAAACGGTGTGTATTATGCACGTTTACAAAATGGAACAATTCAGCAGGTAAGGCCCATGCTAAAAGTTAGATAACCATATTTCCATAAATAAAAAACCGGCGGTTCTTTCGTCGGTTTTTTATTTATGGATTGAATTGTTTTTGATTAATCGGTAATCCGGTGCCCCGCATTTACCCAATCAACAATTTTTTGTTTATCAATAGCTGTTAACTGTCCACCCTGGGGCATAAAACTAGGGTTGCCATCAACAGCGCGTATTTTAATCCGGTCCCAGGAGTTTACCACATCATTATCCGAATCGAAATTTTTACCGCCATTTACGGTGCCATTAAGGTGGCAGGGCCCGCAATACCCATTAATGATGGTTCTTACTGCAAAAAATTTTGCACCATATCCGTTAATTGTTAATGCAGTAGTGCCACTGCAGTTATTTGCATTTTTTACTGTCAGTGTATAATTACCTGCAGCCAGGTTAAAGAAATTAGTTGATGCCTGAGCTGTTCCACCAATACTATATAAATAATCTGATCCAATGGGGGAAGTAACAGTTATCGTTCCCAGGGACTGACCCGTTATAGTGTGTGTAAAACCGGCTACCGGAGTAATGGTTATGCCTGCACAGGGATCAACCGGTACCGGCGGTGCCATATCAGACTTTGAACATCCGGCAAACAAACAGGTTATGATGAATGCGGTATAAATATTGGTTTTTTTCATCGATATAATTTGTCCCATAAATGTAGATTAATTACATAAACTATGATGATTTTAAAGGCAAATATTTATGACCCTCCTCCATTAAGATTGTCTTTAGTGCAGGATTCATTAATTATGAAAATCGCAGCCTGATAAACTAATACGGTGATCAAAATGTTATCGTTCCTGAAATACGTATGCAGGTGATCATAAAATACGATCCTGTGTAATTCAAAATACCGTAAAAAGCAAGTAACAGAGCTTTACTATATTTGCAGCATTATTATCACTCATGCAAATTATACCTGTTACCGATAAAACTACAGCCCGGCTTTTTTTACAAACTGCAGTAGTTATCCATAAAAAAGAACCCAACTGGATCCAGCCGCTGGAAAAGGATATTAACGAGGTATTTGATCCCCAAAAAAATAAGACCTTTCGATTTGGAGAAGTTATCCGCTGGATCTTACAAGATAAAGAAGGGAAACTGATTGGCCGGATTGCAGCTTTTACCAATAAAAAATATAAGAACAAGGGTGATGATGTGCCTGTTGGCGGTATCGGCTTTTTTGAATGTGTAAATGACCAGGAAGCTGCAGATCTGTTATTCGACAATGCCAGGCACTGGCTGATACAACACGGCATGGAAGCCATGGACGGCCCTATCAACTTTGGGGAACGTGACCGCTGGTGGGGCCTGATCACCGAAGGTTTTACACCGCCCCTGTATTGTATGAATTTTAATACGCCTTACTATATTATATTATTTGAAAATTATGGTTTTAAATTGTTTTATAACCAGATCTGTTTTGGTTTGGAAGCCCAAAAACAAATAGCACAAAAAACATTGGACCGCCATAAAATTCATGAAGCAGATCCGGATATCAGTTTTGAAACGATCAAAAAAAATAACCTGGAAAAATATGCTGCAGATTTTACTGAAGTATATAATAAAGCCTGGGCAGGGCATGGCGGTTTAAAACAAATGTATAAAGAACAGGTGCTGATCATGTTTAAAAAAATGAAACCGGTAATGGACGAAAGCCTGGTTTATTTTGCCTATCACAAAGGAACAGCCATTGCCATGTTTATTAACCTGCCGGATATCAACCAGTATTTTAAACACCTGAAGGGTAAATTCGGACTGTTACAAAAACTGGAGTTCGTATGGCGGCAAAAATTCAGGCGTTCAAAGAAATTTGTCGGGCTGGTTTTTGGTGTTGTTCCCGAATGGCAGGGAACCGGCATCGATTCTTATATCATTGGCGAATGCCGTAAAATTATTCAGGTGCCCCCTTTTTTATACACTGAATATGAAATGCAGTGGATCGGGGATTTTAACCCAAAAATGATCAATGTAGCCGAGAATTTCGGGGATACTTACCGTAGCAGGAACCTGGCAACTTACCGTTATTTATTTGACCGTACCAAAGAATTTCTCCGTCACCCTACGGTATCCTGACCGGTGAAAAAACAAATTCTATTTTCCAGTTTAGATTACCGAAATTAGCAGCACATGGATAAGTTTATTGTATCGGCAAGAAAATACAGACCACAGAATTTTTCGACAGTAGTTGGGCAGGCGCATATTACCACTACTTTAAAAAATGCCATAAAGAATAACCAACTTGCGCATGCATTTTTATTCTGTGGCCCACGGGGTGTAGGTAAAACCACCTGTGCCAGAATTTTGGCAAAAACCATTAACTGCGAAAACCGAACTGCAGGTGGCGAAGCCTGTAATACCTGTAACAGCTGTGTTTCGTTTGATGCAGGTACATCTTTAAACATACATGAACTTGATGCGGCCAGCAACAACTCTGTTGATGATATCCGCAGCCTGGTGGAGCAGGTACGTTTTGCTCCACAGGCGGGTAAATACAAAGTATATATTGTGGATGAGGTACACATGTTAAGCTCCTCAGCCTTCAATGCATTTTTAAAAACGCTTGAAGAGCCGCCACCCTTTGCTATTTTTATTCTGGCAACAACTGAGAAGCATAAAATTCTTCCCACCATTCTAAGCCGCTGCCAAATCTTCGATTTTAAAAGAATTACCAACTTTGATACCATTGAGCATTTACAGGAAATATGCAAAAAGGAAAATATAAAAGCAGAGAAAGCGGCACTGCATGTAATTGCCCAAAAAAGTGAAGGCTGTCTGAGGGATGCTTTAAGTATCCTGGATAAAATTGTAAGCTTTACCAATGGCGAACTGAACTACAGTAATACTCTAGAGCACCTGAATATTTTAGATGAGGATTATTATTTTAAAATGCTGGATTGTATGCAACAGCAGCATTTAAGCGATGCCATGCTGTTATATGATGAAATCAACCGCAAAGGTTTTGAAGGAGATACCTTGCTGGAAGGATACAGTGAATTTATAAGAAACCTTTTGGTAAGTAAAGATGCCAGGGCTGCCATTTTATTGGAAGTAGCTGAAGATTTTAAACAAAAATATTTGCAGGCTGCACAGCAAATTTCAACAGGCTGGCTGATTGCTGCCTTGAATTTGCTGAATGAAGCTGAAATAAATTATAAACAGGCCCGCAACAAGCGACTGCATGTGGAGTTGGCCATCATAAAGCTTTGTTACCTGTTGCAGGCGGTTGAACTGATTAATAATGAAGGAACACTTTCTAAAAAAAAAGTAATTGAAACGGCTCTTCCTGTGGCGTTTAAATCTATTCAGATCATTAAAATTAAAGAGGTACCGGTTATTGAAAGACCAACCATAAAAAAAAATACCGAAGCCCGCCTGCCTGCTCTGAATACTACTTTGCAAAAGGGTCCGGAGAGGCAGGCTAAACTGATTATTGAAGAACCCGAACCCCGGGTTAATAAAAAAATTACAGCGCATTCTGTTTCTGAAAATGACGAACCCAAAAAATCCCTGGGATCGCTGGATGCTATCCGCAAAAAAGTAACTGCTAAAAATAAAGCAAATGGTAACGGAGTTAAAGATTTAACTGATGAGGAACTCAGATTATGCTGGGGTAATTTTATTGAAAAATTAAATGCAAAAAAAAATTACTCAGCAGTTACCAATTTTAAAATGGCTGAGTTAAAAATAGTAGATAACAATTCTGTTGAAATAATTACCGGTAACAATATTCAGCAAAAATTTATTGAGCAGGAGCGTGCTGAACTGGTTGATGATCTTCAACAATATTTTTGTAACCGTCAACTGACTTATACTGTGATCATCATAGAAAAAGAAGGAACAGGGGAGGTTGCTGAAAAGCCTTTAAGCTCCAGGGAACAATACCTGAAAATTATTGAGGAGTACCCTTTGGTTAAAGAATTAAAAGACAGGCTTCGGTTAGAACTCGATTATTAAGCCAAACTGCCCTTCATTTCCTCATTTTGCCTTAATTTCGAACTTCTTCCGATAGCTATCGGAATTAAAATTATATTAATATTATGGCAGAAGTGATACGCATGCCGCTTTTAAGCGATACGATGACCGAGGGGAAAATAATATCCTGGAACAAAAAAGTAGGCGATAAGGTAAAAGCTGATGATGTACTTGCCGATGTTGAAACTGATAAAGCTACGATGGAAGTAAATGGATATGTTGACGGTACCTTATTATACATAGGCGTTCCGGCAGGTGAAGCAGCAAAGATCAATCAGATCATAGCCATTGTTGGAAAAGATGGGGAAGATTATAAAAGCTTGCTGAATAATGAAGCAGGCGCAACTAAAACAGCCACAGTTGCAAATCCACAGGGTCCTGCGGACGAACAGCCAACAACGACTAACGAGAAACCGGTAACTGTTCCCCTCCCCGCAGGTGCAAAAGAGATCCGCATGCCTTTATTGAGCGACACAATGACCGAAGGGAAGATCGTATCCTGGAATAAAAAAGTAGGCGATTTTGTAAAAGCAGATGATGTTTTGGCTGATGTGGAAACGGATAAAGCAACCATGGAAGTGGTAGGTTATGAAGAGGGTACCATATTATATGTGGGTGTGGAAGCAGGTAAAGCAGCAAAAATAAATGAGATCATTGCTATTGTTGGTAAGGCCGGAACTGATGTAAGTGCTTATGTGGCTGCTGAAAAAGCAGGGACAAACAGTTTGCAGCCGGCAGTTGGCAGTGAGGAACAACAAACTTCAAACGAGAAACAAGAAACACCCGAGGAGAAACAAGAAACGATTAATACGAACGGCCGGATAAAAGCTTCTCCTCTTGCAAAAAAATTAGCTGCCGATAAAGGAATCGATATCAGTAAAGTTAGTGGTAGTGGTGATGGCGGCAGGGTTACTAAAAAAGATATTGATACTTATGTTCCTGCTGTCAAAATACAGCAGGCTTCATATAACAAGCTGGCAAATGCAAACGACCAACGATTAACGACCAACGAGCAACAGGAAACATATTCCGATGTACCATTAACCCAGATGCGTAAAACCATAGCACGGCGCCTGGGTGAAAGTAAATTTAGTGCCCCTCATTTTTATTTAACCATGGCGATCAACATGGATAATGCCATCAATGTACGTACGCAGTTAAATGAGGTGAGCCCGGTTAAAATTTCTTTCAACGATTTTGTAATAAAGGCAGTGGCATTATCATTGCGGCAGCATCCAAATGTAAACAGCAGCTGGATGAGTGATTTTATCCGCTTGAATCACCACATACATATTGGGAGCGCCGTAGCAACACCCGATGGATTGATCGTTCCGGTAATACGTTTCGCCGATCAGAAAACCTTATCTCAAATAGCCACCGAAGCCAAAGAATTATACGGTAAGGCAAAAGATAAAAAATTACACCCAAACGAATTCAGTGGCAATACATTCACCATTTCCAACCTGGGCATGATGGATATTGAAGAATTTACCGCTATCATCAATCCACCCGACAGTGCCATATTAGCTGTTGGAGCCATTAAAGAAGTTGTAGTAAAAAAAGGGGAGGGTTTTGCGGTAAGCAGCATAATGAAACTGACCATGAGCTGCGATCACCGTACCGTAGATGGAGCTGTGGGTGCGGCTTTTCTGCAAACACTTAAAAAATATTTAGAGAACCCGGTTACGATGTTGTTGTAATTTCTTTTCTGTCATTTCTACGAAGGAGAAATCTGATAAATTGATTATGTCAGTTTTAAAAGCTGACGCCCGTCCGAACGGTTCAATCCGGGCGGGCTTTTTTTATATTATAGTCCCGGCATTTTATCTGTGATCGGCTTCAGTGGCTTCGCACTCCTCTACAGTACTTATGTATTGAACTTCTCCAAAGCGGTTAATAAAAAATATATTTTCAATAAATTTTGAAAATTCAATAACTGTATTATCTTTGTGGTATAAATAATCAATCATGAAACTTACCGCTGCAAAAGCACAGTTCATCAGCAGTTGGGGCGCCTTTGGTACACATTGGGGTATCAACCGCACTATGGCGCAGATTCATGCATTGCTGCTCATCAGTCCTGATCCAATAACTCAGGATGATATTATGGAACAGCTAAGTATCAGTCGCGGTAATGTAAATATGAACACCCGTGATTTAATTGGCTGGGGACTGGTGGATAGGGTACTGATACCCGGCGAAAGAAAAGAATTCTTCACTGCCGAAAAAGACATCTGGAAAGTTGCCACACAAATTATTAAAGAAAGAAAAAAACGGGAGTTGGATCCTATGCTTAAACTGTTAACTCAGTTGGAGCAGATTGAAGGCGATAAAAAAGATAAAGATGTAAAGCAGTTTGTAGATACGATTGCAGGCATCAGAAAATTTGGTGGACAGGCAGATAAAGTGCTGGATGTAATGATAAAGGCAGACGAAAGTTGGTTTTTAGGCAGCCTGTTGAAGTTCTTTAAATAGCTCCAAAAAGGAGTTGTAAACCAAGCTGGAAAATTTCGGCTTTTATTTAAAAAATATGTTTCAAAATTTTCTGAAAATATAAAATAAACTATCATGAAAAAATTTAAAAAGATCGATACCTGGATCAGTATCCTTTTAATTACAGGCTTTGCCATGGCAACCATCATCAAAAGGGATAGCTCATTCATCATTGGATATTTTGTAGTAGGTAGCTGGCAGGTTATCAGTATGCTGGTGCATGTTTACAACCACAGTTTTACTGAAAAGAAAAGCAGCAGGTATATTTATCATTGGATTGTATTCATTGCTGTAATAACAATTCCGGTAGGTTCTTTTTTCATATTGCTTTTTACTGCACCGTTTATGGCCATATTTTACACCTGGCTGTGTTTTGATGAAGTGCAAAAAATGAACCAACGGCCATTAGCCATTTTAAAATAATTAATAACTTTTAAAATAAATTTTATGAACTACATTATCATCACCTATTGTTTTTATCTGTTCATAACCATTTCACTGACCATTTGGGTTGCCGAAACCTTATTTAAAAATGGTAAAGTTTTTTTAATTGATATTTTTCATGGTAATAAAGAACTTGCTGGCAGTGTAAACAATTTACTGTTGGTTGGTTTTTACCTGATAAATATCGGTTATGCGGTGTATACTTTGCAGGTAACCAGTAATATTGCAAACGTTCAGCAGGTAATTGAAAGGCTGAGTTTAAAAATTGGCTTGATCATTCTTATACTGGGTGCCATGCATTTTTTTAATCTCTACATCTTTTTTGCACTCCGTAAAAAAGCAACGCAGGAAGCCAGGTATAAAGCGTCGGTTGTTAATAAGCAATGATCAGTTGATTTGATTTAACGAAATGGAAAATTATATGATCATAAATACACCGGGGTTTTCTTTTAAATATTCCATCATTGAAGAAGCGCTTAAAAATATTTTTGAATGATATTTCACTTGATGTGAATCAGTAACTTTGTAAAATAAATGAACAATCAACCCATCATACTTTTTGACGGCATTTGCAATTTCTGTAACAGTGCGGTAAATTTTACCATCAAAAGAAATTCTAAATCAAATATCCTGTTTGCCCCCATGCAATCAGAAGCAGGACAAAGATTATTAAAACAATACAACCTGCCATTGACTGATATGCAGTCCTTTATTTTTATAGACCAGGGAACAGTTTATAAACAATCAACAGGCGCATTAAGGGTTTGCAGGCATTTAAGGGGCCTTTGGCCCTTGTGTTATTATTTTATCATTGTTCCCGGTTTTATCCGTGATGGTATTTATAACTGGATTGCCAAAAACCGGTATAAATGGTTTGGAGTAAGGAAGCAGTGTATGATACCTTCTCCGGGAGTAAAAGCAAGATTTTTACAATAGTATGGAAAAGAATAAAACATTGGTACTGGGTGCTTCAGAAAATCCAGCCCGTTACAGCAATATGGCTATTAAAAAACTAATTGCCCGGCAACAACCTGTTGTTGCCATTGGAAAAAAGAAAGGCCTGGTTTCAGGCATCCGGATAGAAACAACGCAAAAACCATTTACCGGTATTGATACGGTTACCATCTATTTAAATCCAGTACACCAAAAAGAATATTACCATTATATTATTTCTCTGCATCCTAAAAGAATAATATTTAATCCGGGTGCCGAAAATGATGAACTGTTTGATCTTGCTGTTCAACATCATATTAAACCGCTGGAAGCCTGTACGCTGGTTTTGCTGAATACCGGCCAATACTGATTCTCCTGCTAATCTGTATTATTACGAAAAATGGAATAGTAGTTCTACTATGCTTTACGTACTGTACTTTTTTTATATTTTAGGCATACTAAAATTTACTGAATCCCGTTTATTTGTTATAGAATAGTCAATATCCAATTATCTAAGAAACCAAATTCAGTACTATGAAACTCCTTGCCCCCTATGCAATGTTGTTGTTATTGTTTTCTGTATTAAGCCTTACTGGTCTTTCACAAAACGGTAATACTGACAAACCTAAACAATTCAATAATTTTCCGGATATAATTAACTGCTCAGAAACAGAGCTTAGCCATATTTTCAGTTCTTCTGCCGGACAAAATATCAGCCTTTCCTTTTCTAATAATTTTTTATTTTCCGGCAATGTTACCAGTAATGTGGTCAAATACAGTAACCTGCAAACAGCAGTAGTGAAATCTCCTTTTTTTAATAATACCATTTTCAGCGTGTCGAAAATCATTAATAAGGATAACAGTATTTCATACCTGGGCCGCATCATCAATAAAAATTATTTTGATGGCTACGAACTGAAAAAAAATGAAGCTGGAAATTATCAACTTATTAAAATAGAAACTGATCGTGTGATACAGGACTGTAATAATCTCTGAAAATTCAAATACAAGATATCCAATATTTACCCATATTCATGAATCCCCTAAATCCCTGAACTATGAAAAAACTTTTTACACTTTTAATAATTATCAGCCCCTTGCTGTTTTCATTTAAGGCATACAGTGTTCCTAAATTAAACAGCTTCCCGGGCGCATTGGCCACCATATTCCTTGATTTTGACGGACATTATGTACAAAGTACGGTTTGGAATGGCGGTGCTTCTTTTGCCTGTGCTGCATCGGGTATGACGGAACTTCAGATCACTGAAACTTTTAATCGGGTAGCAGAAGATTTCCGGCCATTCGTTATTAACATTACAACTGACTCAACCGTATTTTTAGCAGCGCCATTGAATAAACGCATGCGGGTAATTATTACAACTACAAGTGGCTGGTATCTGGGTGTTGGTGGTGTTGCCTACATTGGTTCTTTTGGCTGGGGCGATGATACCCCTTCTTTTGTTTTCAGTGATCGTTTAGGGCCATTCAGTCCTAAAATGGTTGGAGAATGTTGCTCACATGAAAGCGGCCATACAGTAGGTTTATCACATCAGTCAAAATATGGTTCTGATTGCACAACGCCGATTGAACAATACAACAGCGGTTCAACAACCGGAGGCGAAATCGGATGGGCACCTATAATGGGCAACAGCTATTATAGAAATATTAGTAACTGGAATAATGGCCCTACACCTTATGGATGTACTAGTGTTCAGGATAATTTGACGATCATTGCTACTCAGAATGGTTTTTCTTACCGTACGGATGATTATGAAGAAACACTCAACAGCAATACTTATAATTTAGCTTCATCAAATTTTAATGTAAGCGGAGTGATAAGCACCAATTCAGATAAAGATGCTTTTAAATTTACGCTAGCACAAAATTCAAATTTCCATGTAACTGCAATTCCCTTTAATGTAGGCTCAAACTTTATTGGTTCAAACCTGGATATCAAGCTTGAACTATACAACGCTGCAACTAATTTAATATCCGTTTATGATCCGCTAAATACATTAAGCATTACAATAGATACAATTTTAAATGCCGGAACTTATTATTTCAAAATTCATGGTACCGGAAATGCAAATACAGGTGCCTATGGAAGTTTGGGAGCCTATACAGTAAATGGCAGTTCGGGTGCTTTACCAATACATGATGTAAGCCTTAGTGGTACTGCCGGTAATTATAAGCATAGCCTGAACTGGCGTATCATTGCTGACGAGGCCATTAAATCCATTGTTGTTGAAAGATCAGAAAACGGCAGTAGTTTTAACCCGTTAACTGCTGTAATACCGGCAAAGAATAATTTTTCTTACCAGCCCTTTAACAACAGTACAGTTTATTACCGTTTAAAAGTAACATCGGTACTTTATCAAACAGTTTATTCCAATACCATTGCCTTAAAAGGAACAGGTATTTCTGATAAATTATTCCAGGTGTCAACTCTGGTACAAAATGAAATAGCAATAAATGCCGCGGAAAATTATAAATACCGGTTAGATGATATAAACGGTAGAAATATCTTAACCGGTACCGGTCTGAAAGGTATCAATAAAGTTGATATTTCTAAACTGCAGGGGGGTATGTATATTATCCAGTTATTCAACAATAATCAGCGACAAACAGAACGTATTATAAAACAGTAAGGTAGATTCATGTGTAAGTTAGGGGGTAGCGTTAGGGGCTATCCCCTTTTTTGTGCCTATCATTCACAGAAAATGTTCCCGGTTTTCAGATGCCGGGTTTATTATTTAATGGTCAGGTGCTTTGTCTATTGAATTTATCAGTAACTTTAAAAAACCCATTTTTATGTTATGGAGAAAATTTAACGGAGATCCCATTCAAATACATATCAAAGATGCTGTAGAACAGGCGATAACCAGGGAAACCCAGGCCGGCTATCACTTAAAAGTTTGTATTGGTACCGACAGCCAGGTAAAAGGAAAGGAAACAGAATTTGCAACCGTCATTGTTTTTTTGCGAGAGGGCCATGGCGGCTTTATGTTTATTCACAACGATAAAACAATACACAAATACAGCATTAAGGAACGGATGCTGGTAGAAGTGGCAAAAAGTATTGAGATTGCTTATGAATTATGTGATCTGTTTACTTTGTATGATGTGGATATGGAAGTTCACGCGGATATTAATACCAATCCACAGTTTAAAAGTAATGAAGCATTACGCGAAGCAATGGGCTATATCCTAGGAATGGGATTTGCCTTTAAAGCCAAACCCGAGGCCTTTGCCAGTAGCAGTTGTGCCAATAAGGTTGTAAATTAATTTTTTTTAATGATCGTATTACGGGTAGTTTGTGTTTGAAGAAATACAGGTTGAGATACCTGATTACTGTTATTTTATAAACTGTTATTGGTCTCCTCTATAAATAAGAGAATTTTTTCTTTCCCTGTTTTTTTTATGGCACTGCTGATAAAATGTTGTGGTAAAAACTGCCAGGTCTTTTTCATCGCTTCTAAAAAATCTTTCACATTTTTATTAACTGTGCGCTGGTTTACTTTATCAGCTTTTGTAAAAACCAGGCACAAGGGTACCTGCCATGATCTTAATTGATCCAGAAATTCAAGGTCAATTTTTTGAGGATTGTGCCTTGCATCAATTAAAACAAAAACTGTGGTCAGGTTTTCTCTTTTACGTAAATAATTTTCAATCATCTGTTCCCAGCGCCTCCTGCTTCTTATACTTACTTTGGCAAATCCGTAACCGGGGAGATCAACCAGGTACCACTTCTTCCGCTTCGCATCATCCTTCTTGCCATCTGTATGGTCTGGCCGGGAGGTCTTTTGAGGAAGTGATGGGGATGAGGTTATTTCAAAATGATTTAATAATTGTGTTTTCCCGGGAGCGCCCGATGTTTTTGCCAGTTTTTCATTATCACAAAGCATATTAATCAGTGATGATTTACCAACATTGCTGCGTCCTATAAATGCATATTCCGGCCTGTCGGGTACCGGGCACTTTTCATAACCGGGGCTGCTGATTACGTATTTGGCTGATTTGATTTGCATGGCACAAATATAGCAGTTAGATTTTTCTTAACTATTCCGGTTATAAACCTTTAGCCAATTACCAGTATCTTTGCCGCCAATGTCAGATTACGCACACGATAATGTAGTACCGTATAAAGATTCGGCCCTCAGTAAAAAGAAGCAGGTTGCCGCTATGTTTAATGATATTGCATTAAAATATGATTTTTTAAATCGGTTCCTCAGCGCTGGTATTGATGTAAAATGGAGGAAAAAAGCAATCAGGCAATTACTGGATATAAGACCTAAAAAAATACTGGATGTAGCCACGGGTACTGCAGATGTGGCCATAATGGCATCAGGTATATTAAACCCCGATAAAATCATTGGTATTGATATCAGTGATGGCATGTTGGATATAGGCAGAAATAAGATACAAAAGCTTGATCTGCAAAATACCATTGAACTGTTAAATGGAGATTGTGAAACAATAAATTTTAACGACAATTCGTTTGATGCGGTAACCGTTGCATTTGGAGTACGTAATTTCGAGAACCTGGAGAAAGGATTAAGTGAAATAAAAAGGGTGCTTAAACCCGGCGGAAAATTGGTTGTTCTCGAATTCAGTAAACCTAAAATGCGGGGTATAAAAAGCATGTATAATTTGTACATGAAGGTCATCTGCCCTACTGTAGGTAAATTTTTTTCAAAAAACCGCTACGCATACGAATATCTCGACGAATCAATTAAGAACTTTCCCGAAGGGAAAAATTTTACGTATATCTTAGATAACCTGGGATATAAAAATACTTATTGTAAACCACTGAGCTTAGGAATATGCAGCATCTATTGCGGAGAAAAATAACTTGTACAGGGGTAGCTTTTTTTATTTGTCCCCTCATTGGATTTTCACAATTGCGGGAACTGGTAAATCAGCCTGACCATGATGAAAAAAGAATTCATTTTGGTATTAACCTGGGGATGAACCGGTCACATTTTAGTTTTACCCATCACCCGGTTTTTTTACAAAGGGATAGTGTAATGGTTGTTGAAAGCATCAACAGTACCGGTATCAACCTGGCCTGGCTGGTTAACTTTAACCTGAGTGAGCATTTTGCTGTAAGAACTTACCCGGTTAACCTCACTTTTACTGAAAAAGCATTTGAGTATAATCTAAAATATCCTGACCGCCCTGCAGGCGAAGATTCTGTAACTCAAAAAAAAGTACAATCTATTTCACTTACGTTGCCCATTCAATTAAAATTCAGCAGCGACCGCATCAATAATTTTAGGGTGTATATGATGGCCGGCTTTAAAGCCGAGTACGACCTGGCTTCCAATAAAGGATCAAAAAACGCCGGCGATATCATTAAATTAAACAAGCTTGATTATGGACTGGAAGCCGGACTCGGGTTTCAT
>JAYTOF010000048.1:0-23042 GCA_043747955.1 Chitinophagaceae bacterium
GTTGATATCTATAGGCTGGGCTGTTGCTGCACCACCCATTGACATATTGGTTGCACCAATTCCCTGCATGATATGGCCAACCTGTGCAAATAAAATAAATGGTAAAAAACCTAATCCTAATGTAGCTAATAACTTTTTCATAATTGTAGTTTTTAAACTGCAGTAGCAGCAGTTAGTAAATAATTTTATTGATAATCCTTCAACCGATTTTTGCTACTGTTTATCCGGAAGGATCATTTTTATACAAATAGCATATGTACACCCTCGCCCTGGCTTTGTTTATAAAAATCCCCCACTGTAATTACATCCTCCACACCTTCATACAGATCTTCCTTTTTATAATGAAACATATCCATTGCTAATTTGCATGCCCATAACTTAACCCCGGATGCGGTCAGGATATCTAAAAACTCATGCACATCCGGCATATCAACTTTTTCCATTTCCTTTTTCATCATGCTGCTTGCCAATGCTTCCATACCCGGTAAACCACCCAGCATGGTGGGCATGTGCATGGCCGGATTGCCTACTGTTGCCACATGCAGGTGTTCCAGTTTCTTTTTATGAACAGCTTCCAGTCCGAAAAAAGTAAAGAATATTTCAGATGCTATACCTTCCATACGGGCACCATTGGCCAATACAAAAGCCGCATATACATTTTCCAATGTTCCTTTTGACAGGATGATCATCATTTTTTTAATGGCTCCATTATTTTCACTCATAATTGACAAATTTTTAATTGGTTAAATACAAC
The DNA here is from genome assembly GCA_043747955.1 of Chitinophagaceae bacterium. Taxonomy (GTDB): domain Bacteria; phylum Bacteroidota; class Bacteroidia; order Chitinophagales; family Chitinophagaceae; genus Ferruginibacter. The sequence goes on from JAYTOF010000048.1 coordinate 755, forward strand.
TGGCCGGTTTGGGTATGCCGGCAATCTTAGTTGCGGTCTTTAAAGGGGCGGTTGGAAATAACTGATAGAACTCTTTGATATCTGTTACACCACTTTTTCCAATGCGCCTGATACTGAGCGCAACCTGGTTCTTATGTTCGTTTTGCAGATACTTTACTATTTCCCAATGCCTGGGAGTTAAAGAGACATCTGCTTCTGCAGCAATTACTTCAGCGATGCATTCATCCCACTGGTTAAAATCTGTTAAGTAACCTTCTTCATTTACGGTAATGTGTTTACCTGCTATTGTCTTTTCCATGATTTTATATTTTAAAGATTTAATAATTTAAGCGTAATGTTTTCCACTTTCAGACATCGTTGCTGATACAAACGGAATATGTGTCCCTTTCAATAATACGTTCCAGTAAATCCAACGGAAAGCAAGCTTACCCATATGATTCATCCTGCTTTCTTTTAATAACCGCAAAGGGCCTATACCTGCAAACGGAAAACTTCCTTCAACCGGCTCATGGGTATAATTAAAATCGATCAGCAATGCCTTGCCGTTACCGGTTTCAATAAAGCAATTTGCATGTCCGTCAAATTCTTCTTTCAAAGGGTCACCATGTACAAAGCGAAGAATATTTTCTGTTAAAATTTCAGCTTCAAAGTGTGCAACAGAACCGGCTTTGGAAGCCGGAATATTACTGGCATCACCCAAAACAAAAACATTTGAATAGTCTTTAGATTGCAGAGTGGCTTTATGGGTTGGTACATAATTCAGGTCATCGCCCATACCGGACCTTTCTATTAACTCATCCCCTTTATTAGTAGGAACAGTTACCAGCAGATCAAATGGAATTATTTTACCTCCATAATCCACGATCTCTTTTTTTTCATTATCAACCTTTTCAATGGCAAAATCAGGTTCAATGTTAATCCCCTTTTCGTGTAATAAATGTTCCAGCGCTTCGGTAGCTTTTGGTTTTGTAAAGGCACCGCTTAATGGCGTAACATAAGTGATTTCCACTTTATCACGCATATCTTTATGCTTGAAAAATGAATCGGCTAAAAATGCAAATTCCAAAGGCGCAACAGGACATTTGATGGGCATCTCTGTTATGTGCACTACCAGTTTGCCACCCTTCCATTTTCTGAGCTTATTGCGTAAAGCTAAAGCTCCTTCAAAAGTATAAAAATCAAAAACTGATTTTTGCCATTCGGCTCCATTCATACCTTCGGTTTCTTCGGGAGCTATTTTTGCACCTGTAGCTACTATCAAAATATCATAAGCTAATACTTCACCACCTTCCAGTTCTATTTTATTTTCAGTTGGAAGAATGCGGTTGATTTTATGTTTGATCAGTTTTACCCCTTTTGGAATAAATTCCTCAATGGTTTTTATGATATCTTTTGGTTTATAGATATCAAAAGGCAGAAAAAGGTATCCTGGCTGATAATGATGCTTTATTCTTTCGTCAATGATCGTAATCTGCCAATCCGGATTTTTTAAATGGTGATTCAGGTGATTGGCCATCATAGTTCCCGCTGTTCCTGCGCCCAGTATTACTATATTTTTCATACAAGTTGGTTTTAGTTTGAAAGTATCGCCTGCGCAATTTTTATCGCAGGCTTAAAAATGATTTTTGCTTTAACAGAATTAGAGATCAGGCAGGCCGCTTCTGATTTCTCCAGGATACGGATGGCTTTTTCTTTATCTGCATCCGGCGAAATGGTTAATACCGGTGATAATACAACTTCACTCATTATATATTTTCCATCCACTTTTTCAAGTGTTCCATCGGCATTGCTTTCAAAATTTATAAAATCGAATTTGAAATTTTCTGCTATAGCCAAAAAAGTGGTCATTAAACAGCTGTTTACAGCAGCTACCAGCAAATGCTCCGGAGACCAGATACCCGGCATGCCTTTTGGAAATTCAGGTGGCGTAGCCACTTCTATATTTGTATTTAAAACAGGAGAACTTATTATCCCTTTTCTGTTGGCTTCCCAATTCACTTTTACTTCGTAATGATAAGCGGTTTCCATAACATTTATTTTAAGTTTATAATCTGATTCCAACTCAAAATTGTAACGAAAACGCTGCTTATTATGTAACTTATATCACACTTAACGCAAAAATGATCAGCTTCATACAGCAGGCTGATGTTGGTCATATTGTGGGTATATTACTATCAGGTAATTCATATAAATATGGGCGGGACATATATTTTCAGGAATAATTTTTGAGTAAATTTTAATCCCTCAAATGATATCAAATGAAATCTAACCTGGTATTTACAGTACTGTTTTATGGAAGGGTATGGTATAAAAAAAGCTGTTGCAGGTTTAATAAAATCTGCAACAACTTTTAATAATGATCAAAAATTAAGGCATTAACCTTTTTTAACGGGGCAGGTATTCAGGCCCACTAATTTATAGAGCGGGCAAAAACTGATCAGGCTGGTTAATACAAAAACACCTGCCAATGCCAGTAATACAATACCTAAAGTGCCGGTAATGGTTTTATTGTAATACAAAAATCCAACTACTGCCGCAATGATGATCCTGATAATTCTGTCTGTTGTACCCATGTTCTTTTTCATAATTATTGTTTTATTTTTTAAAAAATTGAATTGCCCAAACAACAGCAGTAACAATGACTATGCATAACAAACAAACGATCATTAATTTTTTCAACTTTTGTTGCATTGTTACCGGTTATATTGCAAATGTAATTGCTCTGGAAATTTAATCCGGTGACCTGGGTTACCAGCTTATAAAATTTCAATGCCAGCAGGCAGTTGCCTTACTTTTCCTTCCTGTTCCAGTTTTTTCATGACCCGGCTGATCACCTCTCTTACGGTACCCAGTTCAGCAGCAATTTGCCGGTGACGGAGATTAAGTATTTTACTGTTTTTTTGTTTTGCCGTTTCCTGCAGGTAATTATACAAACGCTGATCCAGCCGGCTATATAAAAGATGATTGATGGTATCCAGCAGGGAAGCATAGCGCTGGTCGTACAGGTTAAAAAATAATTCATTTAAGGAAGGGAAAGATTTTACCCATTCACTCAGTTTTTCAACGGGCAATAATAATATCAGGGCATTTTCATCTGCTATGGCAAATACTTTACTGGGGCTGCTTTTTATACCGGCATTGAAGGACATAATACAACTCTCTCCGCTTTCAATATAATAAAGTAATAATTCCTTATCCTCATGCCGGGTAAATACTTTTACCATGCCTTCCAGTACCAGTGGTACATATTTTACAAACTGGCCCTCCCTTAAAATTTCTGTTTGCGCAGAAAAATCTTTTACGATGCAAAATTTCTCCAATTCAGCAACAAAGGCTGATGGTAATCCCTGCAGATATTGTTGTAAAGTTTTCATGCGCCTGTTATTGGTAATAGCAAGCTATTAAAAAAATTGAATATTTGGTTATGTGCAGGATTTCAATCCATCCGAAAAAATAACAGTAGAGAATTGCAACCTTTTATTACTGTTACCTTTTATGACAGCTTCATTTATGCTTTCATCACTTTACTCTGGCAAACAAAATCTGTTCTTGGTAAAGTGGTGTTGCTAATGGCTTTAAAACCACCTTCTATTTCTGTAAAATTCCTGTACCCACGTGCCTGCAAAATAGAAGCTGTGATCATGCTCCGGTAACCACCGGCACAATGAATGTAAAAATGCTCATCGGGATTTATATCTTTTACCCAATCATTAATAAGTGCCAATGGCCTGTTGTATGCTTCATCAATGTGTTCAGCAGTATATTCTGTATCTTTTCGGATGTCAAAAATTTTATCTTCTCCGATCTTTACTTCTTTTGCAAACTGTTCTGCTGATATCCTGTCCACCACATCAGCTTCTTTACCTGCGGCAAGCCATGTTGCAAAGCCTCCTTTCAAATGTCCCAGCACATTATCGAAACCAACTCGGCTTAAACGGGTTACCGATTCTTCTTCTTTACCCAAATCAGTAACCAGTAATAAAGCTTGTTTTACATCAACAATCAATGCGCCAACCCATGGGGCAAAATCTCCATTCAAACCAATATTAATGGATTGCGGAATATAACCTTTATAAAAAACGCCACTGTCTCTTGTATCTAATATCAATGCTTCGGTATTTTCTGCAGCAGCTTCAAATTCATCCGGCGTTAAGGCCCGCATACCATTGTTTAAAACGGTTTCAAAACTTTCGTACCCCTTTTTATTCATGGCCACATTCATTCCAAAATAACCGGGAGGTGGTTGTAAACCATCGGTAACTGCTTTTACAAATGCCTCTTTATTGGGCTGATTTAATGCATAATTCATTTTCTTTTGATTGCCCAATGTATCCACAGTTTCCTTCATCATATTTTTACCACCGGCACTGCCGGCGCCATGTGCAGGATACACGATCACATCAACTGCCAGTGGCATTATCTTGGTCATCAAACTTTCATAAAGCAATCCTGCAAGATCCTCCATGGTCATATTCGCAGCTTTCTGTGCCAGATCCGGACGGCCCACATCGCCCAAAAACAATGTATCACCACTAAAAATGCAATGATCTTTTCCCGAAACATCTTTTAAAAGAAAGGTTGTACTCTCCATGGTATGGCCGGGTGTATGTAACACTTTAATAGTGATATCACCAATCTTAAACTCTTCATTATCCTTTGCCGAAATGCAATCAAATTCACAGGCAGCATTGGGGCCATAAACAATGGGTGCCCCGGTTTTTTTACTGAGATCAACATGACCACTGACAAAATCTGCATGGAAATGTGTTTCGAAAATGTACTTGAGTTTTACATTGTCTTTTTGTAACCTGTCCATGTAAGGTGCTGTTTCACGCAATGGATCAATGATTGCGGCTTCACCATTTGATGTTATGTAATAAGCACCCTGTGCCAAGCATCCCGTATAAATTTGCTCTATATTCATAATTTTATTTTTTAAACTTGAAATACAAAATTGTTGATTTTTTTTAAACTTTATCGTAACATAAGTTACTTTTTGGAAAGGTTGATAAATAATTCCGTTCCTTTTCTCTTTACAAATGAGTTATTACAAGGCTCAAAAGTATTAAAATAAAAATCCTTTTCAAACATCTGTTCGTACTGGTTTTTGCAACCACCAAAAGGCGGCCCCTGCTGTTCAAATTCCCTGTCGAATAAAACCCCAACCAGTTTACCATCTGTTGCCAAAAGTTCATTCATCCTGGTTACATAATCATTCCGTAATGCAGGATTTAAGGCACAGAAAAAGGTTTGTTCCAGTATCAGGTCATATGTTCCTTCATGTTTAAAAAAATCACCTAAAATGATTTTAATGTTTGGATAACCTTTGTATTTTTCTTTTAATTGCGCTATCAATGTTGGAGCAATATCCATGACTGTTATATCAGTAAACCCCTGCTGTAAAAGGTAGTCTGCTTCGTAAGTATTACCACAACCCGGAATTAAAATCTGCAAATTTTTATTGATAAGCTGATCTATATAGGCTTTAAGCGGCGGAGATACTTCTCCAAGATCCCAGCCCGTTGTATTGGCTTTATATTGATCATTCCAGAAGGATTCTCCAGGCATGCTATTGGCGGCAACGTCTCCGCATTTTTCTGCATTATAGGTTTGTTCACCCTTCATTTTTATTTATTTAAAAAATAATTCTTTAATAATAATATAAATGCCCATTACCAACACAAACCAGCCAAACCCTTTTTTTAATTTTTGCCCGGGTATTTTTTTGGATAAGAGTATACCTATAAAAATACCGGCAACAGAAAATGTGGTAAATATACCAAGCAGTTTCCAGTCTATAATTTCACTGCCCTGCAGATCGCCGATAAATCCGATCAGTGATTTAGCTGCAATAATAAAAAGGGACGTGCCAACAGCTAACTTCATGGGCATACGGGCAAGTATTACCAACGCCGGGATAATTAAAAACCCACCGCCTGCGCCTACCAGTCCGGTAAGTAATCCTACAACAGCCCCTTCCAGTAAGATCATCGGGTAGTTATATACCCTGGGTGCATTTTCATCAGTTGCCTTATTTTTTCCCGGCCTGATCATACTTACCGAAGCCAGTATCATTACTACTGCAAACAAAAGCATTAATCCGATTGATTTGGTAATAACCAATGAGCCAATTGAGAAAAGTACTTTCGGGATTACCGGCATCAGCCACATGCGGGTGGCATAAACAGCCGCAATGGAAGGAATACCAAAGATCAGTACCGTTTTAAAATCAACTCTTTTTTGCAGGGCACTTTGTACACCACCCACCAATGCGGTTGAGCCCACAATAAATAAAGAATAGGCTGTTGCCAACACCGGGTTTACTCCCATAACATACACTAAGATAGGAACTGTTAAAATAGAGCCACCACTGCCAATTAACCCTAATGATATACCTACCAGTACAGCTAATATATAACCCAGTATGTCCATAATTTATTTTTTAACGGCAAAGATGCGATTATTAAAATAAAGGCAATGTTACAATAGTTACATTACATGGTAATTATGAATTAACAGGGCTTCGTATAAAAATAATTTTATAAACCGGCAGTTTGTTTTTTCCAGTTCAAAAATTGAAGTCTTTATTTGAAATAAAAATGATATTTTTAAAATATGGCTCTACATCAGGCTAAGCAGGCAGAAACTGTTTCTAACCCGGCATCAACCGAAAAATGGTTGTTCCCGTTCATATTAGTAACCAGTTTGTTTTTTTTCTGGGGTTTTGTTCATAATCTTGATCCGATATTAATCCCCCATCTTCGAAAAGCATTTCAGTTAAATGACCTTCAATCTTCGCTTATAGATTCTGCCGTATTCATCGCTTATTTTATAATGGCTTTGCCTGCAGGTTATGTTATGCGGAAGTATGGGTACAAAGCAGGAATTGTTGCCGGACTGGTATTGTTTGCTTTGGGTTGCTTTTTATTTTTACCGGCTGCCGATACGCATCAATACCTTTTCTTTTTAGGTGCCTTATTTATTATTGCCAGTGGCCTCACTTTTTTAGAAACTGCGGCCAATCCTTATATTACGGTCTTAGGTCCGCCCGAATCGGCAACCCGGCGATTAAACTTTGCACAATCCTTTAATGGCTTAGCAGCTATGATGGCTCCAGTGATTGGCGGCAGTATTATTTTATCGGGTAAAGAAATGAACGAAGCCGATTACAGGATATTATCGCCTGAAGCCCTGAAGCAATACCTGGATATAGAATCGCAAAGTGTAAAAACACCCTATCTGGTATTGGGCATACTTGTTTTCCTGGTAGCGGTATTATTTTTATTATCTAAGCTTCCTGATGTAAAAGGTGAGCAGGATAAAGAAAGTGGTAATCCCCTTCATGCATTCAGGCACCGCCATCTTTCATGGGCAGTGGTTGCCCAGTTTTTTTATGTAGGCGCCCAGGTTTGTGTTGCAAGCTTCTTCATTAAGATGGCCAGAACGGGTGCAGGCATGGATGAAAAAACCGCAGCACAATATCTTGGATGGGGTTTTGGCCTGGCTTTTATGAGCGGACGTTTTATCGGCACATGGCTGATGAAATATTTTAGATCAGAAAAGTTACTGGCAATATATGCTGTCATCAATATTATACTGGTAACTGTTGCCATATTTGCACACGGAATGGTTGTGGTTTATGCATTGATAGCCATTGCCTTCTTTATGTCAATTATGTTTCCTACCATTTTCTCATTGGGCATAAAAGATTTGGGAACAGATACCAAACTGGCTTCCAGCCTGATCGTGATGTCAATCGTTGGTGGTGCAGTACTGCCCCCGGTATTGGGCATTATTTCAGATGCAACAGGAAGTATTCAAAACGGATACATAGTCCCGCTGATCTGTTTTGTAGTGGTGTTATTATTTGCGATCAAGGGATATAAAATTAATACGTTGCATAAACAGAAATAGAACGGCGATGTTACAGAAAGAAAAGGTTCAAAAGAATATGGTTATTAAAATGCATGCTGATGATAATTTATTGGTTGCTTTAACCGATTTGGCTGAAGGGCAGGAAGTTTTTTTTAACGGCGAAACAATCATGTTGAAAAAGACCATTAAAGCAAAACATAAATTTGCAATAAAAGATTTAGCGGAAGATGATAAAGTTATCATGTATGGGGTAATGGTTGGTAAAGCAATAAAAAAAATAAGCAGGGGAGAGCTGATAACTACAGAGAATATTGTACATGCCGCAGAAAACTATCATTACCGGAAAGTGGATTTTAAATGGCAGGCACCTGATACAGCAAATTTTAAAAACAAAACTTTTAACGGGTATAAAAGAAATGATGGCCGAACGGGTACTGCCAATTACTGGCTGTTTGTACCAACTGTATTTTGCGAGAACCGTAACCTGGATGTTATCCGGGAGGCACTTCATAACAGGCTGGGGTATGCCGCAAATGATAAATACAGCCAATATACCGAACAGTTGCTGCAGGCTTTCAAGGATGGCCAAAATTTAGATTCGATCAATTTTAATCCCTCACTTGCTGAGCATACCGAACGTGTTTTTAAAAATGTAGATGGAATAAAATTTCTTAATCACCAGGGTGGTTGCGGGGGTACGAGGGATGATGCAGCAACACTCAGTGCCTTGCTAGCCGCTTATGCCAATCACCCAAATGTAGGTGGTATTACGGTATTGAGTTTGGGTTGTCAGCATTTGCAGGTGCAGCATTTTTTAGATGATGTAAAAAAACAAAACCCCGCATTCTCTAAACCCTTATTTGTTTTTGAACAGCAGCAATCAGTTAGTGAAGAACAATTGATAGGTAACGCCATTAAAAAAACTTTTGAGGGTTTACTGGAAATAAATAAGCTGGAGAGAACCCCGGCTCCTTTAAGCGAATTATGTATTGGTGTAAAATGTGGTGGCAGCGATGGATTCAGTGGTGTATCGGCTAATCCTTCCGTTGGTTATACATCCGATTTACTGGTAGCTTTGGGGGGTAAAGTTTTATTGGCTGAATTTCCCGAACTGTGTGGCGTAGAACAAAACCTGGTTGATCGTTGTACTACCGAAGCAACAGCTAAAAAATTTATTTACCTGATGCAGTCTTATAATGAACTGGCGCATAAATTAGGTTCAGGCTTTCACATGAATCCTTCACCCGGAAATATTAAAGATGGATTAATAACGGATGCTATAAAAAGTGCAGGCGCTTCTAAAAAGGGAGGCACTTCAGCAATTGTTGATGTACTTAACTATACGGAACCTGCAACTAAGCCGGGGCTGAGCCTCGTTTGCACACCCGGTAATGACGTGGAGGCTACAACGGGCAAAGCTGCTTCAGGAGCTACCCTGATCTTATTTACTACCGGCCTTGGAACACCTACCGGAAATCCTGTTTGTCCCGTTATTAAATTAGCCACCAATTCGTTACTGGCAAACAGCATGTCTGATATAATTGATATTGATTGCGGCCCGGTTATCAGCGGAGAAAAAACCATAGAAGAAATGGGAGAAGCAATTTTAGAATATTGTATTAAAGCCGCCAGTGGTGAAATTATTCCTAAGGCAGTGCAATTAAACCAGGATGATTTTATTCCCTGGAAAAGAGGGGTATCATTATAATTATATTTTATCTCTTTTTTGATTTCTTTATCCTAATTTGTTTTTGTTGTGTATTTTCATGCAAGGCACTTTTACATTATTAATCATTAATAATTTTTAGTAAACATGTTTTCTTTACAAAATAAAAAAGCTGTTATTACCGGCGGGGGCAGCGGTATTGGAAAAGCCATAGCCGTTTTATTTGCAAAGCAGGGTGCCGAAGTGCATATCATTGAATTGACAGACGAAAGTGTAAAAGCAGCTGTTACTGAAATAACTGCAAATGGGGATAAAGTATTTTCCCATGCCTGCAATGTAGCCAGCCAGCAGGAAGTAGTAAATACTTTTGAAAAAATTGGAAACATTCACATATTGGTAAACAATGCAGGTATTGCACATGTGGGAAAAGCAGATACCACATCAGAGACAGATTTTGACCGTGTTATTAATGTTAATGTAAAGGGAGTATACAATTGTTTATACGCCTCCATCCCTAAACTAAGAAAATCCGGTGCAGGGGTTATTGTAAATATGGCTTCCATTGCTGCATGGATCGGCTTGCCCGACAGGTTTGCTTATTCAACAGCAAAAGGTGCGGTGATGGCCATGACTTTGTCAGTAGCCAAAGATTATATTGGAGAAAATATCCGATGTAATTCTATTTCTCCTGCAAGGGTACATACTCCTTTTGTAGATGGATTTATCGCTGCCAATTATCCGGGTAAAGAAACAGACATGTTTGAGAAGTTATCAAAAACACAACCCATTGGGCGTATGGCAAAGCCGGAAGAAGTTGCTGCATTAGCCTTATATCTTTGTAGTGATGAAGCTTCTTTTATTACAGGTTGTGATTACCCGATTGACGGTGGATTTATTAAACTGAATAATTAAAAAATATTCATAAAAAACCAACAATTCTTAAATAGTAATATAAAAAGTATGAAAAAGATTTTACTATTCTTAGTGGTATGTTTAATTGGGATTGCAATAAAAGCTCAAACTTATACCCCTTCAGCTGCAAACCTTGCAGCCCGAAAAGAATTTCAGGACATGAAGCTGGGTATGTTTATTCATTGGGGTGCATCCAGTTTGCTTGGCCAGGGAGAGTGGATAATGAATAACAGGAATATTCAGGTAAATGAATATGGCAGGCTTATCAATATATTTAACCCGCAAAATTTTGATGCAAAAAAATGGGTGGCTATTGCCAAAGCAGGCGGTATGAAATATATTACTTTCATTACAAGGCATCATGATGGGTTTAGTAACTGGGATACCAAACAATCTGACTGGAAAATTACCAATACACCCTATCAAAAGGATGCACTGAAACAGTTAGCTGATGAATGTCATGCGCAGGGCATTAAATTATTCTGCTACTATTCTTTGCTCGACTGGTATCGCAGCGATTACCAATACGAAACCGGTAAAACAGGAAAGGGAACAGGCAGAAAACAAAAAAGCGATTGGGAAAGTTATATCCGTTTTATGAAAGCGCAATTAACAGAATTGTTAACTGATTATGGTGAAATTTCAGGGATCTGGTTCGACGGGCATTGGGACCAGCTGGATAATGACCACGATAAAACTTTACAATCAAAAGTTAACTGGCACTATGATGAAATTTATACACTCATCCATTCATTGCAACCAAAATGTTTAATTTCCAACAACCATCATTTAACCCCTATACCGGGCGAAGATTTTCAGGCATTTGAAAAAGATTTGCCTGGTGGTAACTCAACTGGGTTTGGCGGAGCCGCGGTATCACAATTGCCATTAGAGACCTGTGAAACAATGAATGATAACTGGGGTTTTAATATTACTGACAGGAATTACAAGAGTGTAAAACATATAATACAGTATATCGTAAATGCTGCAGGCCAAAATGCTAATTTTTTATTGAATGTTGGCCCAATGCCCGATGGTACCATTCAGACTGAATTTGCTGATACCTTAAAAACAATAGGCAACTGGATGAAACAATACGGCGAAAGTATTTATGGAACCAGGGGCGGAGTATTAAAAATACAGGAATGGGGTGTGGTTACGGCCAAAGAAAAAACCTGGTATGCACATATCATTACATCGCCAAAAGAAGCAGCTTACATTTTTATTCCGGAGATGAAACAGAAAGTTGTTAATTGTATGTTGTTTAATGGAAAAAAAATGTTGAAATATAAACAACAGCCGGAGGGTTTATTTGTGTATTTGGATCAGTTACAATTAGATGCCATTGACACCATCATAGAATTACAATTACAATAAAAAAAGTACAATGAAACTGATCCGTTTTGGAGAACCGGGTATTGAAAAACCTGGTGTTTTAGCAGGAAAAAAAAGATATGATGTATCTGCTGTGGTTACTGATTACAATGAAGCGTTTTTTGAAAACAATGAATTGGAAAATCTGAAACAGGCATTTACCGGCGATGCTGTATTTCCTGAAGTGGATGCTGATGTCCGTTTGGGTTCTCCTGTGGCAAGGCCTTCAAAAATTATTTGCATTGGTTTAAATTATGTGGATCATTGCCTTGAAACCAATGCACCCATACCAACCGAACCTATTATTTTTTTTAAATCAACCACCGCATTATGTGGCCCCAATGATAACCTGATCATTCCTAAAAACAGCACTAAAACAGATTGGGAAGTGGAACTGGCATTTGTAATTGGTAAACGGGCAAGTTATGTAGATGAAAAAGATGCGATGGAATATGTAGCCGGATATTGCTTGCATAATGATTACAGTGAAAGGGCCTTTCAGTTAGAGCATGGCGGACAGTGGGTAAAAGGAAAAAGCTGTGATACATTTGCGCCCCTCGGGCCTTTTCTGGCAACCGTTGATGAAATAGATGATGTAAACAATTTACCTATGTGGTTAACTGTGAATGGTAAAAAATATCAAAACAGCAATACGTCCAACCTGGTTTTTAAAATTCCTTTTTTGGTCCATTATCTCAGCCGGTTTATGACATTGCTTCCCGGTGATGTGATCAGTACCGGCACACCGCCTGGTGTTGGGTTGGGTATGAAACCCGGTCCGGTTTATATTAAAGCAGGTGATGTGATTGAATTGGGAATAGCAGGGTTGGGAACCAGTAAACAGGTAGCAGCAGCTTATTAATTTATTCAGGTATGCCAACACAAAAATTTTGCCTTGCCCTTGATCTTAAAGATGATCCCCAGTTAATAGCAGCGTATAAAACATACCATATAAATGTATGGCCCGAAATTATTAAGAGTATAAAAGACTCGGGGATTACTGTTTTGGACATTTACTGTACCGGTAACAGGTTGTTTATGATCATGGAAGCCAGAGAAAGTTTTTCGTTTAAAAAAAAATCATTGCTGGATGCGGATAATTTAAAAGTACAGGAATGGGAAGCACTGATGTGGAAATTCCAACAATCAATGCCAGGCGCTAAACCCGGAGAAAAATGGATCCTGATGGAAAAAATATTTGAACTGCCATGAAAATCTACAAACATCAGCTTTTATCATTTAAAAAAATTATAAAATGAATTTACAGTTAAACGATAAAATAATAATAGTAACCGGCGGTGCAAAAGGTATCGGGCTGGGTATCAGTAAAATTTTAGCTGCAGAAGGAGCTATTCCTTTTATTATAAGCAGAAATGAAGATGATAATAAAGCGGCAGTTCAGGAAATCATCAATGCTGGCGGGCAGGCAAAGTTTTTTACTGCTGAATTAACAAAACCCGAAGCATGTGAAACTGCTGTAAAACAGGTCATCGCTTACGGCAGCAGTATAGACGGACTGGTAAATAATGCCGGTGTTAATGATGGCGTGGGATTAGAAAGCGGCAGCTATGATGCGTTTATTGCATCGCTTCATAAAAACCTGGTGCATTATTATTTAATCGCACATCATGCTTTGCCGCAATTAATAAAATCAAGAGGAGCTATTGTGAACATCAGCTCTAAAACAGCTGAAACCGGCCAGGGCAATACATCAGCCTATGCAGCTTCCAATGGAGGGCGCAATGCTTTAACCAGGGAGTGGGCAGTTGAACTGTTGAAATATGGCATCCGTGTAAATGCAGTAATAGTTGCAGAGTGTTTTACACCATTGTATGAAACGTGGATAAAAACATTTGAGCAACCCGAAGAAAAATTGAAACAGATCACTGAAAAAATTCCTTTTGAAAAAAGAATGACCACAACTGAAGAGATTGCCAATATGGTAGCTTTTCTTTTGTCGGAAAGATCCAGCCATACTACCGGTCAGTTAATATATGTTGATGGAGGTTATGTGCATTTAGACAGGGCACTGTAGCCGGTTTGTTTTTAATGTATTTAAAAAATGCCATGTAAAAAATATTGTATGAAATCATTATTTAAAAAAAAGGTAAAATTAATAACATTACTTTTTACCTTATTGGTTATAGAAGCTTCTGCTCAACACAAAGATTATTATCCCGACCCGGATACCGCAATACAGCAACGACTGGAGGAATGGAAGGATTTAAAATTCGGGTTACTTATGCACTGGGGGCCATACAGTCAATGGGGAATAGTAGAGAGCTGGAGCATTTGTCCCGAGGATCTGGGCTGGGCTACCGGTGCCCGCAAAAAAGGGGTAGCCGATAATTATTATGATTATGTAAAAGCTTATGAGAACCTCCAAACAACATTTAATCCTGTAAAATTTGCACCGGAAAAATGGGCGGCTGCCGCAAAGGATGCAGGAATGAAATACCTGGTGTTCACTACAAAACACCATGATGGTTTCAGTATGTTTGATACCCGGTACACGGATTATAAGATCACTGATACGAAAACTCCTTTTTCAGCTAACCCCCGGAGCAATATTACTAAAGAAATATTTTCTGCATTCAGAAAAGAAAATTTATGGATAGGGGCTTACTTTTCCAAACCAGACTGGCATTCTGATTTTTATTGGTGGAACAAATATCCTGCCAGCGACCGCAATGCTAATTATTCAATCCGGAGATACCCTGAGCAATGGAAAAAATTTGTTGATTACACACACAACCAGGTGGATGAATTAATGACCGGTTATGGTAAAATAGATATACTCTGGCTGGATGGTGGCTGGGTACGCATAAAAACAGATGAAGAAGTTAAAACTGATTTACTGGAAATTTATGAGAACAACCGGTATGCCCGTAATCCGCAAAGTCAGGATATTGACATGCCCCGACTGGTAAAAGAAGCAAGGGCAAATCAACCGAAGTTAATTGTAGTGGACAGGGCCGTGCCGGGAGCACAGCAAAATTATTTAACGCCCGAACAGCATATACCCGAAACAGGCTTACCCTATCCGTGGGAAACCTGTATGACCATGGGCAATAGCTGGAGTTATGTACCAAACGATGTATATAAACCTGCCGCCGTAATCATTAAAAACCTGGTGGATATTGTAAGTAAGGGGGGGAATTATTTGTTGAACATTGGCCCGGGGCCCGATGGAGAATTAGATCCTGCGGCTTATCAGCGCCTGAAGGAGATTGGTGCCTGGATGAAAGTAAACGGGGAAGCAATTTATGGCAGCCGGATTTATACTGTTTTTAATGAAGGTGATTCCATTCGCTTTACCCAGTCAAAGGATAGCAGTACAATATATATTTTCCTGTTTGGGTTTCCCAAAGAAAAACTGCGGTTAACAAAAATTTCTTTTGATGAAAAAAGTAAACTGCAAATGTTGGGCAGCAATAAAAAACTTTTGTGGAAGCAAAAAGAAGGAAGTGTGGAAATTACAGTTCCTGCGGCCATGAAAACATCTTCTGATCATGTATGGGTGTTGAAATTACAAAATTGATAATTGAAGAGAAAGGTTGTAAAAGAATGGTTGTGGCTGAAGAATTAAATGATAAGGCTGCTATGCTTATGCCAGAAATAGGTAAACGTGCCGGCGTACAATTAATATATGTTGATGGTGGTTAAATTGATCCGTACCGAGATTTGTAAGTAATGTAAAATGTATCGTAATAATATTCCACACCTGTTTGGTCCTGAAAAGGAGGATGATCTTTTCTTTGTTTCTCAATTATAAACAGGAACAGTATTTATGGCAAATGATTTTTGCTGATAAAGTTTACTGTTTTGTACGCCTGTTTTTAAAACTGGTATAAATTCCAATACCATAAGCCAGTAGTAAAGGTATTGTGAGTATTGCTGAAATGCCTGTTAAAAGCATTAAAATAAAATAAGCGCCTTCATGCGGCGATGGATTTCTTACCCCACCCATAATATTAAAAACAATCCGGTGCAGGTTTAATGCTGTCAAGACCGAGATAATTAAACAAATCGGCATTAAAGTAACAGTTAGAATATTACCATAACTCAGTTTTGTAAAACGTTTCAAAAAATAATTTAACAGGAGTAACCGCCAAACGGCAACAATAGCAAGGAACCAGACATTCATAGTATTTGCAGTTCTGATGGTTACAAATTTCTCAACCGGTATTGCATATAGTATTGCCGGAAAAGATGTCAACCCTATAAAAGTGACAATCGTAAAATAACTCCAGTTTTCAACAAAGAAAGGTTTAATGATTAGCCATATAAAAGCTGCTAAAATAAAAATGTAAATAACTGAACCAAGTCCTAGTAATTGAAGCAGGCTTGCACCTTCATCATCCCAGTATCTTCCCATGCCAACTATCCAGGTTCCTGTAAGTCCGGCAATAAAATGCTTTTTATCAAACTGCAGCATTTCATCACGGTTTAACTTAAAAGTCAAAAGCCTGTAAATTGCTTTTATAAGATCCATAATGAGCGTAAGATATTTTGTTATTGTAAATAAAAAAAGCTCCTTAAACGATTTGTTTAAAGGAGCAGTTCATTTTTGTAGCCTCGCCGGGAATCCCCGCCTGCAGACGCAGTCGGGCAGGGAACCTGGATCTGGGGCTATGTTGGCCCTTATACTATCCTTGCCCGGCTTTTCGGTCGGGCCCGTCGAATTAATTATCCGGAAAAGCATTGTACTACAAGGCTAATTTATTTTTTAAGAATCTTCTACCGGCAGCTGTCTTAAAATATTTCTCTCTGGAAATAGCTTCTTCTCTTGTTATAAATTCTTCTTTATAAACCAAACTGAAAGGGATATAAGGTCTAATGGATTCAGTCATTCCTGAATTATGTTGTTTCAACCTTACCTCCAAATTTTCACAATGGCCCTTATAATAAAAATTATGATTAAGGCTTCTTATTACATAAGCATAAAACATAAAATCAAAATAGTAGCCTCGCCGGGAATCGAACCTGGATCTGGGGCTTCGGAGGCCCTTATACTATCCATTGTACTACGAGGCCATTTATTTTAGCTTCCTAAATGAGAAAAATTACTGCCGAATATTTTTACTGCAATGGCCAGCAATATTACGCCGAAAAATTTTCTGATCACTGTCATACCATTCGGACCTAAAACTCTTTCAATCCATTTTAAGGATTTGAGTACTAAAAATATAACTATACAGTTGATGAGAATAGCAATTAAAATATTAACATCAGCATAATTGGCTTTTAAACTCATAATGGTTGTCAGTGTTCCCGAGCCTGCAATCAATGGAAAAGCGATCGGTACCACACTGCCGCTTTTAGGATTACCATCTGATTTAAAAAACTCGATGCCCAATACCATTTCCAGGCCAATGATAAAAATCACAATACTGCCCGCAACAGCAAACGATTGAACATCTAAACCCAATATATTTAAAAACTGCCGGCCAATTAATAAAAATAAGATCATTAATGCACCGGAAGCCAATGTTGCCTGAAGGGAACGTATTTCTCCGCCCATTTTTACACGCAGCGAGGCCAGCACAGGAATATTGCCCAGCATATCTATTACCGCAAAAAGTGTAAAAGAGATAGTGATGATCTCTTTTATAGAAATATTATCGAATGTCATGCGGAAAATTTTTGCAAATATAATCTTATGAAGGGATGCTTAAAAATGAATTCGTGTGAAGTTACTGTAAAATAAATTTAAGATTTACTCCTCCTGATATACTTTGAGGGGCAGAAGGATTATAATACCTGTTTCCGGCTGCATTCAGGTCATTGCCAAGTCCGTATGGTGTATTAAAGGATTTGTTGTAAGCTATAAACAGATCTGCCGCAATGTTTTTGCCGAAATTTACTTTATATCCCAGCCTGGCAAAAAATAAATTATAGGCATTTGCATAAAAACTATTGGCATCATTCAACGGTATCTTATCTGTATAACTATAGGTAAGGTTTGTATATATACCAAGAGCAGTATTCAGGTCAGCGCCTGATACAAATACATTTGGCGAAGTTCCGGTAAGTTTATTTCCATCATATTTTAAAATGCCCTGTGTATAATTAACAAACCTTGCATGGATATTGGTATAATTTACCCAGACATTTATCTTGCTGATAAAGTTATTTTTATTATTAACCGGCAGGTAATTTACTGCAGCTTCAAAACCCTGTTGCCTGGTTTTGCCGGCATTCACAAAATAATCACCACCACTTGCATCTCTTCGGTTTACAATGGTATTGGTTAAACCAAAAACATAAAAGGAAATATCCACAAACAGTTTATTCCTGATGATATCGCCTTTGATCCCTGCTTCGTAATTTATAGCTGTTTCGGCATTCAGCTGCTTATTAAAATTTCCATCACCGGCATGTACTTCATCAATTGAAGGCGGCGAATATCCTTTGCTTACTGCAGCATACACGCTATACCTTTTCATTATTTTTTTTAACAGCGATACCCGGGGTACCAGCTGCGGTGTAAAACTGCTGCTTTCTTTTACGAACGGAAGTTGACTCAGCCTTGCAAATCCATAATAAAAATTATTATAACTTATCCCTGCATTCAGGATAAGGGTTTCAAATAAACTGAAATCGGTCTGTAAAAAGATATTGAACAGGCGGGCATCTATTTCATCGTGATACTGTAATGTATCTATTTCGCCCAGCCGGTTACCAAACGTACTGGTATTGGTAAAACTATATTGATATTCTGCGCCAAATGTTCCGGTAAATATTTTGCGCTGGTATTTTGTAACCGATCGCATACCAATACCCTGTTCGGTCTTTCTTTCATAGTTACGTATGGTAGGCCCTTTAGAGACTGTATTGGAAAGATATATTGAGGTTGTATTACTCCAGCGGTTATTAAAATGTAAATCATTTGAAACACCTGCATACCAGGTTTTAAGAAATAAAGCCGCTTTATTGGTTTCGGCACCCGGAAATATGCCCGCAGCAGGCCTGGCCTGACGGGGGTCTTTAATCAGGTCTGCCTTTGTTAATGCACCGGGAGTTTCATAGTACAGGTCGTTGTAAAAAATATTGGCACTGATATTTTGTTTTGGGCTGATAAAATATGTACCAGTAAAATTAGCCACATCACGGCGCAAATTGGTATGTTTACGATAACCGTCACTTTGCTGGTGAGAAAACGACAAAGAACTGCTGGAGTTTTTATTTGCCCGGTTATAAGATGCATTGGTTGAAAATAAACCAAAACTTCCCCCGGTTACCTGTAAACTAATATGCTTTCCTTCTTCCGGGTAAAGAGTACTCTTTAATAGAACTACACCACCGGTACCGGCACCATACATGCTTCCGGATGGCCCTTTTATAATTTCAATTTTACCGGTATTGCTCATAGCCAGTTCGTTAAAATAAGTATTGCCGTTCGCATCGGTTAATGGAATTCCGTTCCAGTAAACTTTTACATTGCGTACACCAAAAGTTGACCGTAATAAATTGCCACGTATGCTGAGGCGGTAACTTCCGGGGCTGCGTTCATCCATTTTTACACCGGGAACAGTATTGATTGCCGGCACAAAAGATTCATTGCCATACCGGTCAAGCGCGGCTCTGTTTAAAACTGTTACTGCTGCCGGAATATTCCTGATATTGCTGTTTCTTTCAAAAGCATTTACTACGGTTTCCGACAAAAAAATATTACTCCTTAAAAGAACTGCAGTTTGCACTTTTCCATCTTTGATATTGATCACTACCGGCTCGTAACCAATATGGGTAAAGGTTAAGCTTACTGAAACAGAAGAAAAAGAAAAACTATAATTTCCGGCCGAATCTGAAACTGTGGTCATCAGGTTTTTTCCAATGGTAATGGTCACAGCCTGCAACGGATTTTGATGTTCATCAGTTACTTTTCCGGTAATACTGTATTGTGCAAAACAGGTATGCATGCACAATAAAAAGATAACAGTATTGATGGTATTTTTTTTCATCTTAAAAATGAATACTATAAAGTTCATGTATTTAAACGGAATTTATATTGAAAGCGTATCGGTAGATTGACTTTTATTTCTACGATTTTCTTTGATTTGCTGTAAACATGCCAGGCATAAACAATCATTGTATTCTTTTTCAATATAAGCTGTTAAAGCCTCCGGTAATTGTATACTGCTGCATTGGCATTGTAATATGCTTCCACGTTTGCATTCAAATACGATCGTACACCGGGGACATTGTTTTTCTTCGTGTTTGCACATTTTTGCCCTGGTTTAAATTAGCCGGTAAGCCGGAAAGGCGTTTCTTGATAAACAGGAAATTTATTTTTCCGACTTACCGGGTATAAAACCTACCTGCCGGCAGGTAGGTTAATAGTTCAAAGTAACTCCTGCCATAAAATTAAGACGGCGGCTGTTATAGCCTCTTACTTCTGAATATTTTTCGTCAGTGATGTTTTTAAGGTCAACAAATGTTTTTATATTTTTTGTAATGATGTATGTCGAGTATAAATTCCAGACATAGTAGGCAGGCATCTCAACGGGTGCAGCATTGTATACGGCTTCATAACGCTTGCCAATGCTTTGAACTCCGATATTCATATTCCAGTTCTTACAAAGTTCGATTCCAACATTTAAGTTAATGGTTTGTCTTGGCCTGCGGTACAGGTTAAAAAATGAAGTGTCTTTTGCACCGGATCTGGTTTCAATTTTTCCATCCAGGTTTACGTAATTGGCATTTAGTGTCACTTTCCCAAAGTCAATGCTGGCTTCCAGTTCTATCCCCAGGTCTTTTTGTTTATCGGCATTGGCATAATATCCATAGGGTGGATTATTACTATTTACAAAAACAATATTATCGGTAATATTTCTGCTAAAATAAACAGCCCGCAGGTTTATATTATTTTTAAAGTATTGAATCCCACCTTCAAAGCTCAAAGATTTTTCCGGACTAAGTTCACCACCCAAAGGACGATATTCGGAATAAACCTGGTATAAAGAAGGTGCTTTAAAACCTGTACTGATGTTCCCAAAAACCTTTATTGATTTTTTAATTACATAAGATGGATTGAATGAAAAAGTAAACACATTGCCATACTTATTAAAATTATTGTAACGGCCACCAAGCTCAACATTAAACCCTTTAATATCTTTTACAACTATCGAGGCATAGGCTCCAAACTGGTTTACTTTGGCACTGTCACCGCTCAATGGTATTGAGGCATAAGGGCCAAATGCACTTACTGAAAAATAGTTTTGATCTGTAAGCTGGTTTCGGTAATCTGCACCAACCAGTACATCAATATTTTTTGTTACTGCAATATTACTATACAATTCGGCAAAATGTGATTTGCCGCTATACTCTCCCTGGCTGTAATAAGAAAAGCCTTGTATAATTGTTGAATCATTCAGATAAAACCTGTTGGTTGAATTATAATTATAATTGAAATGCAAAATACTTTTACCAATAGTATAATCAGCCCCAATACCTGCTAAAGCATTTTTATTTTTGATAACATAATCAACATCATCCTTAAAAGGACCTTCATCTGCATCGGTTTTATAGTTACTTAACTGTGTATTTGCCCTTACAGAAAATTTATTGTTTATTTTTTGGCTGATGTTTGCCCTGAAAACATTTTCGTCCATACCATCTTTATCAAAATTACCGGCACTGGTTTGATCCTGTGCTGTTGAAAAACCTTTGCTTATTAACTTACTGTATTGAACATAGTAGTTTGTGTTCTTAACTGTACCATTTAAGCCAAAAGAACCTTTGAAAGTATTATAACTGCCCCCTGCCAAATTTGCTGTGACATTTATTTTTTTAGCAGCACCTTTTTTACTGATGATATTTATTACCCCTGCTATTGCATCGCTGCCATACAAAGTCGACTGGCTGCCTTTTAAAATTTCAATTCTTTCTACCTGGTCAACGCTGATAAGGTTTAAATCGTAAGCGCCGCTGATACCCGAGGCATCATAAACCGGAACACCATCCAGCAGGATCAAAGTCTTGCCTGCAGCGGCCCCACGTACATAAACATCCTGATTTGTACCCAAAACATTACTGCTGCCATTTACAATAATACCGGTCTGTGTATTCAGTATTTCTGTTAATGATTTACCACTGTTACGTAGTAATTGTTGCTGATCAATTACGGTAACTACTTTGCCGGTTAAGGATTGTTTGATAGGAAATTTTGTAGCCGTAACTACCACTTCATCTAAATTTTTTGTACTGTCTTTTTGTGCATACAACTGACTGCTGATTAATACAGCAGCCGCAATAAAAATTTTCTTTTTCATTTTTGAAAAATTTTTTGTGTGACTGCTTTCTGGAAAATGTGTTTGGTGGAGACACCAACCACGGCGTAAAGAGATATAAAGACCCGTAAGCCATTACATTTCCTGCCTTTCACCCGAAAGCTTTGAATGATTGTTTATGAAACTGGCAGGTCTTCTGGCTTAGGCTTTACCTTCCCATCCTGAATTT
>JAYTOF010000049.1:0-5260 GCA_043747955.1 Chitinophagaceae bacterium
TACAGGGTGCAGATGTCAGCATTATAACAACCAAGAAACACCTCGTGGGGTCAAGGGCTGATATTTCAGTTATGGGGTCAGAGAATTACCAGATCGTAACACCAGCAAAGGGCTGGGTATTTATGCCGGTTCAGGGTCAAACTTCCCCGGAAGAAATGCCTGAAGACCAGTTTAATTTCAGTGTGAATCTGCTGGACCTCCAGGGAACTTTGATTAACTATAAAGAAAAAGGAACAACCATTGAAATGGCCGCTAAAGAAACTGTTGACGGTACAGGATGCTATAAGCTTAAAGTAATATTTAAAAACGGTAATCACACTGATTATTATATTGATTCTAAATCAAACTTCATATTCAGAATCAGTACAAAAGGAAATATGAACGGTGAAGAAACAGATATTGCTACTACATACAGTAATTATAAGCAAAATGCTGATGGATACTGGTTTGCCTATACGAGTTCCAATTCGCGTGGTGAAACCAATTACGAAAAGATTGAGACTAACATCCCGGTTGATGACAGTATTTTTAAACAATAAAAAATTTAATTGTATAAGCAGCACGAAATGCCCGGATAACCGGGCACTTTTCATTTTAAATAATCGTTTCATTTTGTATCTTCCACTTCTAATTAATTAATATGAAAAAACTTCTGCAGCTTTTTATCATGGTTTCTATTTCAACCATTGCATTTTCTCAAAAAAAACAATCTGTAATTATTACAAATAATGACGACAGTATTTTATTCAGTAAAGTAAAATACCGTTCTGTTGGCCCATACCGTGGAGGCCGCAGTGCTGCTGCTGCAGGAGACCTCAGTCAAAAAAATACATTTTATTTTGGAGCCACCGGTGGTGGTGTCTGGAAAACAATTGATGGCGGCAGCAACTGGAAAAATATAACCGATAAATATTTTGGTGGCAGCATCGGCTGTGTTTCGGTTGCCCCCAACGATCCTACTATCTTATATGTTGGTGAAGGTGAAAATTCTTTAAGGGGTAATGTGAGCGAAGGTTTCGGCATCTGGCGTACCGATGATGGGGGCCGCAGCTGGAAAAATATTGGATTGAAAGATACCCGGCATATCATCCGAATCATCATTCATCCTAAAAACCCGGATATAGTTTGGGTAGCTGCAATCGGACATTTGTTTGGGTCTAATGAAGAGCGTGGTATTTTTAAAACAACTGATGGCGGTAAAACCTGGAAAAAAGTTTTATACATAAATAATCAAACCGGTTGCAGCGATCTGATTATGGAGCCCGGTAATCCGTCAGTTTTGTTTGCCGGTACCTGGCGCATGTTACGTACACCATACAGTATGGAAAGCGGGGGAGAAGGAGGTGGGTTATGGAAAAGTGTTGATGGCGGGGAAAGCTGGAAGAATATTTCAACGGCAAAAGGTTTACCCAAAGGACTTTGGGGTATTGTTGGTGTTACCATAAGCCCTTCTAATACTGATAAAATGTATGCGTTAATAGAAAACCCGGGCGGCGGATTGTTTGTGAGCAGCGATGCAGGCGAAAGCTGGACCTTGCAAAGCAGCGATAATAATATACGTCAGCGTGCCTGGTACTACTCAAAAGTTTTTGTTGATCCAAAAAACGAGAACCATGTATATGTACTTAATGTAAATTTTTTAAAAAGTACCGATGGCGGCAAATCATTTAAATCCATCAGAACACCGCATGGTGATCATCATGATCTCTGGATCGACCCGGCTGATGGCAACAGGATGATCATTGCGGATGATGGCGGTGCACAGATAAGTTTTGACGGCGGGGATAACTGGAGTACTGATAACAATCAGCCAACGGCACAGTTTTACAGGGTAAGTACCGATACTCATTTTCCATACAGGATACTGGGTGCACAGCAGGATAATTCTACCGTAAGAATTTTATCACGGAGTGATGGCGGACAAATTACAACGGATGACTGGCAAACAACTGCCGGAGCTGAAAGTGGTTATGTAGTTGCAGATCCATTAAATCCGGATATTGTTTACGGCGGAAATTACAGCGGCTATCTTTCCAGACTTGATCATAAAACTGGAGAGAACCGTGCCGTAAGTGTTTGGCCAGATGATCCGCTGGGTGGGGGTATTGATGTTGCTAAATATCGTTTTCAATGGAACTTCCCTATTTTCTTTTCACCACACAATCCTAAAAAATTATATGCTGGTGGTAATCATTTATTTGTTACCGAAAATGAAGGGGCATCCTGGACAGCATTAGGCGGCGATCTTACTACCAATGATAAAGAACGTCAGCGATCAAGTGGCGGACCCATTACTAAAGACAATACGGGTGTGGAGGTGTATTGTACCATTTTTACAGCCACAGAATCGGCACTGGAAAAAGATCTGCTGTGGACCGGCAGCGACGATGGATTGATACATGTAAGTAAAGACGGCGGTAAAAACTGGGAAAACGTAACCCCAAAAGAAGCGGGCCGGTGGATGATGTGGAACTGTGTAGAAACGGATTCGTTTAAAAAAGGCAAAGCTTTTTTTGTAGGAACAAAATATAAGAGCGATGATTTTGCTCCCTACATTTTTAAAACAGAGGATTATGGTAAAACCTGGACGAAGATCACCAACGGAATTGGAGCCATGCATTTTACCCGTGCTTTACGGGCCGATAAAAAAAGGCCAGGCTTGTTATATGCCGGTACCGAATATGGTATGTACATCAGTTATGATGATGGCGCCAGCTGGAAACCCTTTCAGTTGAATTTACCTATGGTGCCTATTACCGATTTAACAATAAAAGAAAATGATCTGATCGTGGCCACCCAGGGCCGTGCTTTTTGGGTTTTGGATGATTTGACTGTGGTGCAGCAGAAAGACAATGCAGTGTTGGAAAAAAATTTATTTGCCTTTAGTGTGAACGATGCTTACCGTTTCGACGGATTCCAAAATCCTAAGCCGATAAATGCAGGTATGAACCCACCAAACGGCTCGGTAATTAATTACTACATTAAAAATGTAACAGACTCTGCCAAAATAAGTATTGATATTTTAGACAAGAATAGAAAGCTCATCAAATCTTTTTCAACCAAAGCAAAAGAGAAAGATGATAAGCTGGATGTGAGCACTGGGATGAACCAGTTTGTGTGGAATATGTTATATGCGCCTGCTGAAAAAGTAGATGGGCAGATCATCTGGCATGGAACGGTGCCCGGCCCCAAAGCTGCACCCGGCCAATATTTCTATAAAATAAAAGCCGAAAATGATTCAGCCGAAGGTAACTTTTTAATTAAAGCAAATCCGGTATATAATGTGTCGCAACAGGATTATGAGGAACAGTTTAATTTTTTAATTGCTGTGAGGGATAAATTCAATGATATACAGAAGGCCGGAAAAAATATCCGTGATATCCGAAAGCAGATAAATGATTTTATGGATAAGCAGGGTAAAGATGTACCCAAAGAAATCAAACAACAGGCCGATACCATCAACAAGCAAATGACGGTTATTGAAGAAGCGCTTCATCAAACCAAAGCAAAGAGCGGACAGGATGTATTGAATTATCCAATTCGTTTGGATGATAAAATATCCGGATTGTATAATTTTGCGGAAAGCGGGTACAGTGCACCTGCCAGGCAGGTGAAAGAAGCTTTTGCTGACCTATCTGGTCAGGCAGATGTTCAGCTAAACAAACTGAAAAAGATCATGGATGAAGAGCTGGTTAAGTTTAATGCAATGATCAGGGAAAAAGGATTGCCGGTTATTGGAGTAAAAAAAGATTGAAATTTGTTGATACCTGGTACTTGATTCCGGAAAAGGTTTTTAAAGTAAAAACCATTTTATTATTGATCAGATTCCAGAATCAAGTAACCAGAATCTTCTTACTCTTTATATTTGCCGCATGAATTTTAAAGCGTTCTCTTCTTCTTTTGTAACCAAATTTATTTTTTTAAAAAGGATATTTGGCAATAAGCCATTTCGGTTGCTGGATATTGGCGCAGGGAACCATTCTGCTACTAAAGCAAAAAATGTTTTTCCAAATGTTGAATACCATGGTGTGGATATGGAACGGGATTACAACAACAGCGAAACTGATCTTAAACTAATGGATGCTTTTTATCAGATTGATCTCACCAAACTGGATTTTTCAGCTATTCCCGATAATTATTTTGATGCTGTTTTAATGGTGCATGTAATTGAACATTTGTATAATGGTGATGAAGTGGTAAAAGGATTGTTGCCCAAACTTAAAAGCGGCGGATATATGTATATGGAGTACCCTGGTGAAAAAAGTACCCGTTTACCTTCCATGAAAGGGTCATTGAATTTTAAGGACGACCCAACTCATGTCAGGGTATTTTCAGTAACTGAGTTATCAAAAATATTTGAAGAAAATGGATGTATGGTTTTACAGAAAGGGCTCAGGCGGAATATATGGTTTATACTGGCGATGCCTTTCAGAATGATAAAATGCTGGCTCAGCGGTAAAAAATTACAGGGGAATATTTTTTGGGACCTGCTGGGGTTTGCAGAGTTTGTTTGGGCGAGGAAGAATTGAATTGGCAATAGGTAATTTGCAATGAGCAACATGCAATAAGCAATGAGAGCCTTCAATTTGACGATTGCATATTTTCAATTGCCTGTTAAAGAAGATCCGGCCTTCTTTCTTCAGTCCTTTTCACAGCCTGTTCATAACGCCATTCTTCAATTAATTTATGATTACCGCTCAGTAATACTTCCGGCACTTTCCATCCCCGGAACTCTTCCGGCCTGGTATAAACAGGAGGGGCCAGTAAATTATCCTGGAAAGAATCTGTTAAGGCTGAAGTCTCATCATTCAATACACCGGGAATCAGCCTGCCGATGGCATCAACCAAAACAGCCGCACCCAGTTCGCCGCCACTCAACACATAATCACCAATTGAAATTTCTTTGGTAATAAAATGATCTCTCACCCGCTGATCAATTCCTTTATAATGACCGCAAATCAACAACAGATTATTTTTTAAAGAAAGACGGTTCGCCATTTTCTGGTCAAAGGTTTCACCATCCGGCGTTAAAAATATTACCTCATCATAAGTAGTTTCTTTTAAAAGGCTTTCTATGGCATTTACCAGTGGTTCAATCATCATTACCATACCGGCACCACCCCCAAAAGCATAATCATCTACCTGTGCCCTGGCAAAGGTTGTGTAGTCCCTTACATTAAAAACATTTACTTCCAGCAATCCTTTATCCCCCGCCCTTTTTAAAATAGAATGGGCAAAGGGGCTGTCTAACAGGCCCGGA
>JAYTOF010000050.1:0-8058 GCA_043747955.1 Chitinophagaceae bacterium
GCAATTGCAGTACGACGAAAATTTTGAACTCTACGATAATTATATACTGACCAAAGACAAAAAGCATTTAATGCTTTTTATTACCCCGGCTTTTCCACCCGGCAATACCGGTAAAAATGCCTTGTTGTTAAAAGGGCTCGACAGCCTGATCGATAATAACGGCAGTACCGTAACAGCAACTTATTTTGGGGCAACAGCAGTTTCTGTTGGCAATGCATTGCAATTGCGAAAAGATTCTTTGCTTACACAGGGAATTACCATGCTCTTCATCATTGTTTTTCTGGGGTTTTATTTTCGTAAAAAAAGAGCACCGTTTATTATTCTGATACCGGTGATCTTTGGTGCAGTGTTTTCCCTGGCTGCTGTTTATTTTTTAAAGGGGAGCATTTCTGTGATCGCTTTAGGCACTGGCTCCGTAGTATTAGGAATTGCAGTAAACTATTCTCTCCATGTATTTAATCATTACAGGTATACCGGAAATATACAGGAACTGATACGGGACCTGGCCATGCCCATGACCGTGGGAAGTTTTACCACCATTGGAGGATTTTTATGCCTGCAATTTGTTGAATCAGAAATGCTGAAAGACCTTGGGCTCTTTGCTGCATTCAGTTTAATTGGCGCATCAGCCTGTTCATTGATTTTTCTTCCGCATTTTATTGCCGGTAAAAAAGAACAGGAAGCTCATAAGGCAGAATCATTTTCTTGGATTGACCGAATGGCTTCTTTAAGGCCTGAGTATAATAAATACCTGGTGATCCTCATTTTTTCCTTAACCATTCTGTTTGCCTTTTGGGCCGGTAAAGTTGAATTTGAATCTGATCTGCAAAACATGAATTTCATGAGCAGCAAATTAAAGGAATCAGAAAAAAAACTGAACCGGATCAATCAGTATGTTTTACAATCGGTTTACCTGGTTACTGAAGGAAAGACCCTGGATGATGCACTGGTTAACAATGAAAAATTAGTTACACAGATTGAAAAGCTGCAGGATAAAAATGTAGTTAAAAGATATTCAGGTGTTTCTTCTATTATCATTTCAGAATCTTTGCAAAAAACAAGAATTGAAAGATGGAATACATACTGGACCGTTGATAAGAAAGCTGCTTTAATGGCTATACTGATTAAAGAAGGTGCCGCTTTAAAATTCAATGCATCTGCTTTTACTGATTTTAAAATACTTTTGGATAAGCCGTATGTCCCGGTTAACCGGGATGCCATGGCTGATGTACGTACAAATTTCCTCGATGATTATATCAACGAAAAACCAGGCAAGGCAACGGTTGTTACCTTAGTAAAAACCATCCCCGAAAAAAGACAGGAAGTTTATAATACTTTTGAAAACGAAGAACAGGTTACTGTTCTGGATAAACAATACCTCACCAGCCGTTTGGTAGAAATAATCAACTCCGATTTTACAAAGATTGCTTTAATGACCTCATTGTTGGTTTTTATGGTGCTGCTGATTGTTTATGGAAGAATAGAACTGACGCTGGTTTCCTTCATTCCTATGTTCATCACCTGGATCTGGATACTGGGTATAATGGGTATGGCCGGAATTCAATTCAATATCATCAACATCATCATATCTGCTTTGATATTTGGTTTAGGTGACGATTACAGCCTTTTTATCATGGATGGGCTGCTGCAGGAATACAAGACGGGTAAAAAGAACCTGTCCTCATTTAAATCTTCCATCATTTTATCTGCGGTAACTACCCTGGCAGGTTTGGGAGTTCTTATTTTTGCAAAACACCCGGCATTACAATCCATTGCGTTAATTTCTATCATAGGTATTGTTTGTGTGGTAATCATGTCACAAATTTTGATCCCGTTCCTGTTTTCAATGTTAATAAAGAACAGGGTTAATAAAAACCGTTTTCCCTGGACACTTTGGGGGTTCATTAAATCTTCTACTGCCTTTTCGCTGTTTATTTCTGTAAGTATCTTTTTTACCGTACTGGGACGAACTTTTGTAAGGCTACAGGTAAAAGAAAGAGGTAAATATTTTTATCATATTCTACTTTCAAAAGCATGTTGGTTCCTGATGTACGTTATGGGCAATGTAAAAAAGAAGATCATTAATCCGCTGAATGAAGACCTGCGAAAGCCTGCAATAATTATCTGCAATCACCAATCATCTTTAGACATAGTTCCGTTGATCAAGCTGTATCCCAAAATATTAATGCTTACCAATAATAAAAAATGGAATGCCCCTTTTTTTGGCCCGGTCATCCGTATGGCAGATTATTTCCCTTCCGAACAGGTAGAGCAGAGCCTGGATAAGATCGCCGACAGGATGAAGCATGGTTATTCTCTGATCATTTTCCCCGAAGGAACAAGATCAGAAGATGGAGTAATTAACCGCTTTCATAAAGGGGCATTTTACCTGGCCGAAAAACTGGATGCTGATATTTTGCCCATTATGATTCACGGAACCAATTACACACTTACCAAAAAAGATGCATTACTAAAGAACGGGCAGGTAACACTTAAATTTTTGCCAAGGATTAACCCTGGCGATACCCGGTTTGGAAACGGCTATGCAGAAAGAGCTAAACAAATCGGGCGTTATTTCAGGACAGAATTTGTCATGCTCAAAAATGAAATTGAGCAACCCAAATATTTTCGCGAGAAACTGATATATAATTATCTCTATAAAGGCCCGTTATTGGAGTGGTACATGCGTATAAAGACAAAACTTGAAAATAATTATCAACCTTTTCATGAACTGGTTCCCATGCAGGGCAAAATACTGGATATTGGCTGTGGGTATGGTTTTATGTCCTACATGTTATCGTTTACATCGCCACGGAGAGAAATTACGGGGATAGATTATGATGAGGAAAAAATTGATACTGCAAATCTTTGTTTCAGTAAATCAGATACGGTTAATTTTGTGTATAGCGATGTGATGGGTTTTAACTTTGAAAAATATGATGCCATCATTATGGCAGATATATTGCATTACCTGCCGCCAACAGAACAAAAAGAGGTAATGGAAAAATGCATCAGTAATCTTAATCCGGGGGGAAGTATTATTATAAGAGATGGAGATAAAGATAAAAAGGGTATGCACAAACGGACAAAGCTGACTGAGTTTTTCTCTACAAGGGTCTTTAATTTTAATAAAACAAAAGAAACAGGATTGAATTTTTTTTCGGGCAACATGATCAAAGGGATGGCAGCAGAAAAAAATATGGACTGTACAGAAATAGCGGATTCAAAACTTACTTCAAATACGATATTCATTTTAAAAACAGCAACAAATTAATGGCATATGATTTTGACATCGTGATTATCGGCAGCGGCATGGGGGGCCTTATATGTGCAGATATACTGGGCAGGGAAGGCTATAAAGTTTGTGTGCTTGAAAAAAATAAACAGATCGGCGGTTGCCTGCAAACCTATGTAAGGGATAAAGTGATTTTTGATTCCGGTGTTCATTATTTAGGCGGATTGGGAGAAGGGCAAAACCTTTACCAGGTTTTTAAATACCTGGGTATCATTGAAAAACTGAAGTTGCAAAAAATGGATGAAGATGTTTTTGATAAGATCATTATTGAAAATGATGAAAAAGAATATGTGAATGCCCAGGGTTACGAAAATTTCATACAGCACCTGCTTACAGATTTTCCCAATGAAGAAAAAGCACTGCGGTTGTATTGCGATAAGATAAAAGAAGTATGCAGTAAATTCCCTTTGTATAATTTAAGGTCAGGCGGTGATGTAAATGAAAAAACTAATGTGCTGGGTATTGATACCAGAACATTTATAGAATCTATCACAAGCGACAAAAAATTACAGGCAGTACTGGTGGGTAACAGCATGCTCTATGTTTTGCAATCGGGTAAAACTCCTTTTTATGTTCATGCCATGATCTTGAACAGTTATATTGAAAGCTCCTGGAAATGCATTGACGGCGGTTCCAATATTGGAAAATACATGGCCCAGAATATACGAAAGCATGGAGGTGTTATTCACCGTAATACCAAAGTAAAAAAAATTGTAGTATCAGACGGCGAAGTAAATGCAGTTGAACTTGCAGATGCGTCGCATGTGTATGCAAAATATTTTATAAGCAATATGCATCCCGTTACAACTTTGGAAATGATAGACAGTAATCTTATCAAGCATGCCTATAAAAGCCGTATAAAAAGCCTGGAAAATTCTATCGGAGGCTTTGTCATCAATATCGTTTTTGAAAAAAATTCATACCCTTATATAAAAAATAATTTTTATTACCATAAAGAAGGTCATGAATGGACAATGGCTGAGTATACGGAGGAAAACTGGCCACTTTGTTATGCTATATTTTTTTCGGCATCATCAAAATCTTCAGAATATGCCGAATCAATGACCTTGCTTACTTACATGCGGTATGATGATGTGAAGCAATGGTCAGGTACTTTCAATACAGTATCAAAAGAAGATGACCGCGGAATAGAATATGAAGACTTTAAAAAAAGAAAAGCTGAATTGCTTATTGACCTGGTGGAAGAAAAATTCCCCGGATTAAGAAAGTCAATAAAATCTTATTACACAGCAACCCCTTTATCATACAGAGATTATATTGGCAATGATGATGGCTCTATGTATGGTATTACCAAAGATTACAGCAATCCGTTAAAAACTTTTATATCGCCCCGTACCAAAATACCCAATCTTTATTTAACGGGGCAAAATCTTAATTTACATGGCATACTGGGTGCTACCATGAGCGGCCTGGTAACCTGTACTGCTTTTTTAGGTAACGATAATATTATTGAAAAGATCAGAAATGCTTAAAAGGAAAAAATTCTGGAAACGGGTTCTCTGGGTATTTGGAGGATTTCTGGTATTACTGTTAATTGGTGCCGTTTATTTGGTACAGGTCTCAAAAGTTGATCCGCCAAAGCCAGCAGATATCAGCAGTTTACAATTGCAGCGTACCGATCATGGCAATGGGTTTTATACACTAAAAAATAACTGGTTTCGCCAT
Organism: Chitinophagaceae bacterium; assembly: GCA_043747955.1. GTDB lineage: Bacteria > Bacteroidota > Bacteroidia > Chitinophagales > Chitinophagaceae > Ferruginibacter. The sequence goes on from JAYTOF010000050.1 coordinate 4,982, forward strand.
AGCAACAGTGGTTTGTTTGAATTGTATGTAGAAGGAGATCCTTTTGAACGTGGTGTTATTAATGGTAAACTTACCGGGGAACTGGTGGTAAGACAGGAGGATCATTTTGCCGAACAGATAACTAAAATGGTACCTTCTGAATTCAAAAGGAATTTTTTAAAATACCTTATTGGATTTTTTAACCGTAACCTCCACAAAAATGTTACCGGGGAATACAAAGAAGAAATTTACGGTGTATCAGAATCTGCATCATCAAAATACCAATATCTCGGTTCAAATTACCAGCGTATCTTAAATTATCATGCAGCACATGATATTGGCCATGCTGTGCAAAACCTGGCGCTTGTTGGTTGTACTTCTTTTGGTACCTGGGGCAGCATGTCGGCAGACAGCACCATGATCATTGGCCGCAATTTTGATTTTTATGCAGGTGATCATTTTGCAGAGGATAAGATCGTAGCCTTTTTTAATCCCACAAGGGGTCATAAGTTTATGACAGTTACCTGGGGCGGATTTGTGGGTGCTGTTTCCGGTATGAATGACCAGGGTTTATCTGTAACCATCAATGCCGCAAAAACAGATTTACCTACTGGTTCAGCCACGCCTGTTTCATTGGTAACCAGGGAAATTTTGCAGTATGCAAAAAACATTGAGGAAGCGGTTTCGATCGCCAGGTCAAGAAAGATGTTTGTATCAGAATCATTTTTAGTAGCATCGGCAGCCGATAATAAAGCGGTTATCATTGAAAAAACACCTGATGACCTGGATGTGTATGACCCCAAAAAAGATTTTATTGTTTGCACCAATCATTTTCAAAGCAATGGATTGGGGAAAACAAAGATGAATATTGAACAGGAAAATGAAAGTGCTTCATTATACCGTTACAAAAGATTGATGGAGTTGCTGAATGCCAACGGAAAAAACACGGTACAAAAAACGATAAATATTCTGCGTGATCAAAAAGGACTGAATGGCGCCAACATTGGTATGGGTAACGAAAAAGCAATCAACCAGCTGATTGCCCATCACTCCATTGTTTTTGAACCAAAAAAACTGATGGTTTGGGTCTCTACTTCTCCCTGGCAACTGGGCAGATATGTGGCTTACGATTTAAATAAGATCTTTGCTTTGCATGGCTTGGAAACGAACAGGGAAATAGCCGACAGCAGTTTAACCATTGCTGCAGATTCTTTTTTATTAACGCCTTCGTATAAAAACTTTGAAGTATTCAGAACGCTGAAACAACAAATTATGGATGGGGGCAATGTAAACACCGATAGCCTTGTTGCCAGCAATCCAGAGTTTTATAATGCATACATTTTGGCAGGAGATCTTCTGTACAAACAAAAAAAGTATGCAGCAGCATTACAGAAATATAATCTTGCATTAACCAAAGTGATCGCCACTAAAAAAGAAGAAGGCCATATCAGGGATCAAATTAAAAAAATAAATAAAAAGCTTGCGCCATGATATTTGGAATTGGGACAGACTTAATAGAAATTGAACGGGTTGCGGAAAAGATGGGGAAAAAGACAGGGTTTAAGGAACTGGTTTTTTCTCCTGATGAAATTATATATTGTGAATCAAAAGCCAACAAATACGAGCACTATGCTGCCCGTTTTGCAGCTAAAGAATCTTTTTTTAAAGCAATAGGAACAGGATGGCGGAACGGAACAGCATTTAATGAAATTGAAATTTATAATGATGCCCTGGGAAAACCGGAAATCAGGTTTTTGGGTAACACCCAAAATACTATTACCGCATTTAAACTGGGAAAAATATTTGTTTCAATGTCTCATTCAAAAACAATGGCAAGTGCCATGGTAATAATTGAAATTTGATTTTAATCTAAAATATTTTTTAAACCTTACTTTATTATACTGTCAGTCTGAGCTTGTCGAAGACGGGATAAAATAAAATGTGAGATGAAAAATTATTTTGTTTATATTCTTAAATGTAATGATGGCAGCTACTATACAGGGGTAACTAATAATATTGAAAAACGGTTGGCTGAGCATAATAGCGATTATTCAGTTACAACGTACACTTTTAAAAGAAGACCCTTACAGATAGTATATTGTCAACAGTTTAATGATATTAAACAGGCAATTGAATTGGAAAAACAAATTAAAGGTTGGACACGTAGAAAAAAAGAAGCATTAATAAATGAGGATTGGGAAAAGTTAAAATTCTATTCAAAGAATTATACGGAGTTAGAAAAAGGTAGAATTTTTTAACTATCTGCCTTTACTGAGCTGACAAAGTGTTTTAAAAGATGGGCTTATAAAAGTACACCGGGTTCGACAAGCTCACCCTGACATTTTTTTAATATCAACAGTAATAAAATATTTTTATAAACTTATGAACTATTCACCCGAAGCTGCCTTTTTAAGTAAGGAAGAGATCATCGCCATGCAGGAAATAAAACTGCAGGAAACCATAGCTTATCTTAATGAACACTCTCCTTTTTATAAAGAGTTTTTTTCCAAGGCAAGATTTAACCCGTCAGGTATCAAAACAATGGAAGACCTGAGTGTTATTCCGGTAACAATTAAAGAAGATCTGCAGCAACGTAATGATGATTTTTTATGTGTACCTCTTAACAAGATCATTGAATACAGCTCTACTTCGGGCACCCTGGGAAACCCGGTTACTATAATGCTTACCGAAAATGATCTGAACCGCCTGGCCTATAATGAATACGCTTCTTTTGTCAGCACAGAAGGTTCGGTGAATGATGTTTACCAGATCATGCTTACGTTAGACCGGCAGTTTATGGCCGGGATGGCTTATTATTCGGGCATTCAAAAACTGGGTGCCGGTATCATAAGGCTCGGCCCCGGTGTACCTTCTTTACAATGGGAAACTATTTTAAGATTAAAACCAACAGTTATTATTGCAGTACCATCATTTATAGTTAAACTGATCAGCTATGCACAAGAACACAGGATAGACATCAACAGCACCACTGTAAAAAAAGCCATTTGTGTTGGGGAAAATATACGGAATGCAGATTTTACACTGAATCCGTTAGGTAAAAAAATTACAGATGTATGGGATATAAAATTGTTCTCTAC
>JAYTOF010000051.1:0-4477 GCA_043747955.1 Chitinophagaceae bacterium
CTTATCAAAACCATAACCACGCCTGCTGATATTGCTGTGGTATGCAGTAAACTGATCAATGGTCTCTTTCTGTAAAAACCTTTTCCCGTTAATGGTGCCGCCGTTCAAAAGCATTTGCATGATGACAGCAAGATCATATGCATTACTGAAAAGCCCGGCATGGCCGGCAACCCCTCCAAACATGGCGGCACCGGGGTCATGTACAGTGCCACGCAGTAATTGCAGGCGGAAATATTTTTCCTGCTCCGTAGGTGCGATCCTGTTTAAACTGAATTGTTCTCCTGCTTTGAAGCCTGATGTAGTTAAACCCATCGGCATGTAAAAAGTTTTCTTCACATACTCATCCAGCGGTAAACCACTGATGGCTTCTACTATTTTTCCCAGGAAGATAAAATCATTATCACTGTAGATATACCTGTTAGCCTTGCCAAGCGGACTCTGTAATATCCGATTGTAGATGGTATCCTTCCAGTCGGTACGCATAAAAAGATCCTTTGCAACCGGTATGCTGAAGGAATCATTTTTTACAGCAGAATAAAAACCGGGTAAGGGAACCCCATTTGCACCAATGGTTTCTTTGTAAAAAGGAATGTATGCAGTCAGCCCTGCCTGATGAAGCAAAATATTTTCAATGGTCAGGTGTTCTTTATTACTTCCCTTTACCCACGACAGGTAATCACCGAGCTTTTTTTTAAGATCAAGTTTACCTTCATCAACTAATTTCATCACCGAAATGGTAGTGGCGCAAACTTTTGTAACGGAGGCCATATCATAAATGGATTCTTTATTTACGGGCTCAACTTTATCATAAGAGAAATTGCCATAGGTTTTATAGTAAGCGATCTTACCATCTTTTGCCACTAACACCACAGCGCCGGGTGTTGCGCCTTTTGCAATGGCATCTTCTGCAATCGAATCAATGACGGTGAGTTTTTCAGCATCTATTGAACCTTTATATATTTTGGCAGGATGTATTGCATTAAAAGTTATACCTGTACCGAATGTAAATGCCTCACAAACAGTAACCGGCAATTTTCCTTTAGCAGCAATTTTGCCCTGTAACAGGTCAATTGCTGTGTTTTGAATAATATCATCATCTTCATAACAGGCGATCAGGTTTTTTGCATCACACCAGTTTTTAATGGCATAAGGATTACCAAATACAAATGTGGCAGCATTTGTATTTTGTTGTAATTGTGTTACCAGGTCAACCGCATTTTTACTGATACCAAAATTATTGGCAGGTGTACGGTTGTAAGCATGAATACCGATGATCACTTTTTTATATTGCTTTTTAATTGAATCAACGGTTGCAGGAATTGTTGTTGAATCCTGTTTATAATCGAAATAGATAACATCAGCATTGTAATCGGCACGCATGCGTTTAGCAAATGCATTATCGCTGCCGGCACCAACACTTACATAAACTACATCAGTTACCGGGTTAGCTTTTGCCGGCATTGGAAAAAACACGGCATCAGTTTTTTTCAAAACGGTTAAGGCATTTTCAGCGATCAGTTTACGCATGAATGGAACTTTGCTGTTCAGATCATTGGTAAGGTTATCCGTATTTATGGGTTGTAATTTCGAAAGCCCATATTCATATTTTACAATCAATACTTTTTTGCAGTGCCTTTCAATATCGGCCCGGCTAAGCCTGCCGCTATCAATAGCGGCTTTAATTTTTAGTATGGCCTGTGGTACATCACCCGGTAAACAAAGCATATCGTTTCCGGCAATCAATGATTCCACAGAGGCAGCTTCATCAGGAAAAAATTTACTTACGCCCTGCATGCCCAGTGCATCTGTAAATGTTAGTCCCTGGTAGCCCATTTCATTCCTCATTAAATTGGTAACATTATTTTTAGACAAAGAAGTGGCCCTGTTTGCTGCTGTATCTATAGCAGGTATATACAGGTGTGCAATCATTACACTCCCGATACCGGCCTTAAATATCTGCCGGAAAGGATAAAATTCAAGCGATTCAAGTTGTGCCAAACTTTTAATAATGACCGGCAGATCGAGATGCGAATCTACCGCTACATCACCATGGCCGGGAAAATGTTTGGCACAGGCCATCACCCCATTGTCCTGCATTCCTTTCATATATTGTATTCCAAAGGATGCCACTTTATATTTATCTTCTCCAAAACTCCGGTCATTAATAACCGGGTTATCTGGATTATTATTTACATCAACAACAGGTGCATAGTTAACCTGTATGCCAACTCTTTTACATTGTTCTGCCACAATTCTTCCATATTGGTAGATGATAGCGGAGTCCTGTACTGCACCCATCATCATTTGCCTGGGCAAGGGGAGTACACTGTCAATCATGCGCATGCCAATGCCATTTTCAGCATCAATGCACATGAGTAAAGGTGTTTTGGCCAAAGACTGCAGGCTGTTTAAAATATTTGCCTGCTTAACCGGGCTACCCTGGAAAATACAAACACCCCCCACATTATATTGCTTTACCAGTTCAGCCACGGCACTGTCAAAAAAAGTAACGGTCTTTGTTCTCATATCAATGGTTGACAAGCGCACCACCATCAGTTGTGCGATCTGTTCATCGGGACTCAGCGATTTAAAAATACTGTCGGCCCAAAGTGTTGCTTTATTTTGCTGGGCAAAACTGTTAAGGGTTATAAAAAGAAATAATATCAGCTGAATTTTACGCATACTGTTCTAATAATTTTATAGTGGAAAGGATATGTTATTTTTGATGTTCTAAATTACTGGATTTTGCCCGATATCATTCAATTATTACCCGATAACATTGCCAACCAGATCGCTGCAGGTGAAGTTATTCAACGACCAGCCAGTGCCGTAAAGGAATTGTTGGAAAATGCGGTGGATGCAGGGGCAACTGAAATTAACCTGATCGTTAATGATGCAGGCAAAGCCCTGATACAGGTAATTGATAATGGCAGGGGCATGAGTGAAACCGATGCAAGAATGGCCTTTGAACGCCACGCTACTTCTAAAATAAAAAATATTGAGGACCTGTTTAAGATTAAGACTATGGGCTTTAGGGGCGAAGCATTGGCAAGTATTGCCGCAGTAGGACAGGTTGAATTAAAATCGAAAAGAACGGAAGACGAAACAGGTGTTTTTATTGAGATTGAAAACAGCCAGGTTATAAAACAGGAACCTGTTGCTGTTCCATCCGGTACCAGCATTGCCATGAAAAATCTTTTTTTCAATGTACCTGCCCGGAGAAATTTTTTAAAAAGCAACGCAGCAGAGTTAAGGCATATCATAGATGAGTTTATCAGGGTAGCCATGTCTTTTCCTGAAGTTTTCTTTTCTTTTACCAGTAACGGCCAGCAGGTGTTTCATCTGGAAAAAGGCAGCATGAAGCAACGAATTGTACAGATACTGGGCAATAGTTATACAGCTAAATTAGTACCGGTACAGGAACAGACTGATTACATGAATATTTATGGCTTTGTAGGCAAACCTGAAACAGCCAAAAAGACCCGTGGGGATCAGTATTTTTTTGTGAACAACCGTTTTATTAAAAGTGCTTACCTGAACCATGCCGTGATGAATGCTTTTAATGAAATGATCGCCAAAGACAGTTTCCCGATGTATGCATTATTCATTGACCTGGACCCTTCGCAGCTGGATATTAATGTTCATCCCACCAAGCAGGAAATTAAATTTGAAGATGAAAAGATCGTGTATGCATTTGTGCAGAGCGCCATCAAACATGCACTGGCACAGTTCAGCATTTCACCTACGCTGGATTTTGAACTGGATGCCTCTATTCAAAGCCTGGATGCCGTTTCAAAACCTTTTACAGATGAAAAGAAAACAATTGCTTCATCATCTTCATTATATAATACGTTCACAAAAAAGAACCAGTCGCATTTTATTGACAGTAAAAGTGATTTAAAGCATTGGAAAGATTTTTATGAAAAAGAAGAGCCTCAAGCCAATAGCTTCAAGCCACAAACCGAAGCACCTGGCTTTATTACCACAAACCTGCCAGCCGGACAGGCAAGCTACAAACCAAAAACGGATAATCTGTTTCAACTGCATAACAGTTACATAGCTGTGCTAACCGAACGTGGTTATTACCTGTTGCATCAGCAAAATGCACATGAACGTATTTTATACGAACGATTTGCATTGGCAGTTGAAGGAAAACCCATTGCCACACAGCAGAGCTTATTTCCGTTAACCATTGAGTTAAATACTGCTGATGCTGTTCTGCTTAAAGAGTTATTGCCGGATATGAATCATTTGGGCTATAATCTTGAACCCTTTGGTAACAATACTTTTGTGATACAGGGTACGCCGGCAGATGTAAACGCCGGCAACGAAAAAACAGCTATAGAAAAAATACTGGAGCAGTACAAACATTTCAGCAGCGATTTAAAATTCAGCAGGCGGGAAAAATTGTTACGTACCTTATCATTGCAGCAATCTGTTAAAGCAGGTACTTCATTATCTGAAAAAGAAATGAAAG
>JAYTOF010000052.1:0-6653 GCA_043747955.1 Chitinophagaceae bacterium
TTTATAATTCCATCCTTTACCCTTGCCTCAGGCATCTACCAGATAATTGTGACAAAGGTTTAAAAAAAATCAAACAGGGTATATTATCTCAACGAATAATTAAATGAAAATTGATAGATAGGCAGCGAATAATCTATCTCCGGCTTTTTTATATACTTATAATAAACAACCTTTATGTTGACAAGGTTATTAATCTCTACGCCCCAAGCCAGCGACCAACCATGATATAATCCGTTAGTTAGGATATTGGGTAATATTTCTTTTAATTGTTTGTCACCTGTTTTACAAAAAATATAGCGACCAGCCAGCCAGAATACACCTACATTTTTAGCATTATTTCTCTCCCAAGCACCTGTTTGAAAATACAAGCCTGCCGTACCAAAACTGTTTAAAAAATTGATCGGTTTACCGGTAGCAGGGTCTGTTACCAGCCCAGTTTTGTACCCTGTTAAAATTCTGATACCGTCATGATATAAAAAACCTGCCGGGGTAACTGATGATTAAAAATATGGGCTGAGATTTTATTCGTCAGCCCATATTGCATATATACATTTGTTGGCCAAGTATTTCGTCACTGTTGCTTAAAAATTACACCGATATAACAACCACCTGTGTTTTGGCTTCTGTCGTAATCTGGCTCAATAAATGGAGTAACATGTAGCCATACTTTGTCGGAAAGCCTGAACTGGTTTTGTAATTGAAAACTAAACCCTATATTATTCACTATGTAAGTTTTTTTATCCTCGCCGTCTCTACTTGCTAAAATAAAATTTTCATTTCTTGTGCCTATTACCCATGCACGGATTGGGAGTGTGTTTAATGGAGCCACCATTTCTCCTTTCCATTTATAAAAGCGATAGTTAAATCCGATATTAGGTTTTAAAATAAATTTCTTTCTTTTAATCAATTCATAAGATGCCGTTTGATGGATTTCCCATATATAAACTTTCAACTTAGCACCTACAAAGTCATTAAAATGATATAGATACTTAAACCCAATTTGAGTTTTGGTAAATAGCTTATTTTTTATTTTAAAATCATAAGCGATATGAAGTGGGGCTCCATCTGTAAGGTTTCTGTTCACAGCATAGCCTGTTGTTATTTCCAGTTGGCAAAAACCATTAAGATGTATAAAACATACAATAAAAGCCAAAACAAAAGTACGCATAAAGAGTTTTTAAAAGATTAAGGGTTTGGGAATATTCCCAAACCCTTAAAGGCTCATGATTAGAGGTCTGGCCAGGTTTTGAATTTCGTTTCTCCTGGACTATGGTTAAACTGGTCTTCGTCATTTAAAATGCAGTAGTCGTCTTTACCTATATATTCACTGAATCCATTTTTCTTTTTCAATGAAGTATTTCGTCACAGCTGCTTAAAAATTACTCCTATGTAACAACCACCTGTGTTTTGAGTACCATCATAATCTGGTTCTAAGAAAGGGGTGATGTGAAGCCAAATCTTTTTATTGATTCTAAACTGACTTTGGATTTGAATTGTAAATCCCAGGTTGTTTACGCTATATTGGTCAGTGTAGTTACCATCAGTAGAAATTATCGGAGCAAAACTATTCAACCGTAGCCTATCATCCCTGAATTCAATTTTGTAAACCCTTTGGGGCAACATATTGTATGGCGGCTTCATTTTACCTTTCCAGTTATAAAGCCGATAGTTTAAACCAATGTTTGGCTTTAGAATATATTTCTTTTTTTTGACAAGTTCATACGATATGGTTTGATGAAATTCGATGATATTTACTTTTAATGTTGCTCCCACAAAATCATTAAAATGGTATAAATACTTATATCCAATTTGCGGTTTTGTATAAAGTCTATCCTTGATTTTTAAATCGTAGGCAAATTGTATTGGTACTCCATCTGCAAGATTCTTGTTAACTGCATAGCCAGTCGTTATTTCTAATTGTCCAAATACTTTTCCTGCGGAAAAACTCAATACTAGTACAAGCACTGTTAACCTCATAAACAATAATTTAAAATGTGAAAGACCTTGTCTCAAAAGTATCTTTTGAAACAAGCTCTTTTAAATTGCTTACAGGTCTGGCCATGTTTTAAACTTGGTTCCTCCCGGGCTGTGATTAAACTGGTCTTCATCATTAAATATAGAGTAGTCGTCCTTACCTATATATTCACTCATACTATTTTTCTTTTTTAAAGAACGAATGCCAGTGACTACTGAGTTTCTGATATTTCCATAGATAAGTCTAAGTCCCGCAGAATCTACAGAACTAGTTATAGCTAAAATATCTACAATAATCCCACCTATCTGCGCTAAAGTTTCATTTGGGATTAACACCGGGTCATATTCATAATAGCCAAAGCTGGCTTTTGTACCCGTCCCTACATAATCCCAAAGATGCATAGTAACACCTTCGGCATCCCACCATTTTCCATTAATGTCTTTTCTTTTTTTCGGCTCGAATTCTTCTTTATAAATCTGCAAGTTCTCTGATGGATTCAGAACATTTTGCTCAAATACATGCATTCGTATTTCCGGTGCACCTGCCGGCCATCCTTCAATTTTACCTAAATCATCACACCGGATAAACCGCATTTTCTCATGCTTGTAATCTTTTCTATAAACAGTAGTACCATTAAATGTACCTACGGGTGACAGCCTGTTATAAGTGCCAGGGGGTGGAGGAGGGACTATTGTTCCCATTTGTCTATGAATTAATGTAGGTAATACTCCATCCTGACCAATTCCAATATACTGTACATAAGGAGGTGGGGGATTCCCACCGCCACCGCCACCGCCACCGCCACCCGGAGGGCATGGTACTATTGGAGCTGGAAGGTTCTCGGGATTATATGGAGCATTTGCAATCATTTCTTCTATGGGGCATTCAGTAGTTCTAAGTCTTAAAACATCATTAGTCCTTAGTATGGTTCTTTCATTTTGTGAAATGACTACATAATTATCAACGGGGTCTGAAAGTGTGCTAACGGTTATTGCATTTTGGTTTGCATCAAATCCGCTTACGGAGGAGTGAGTGCTTTCATCAAAGGTTGATGTTAAGTAAACGACTTTTGGAATAAATGTATTTGCATCCCAGGCTTCTGCATCTGTTTGTACGGCAATTTGCATTTGTGGAAAATCTATTGCCGCCTGATTTAGAATGTCAAAGTTGAACATTGCTAATAATGAATCCAAACTGGTTAACCTGTTTGCAGTTTGGTTGTTTCTTTCATATTCCAGGTATTTTGGCAATCTTTTCATCAGGTTGGAAATAATAATATTTGCGTCCCCATCAAACCGCAAACACACTTCATGCTTCAGCATTTTCCTGAAGTTGATGCTGTTTAACTTTTGGGAAACATCGTTTGCAACTGTTATTGCCGTTGCATCCCAATTTTTCTTTTGGTTAATTACCTGGTTATCGGGTTCGTTACTACTTTCTTTTTTACATGCAACAAACCCGAATGTTGCAATACAGAAAAGCGTTAAGATTCTTTGTTTCATGTGTTTATAATTTTGTAATTCATTGAAAATGAGCGATAAAAATTTTAATCATTCTCGGTTGGTGTTTGTATTATTGCTCATGTATATTTCAAAAAATAATTTTTCCATGCCTACTCTCTTTCACCGGTTTTCGGCTTACCCGTAGCATTTGGTACTGCTGCCGGCAGGCATACCAGATGAAGCACCAAAACTACCAGTGCCGGTTTACGGCACCATGAGAAAACCACCATGAAAAAAATGTTCTTTCCTGAAAATTATCGTTGTAAACAACATAAAAACCTGTTGTTTTAACCGCCTCAAAGAACTTATTTTCCCAAAATTGCTGTTGTTTTTCCGGAAAGTAATCAGGAAAAAAACATTTTTAAACGTTTTTTTCGGAAACTGTTTTACCTGAAAGCGCTGAACTCTCAATTATAAAAGTAAATTTGTAAAAAGCTATTAATATGATTACCCTGGCTATAAAAGAAATACTCCATAGGTATATTGATACCGGCGATGATAAACTGCTACAAATGATTTATGCTCTTGTAAGGGAATATAATAAGCCCGTTTTAACTGAAAGCGATGTGGCAGAATTAGTAACCCGGACAAAAAAGAGGCGCAGTGGACAAAGCAAGGTGCATGACTGGCCGTCCGCTAAAAGCAGCATGACAGCAAAACAGGGCAAGTAATGATTTATACAATACTTACCCAGGACGAGGCAATTATTGAAAGACACCGGATTTTTGAAGACTAGGAGAAAAACAGGGAGGTCTGGGTTTTGCATTTATAGAATCGCTGGAAAGATCTTATGCCGAAATATCAAAAGGCGCCCTTTACTATCGATTTATTGACAGTAAAAAAAGATACCGCCGTATATTACTTGACAGGTTCCCCATCATGGCAATTTATGAAATTGAAGACGACAAGGTATTTGTAGTATCTATCCGTTACGAAAGAGAAGACCCTGCCAAAAGAAAAAAATACAGCGGTTAGCGCCTCTCTGGCTCCGTTAAAAAAACTGCTTTGTTCAAAATTGCTGTTGTTTTTCGGAATAACATTCAGGAAAAAAACATTTTTTGACGTTTTTCTCTGACAAGCTGTTTTACTCTTTTCGTTTTGCGATGTTTAACTTAGTAGTGATAATACTTGTAAATGGATTTTAGTAAAATTATAGAACAATTACAAAGGACTTACTATTCTGAATTGCTGATGCTCTGTGCAGAGTTTACAGCACTTATCATTGGTCTGGTGTATGTAAGAAAAGATAAAGCAGGGCAGCTTTTTATTGCTTACATCGCATTTGATTTTTGTATTCTTCTGGCAGATTTGTTTTTTATGTCTAACACATCTACTACTAAAAAATTTAATTCCGACTTTATCAGCACGACAAATACTCTTGTAGCTTTTGTTGAATTGCTGGTATATTTTCATTATTTCAGGAAAATATTGAAAGGAGACAAAATAAAAAATATATTAACAGGTCTTACTTTAATATTTAGTGCGATAATTATAGTTTTTCTTACTACCAGATTTAGTTTTGTTACAAACCGTTACAATTATATATCCTATATGGCCGGAACAATTGAATTTATTTTTCTGCTGTTCCCCTGTATTTTTTACTTTTTACAATTATTCAAAACTAATTCTCTACTTCCGCTAACCCACAGGCCATCATACTGGATTGTTACCGGTATTTTCTTTTATTCACTGGTTTCTATCCCGTATTATCTTTTAAACAAATATTTTATAAATATTCAGTATGAATCAAGGCATATATTCGATGCCGTCTTTTATTATATTCCGTTCGCCGTAAATTTTATTTTTCTAATAAAAGCTTTCTTATGCAAAAAAACCCTTACGATATAGTTGTTTTCTTTGTAGTGGTCTCGGGGCTTATTGTTTTCATGGTGGCTTTTATGGTCTTTATATTATATCTATACCGTAAAAAACAACAGGGGTTTGAAAAAGATATCCTGCAAATAAAACAAGACCATGAAAAAGAAGTGCTGAATACACAACTTGAAATACAGGAACAAACCTTTCAGCATATCTCCCGGGAGATTCATGATAACATCAGTCTCTCCCTTACCCTTGCCAAACTGCACCTGCACACACTTGAATGGAACGACAAAAAAGCTTCCAATGAAAAAGTGGATACCTCCATCCACCTTCTTACCAATTCCATTGCCGATCTCAGCGATATTTCCAAAAGCCTGAATGCCGATATTATTATTCAGCATGGGTTGCTAAAAGCCATTGAAGATGAACTTCAGCGTATTCGCCAGGCGGGTTTGTTCACTTTAGACTACGAATTAACAGGAACCCCTCTGTTTATGGACAATCAAAAAGAACTGATAATTTTTCGTATTATACAGGAATCTTTTAATAATATCATTAAACATGCGGAAGCAGATAATGCCAGACTAGTGTTGCATTACAATACAGTAAAATTAAATATTACCATCAGCGATGATGGTATGGGCTTTGATACCGAACTATCCAGTGCTAACCATCATGCCGGCCTGAAGAATATGGAAACAAGGATTAAGGTACTAAAGGGTGAAATGAACATCAGCAGCCGACCGGGTAAAGGAACCGTTCTTTCTTTCAATATCCCATTCGAATAGTTATGGAAAAGAACAATATTATAAAAATTTCGATGGCTGATGATCATGTGCTGCTGCGCAATGCACTGGCTTCACTGATTGATAGTTTTGGTAACTGCAGGGTCATCCATCAGTCAGGCACCGGCCGGGAACTAACAGAAAGTATGGCCGCAGGGTTGGTACCGGATGTGGCAATACTTGACCTGAATATGCCGGATATGGATGGCTTTGAAACAGCCGGATGGTTGCAAAAGAATGTACCACAGGTGCAGGTGCTGATGCTCACCATGTATGATTCTGAACTTTCCCTTATACGTCTGCTCCAAGCCGGGGTGAAGGGATTTATGAAAAAGGATATCTACCCGTCAGAATTAAAATTCGCCATAGAATCGGTTGTGCATTCAGGCTATTATTATTCCAATCATGCCACGGGGAAATTGGTAAACCTGTTCAGGAATAATCCTGAAGGCAACAACAGTTTGCAAAAATCTATGTTAACAGACCAGGAGCTACAGTTTCTGAAATTAGCCTGTTCCGATCTTACATATAAAGAAATAGCCCAGCAAATGGGGCTAAACCCACGGTCAG
>JAYTOF010000053.1:0-3515 GCA_043747955.1 Chitinophagaceae bacterium
CAAAAACGACGATACGACTATTCCAACATTTAATGCTGAGAAATTTATCAACGATTCCTTCCAAATGGATTGGGTTTTTGATTGGGAAAAAATACATAATTTTAAGTTCTTTCATTATCCAACGAATTAACAAGTTCTTTAATTGAAACAATCTATAATTCGACTTACTGACTTGTGACTTACAGACTTACGACTATTTAATATGACCTATTTCCTTGATTCTGAACTCATTATAAACCCTGATGGTACGATTTATCACTTGCATTTGCGTCCCGACCAAATCGCAGAAGATATTATTTTTGTAGGCGACACGAATCGAGTAAGCGAGGTTTCGCAACATTTTTCGAGCATACAACACAAAGCAGCACATCGTGAGTTTGTGACGCATACAGGCTTCTATAATGGCAAAAGATTGACCGTAATTTCTACGGGTATTGGCACTGATAATATTGATATTGTGCTGAACGAACTGGATGCCCTGGTAAATATTGATTTTGAAAGCAGGTTTATTAAACACGAACTTACCCGCTTACATATTATACGCCTTGGCACATCCGGTTCTTTACAAAAAGATATACCGGTTGATAGTTTTGTTGCAAGCACCCACGGGCTTGGCCTTGATAACCTGATGCACTTTTACCGGTTGGAAAATAATGAAGAAGAAAATCAGATCTTACAGGCTTTCAGTACGCATACCCAACTTAATTCCGGCAAGGTTTCTCCATACATAAATATGGCAGGCGCTTCATTGATAAAACATTTTACAAAAGATTATCATCACGGCATCACCGTAACCTGTCCGGGTTTTTATGGCCCGCAGGGCCGGATACTTAGGTTGGGGCTGGGTTACCCGATGCTGATTGATAACCTCACAAATTTTAGTTTTGGCAATTACCGAATAACTAATTTTGAAATGGAAACATCTGCTATTTATGGATTGGGAAATGCATTGGGGCATCATTGCCTGAGCCTGAGTGCGATTGTTGCCAACCGCATCAGCAAGGAATTTTCGGCCAATGGCGCACTGGCTGTTGAAAATTTAATTAAGCAATCTTTACAGGTTATATCAGAATCAACCATATAAAATGAAAATAGAATTTTTTAAATACCAGGGTACCGGCAACGATTTTGTAATTCTGGAAAACAGAAATCATCAATACGATACCCTTACCCCAACGCAGGTAAAACATATCTGCAACCGCAGGTTTGGTGTTGGTGCCGATGGTTTAATGTTACTGAACAATCATCCCGAACTGGATTTTGAAATGATTTATTTTAATGCCGATGGTAACGAAAGCAGCATGTGTGGTAATGGGGGGCGTTGCCTGGTACAATTTGCCAAAAGCCAGGGCATGCACAAAAGTATTTATCAGTTTATGGCCATTGATGGCAAACACGAAGCAGATATTGATATGCAGGGTATTGTTCGCTTAAAAATGCAGGATGTAAATAAAGTAGATTATCATTCGGGCCATGCCATACTGAATACCGGATCGCCGCATTTTGTAAAATTTGCAACTAATGTAGAAGATATAGATGTGGTAACAACCGGCCGTGAAATACGCTACAGTAAACACTTTGAGAAAGAAGGAATCAATATTAATTTTGTAGAAACAACGGATGAGGATGGCATTTTTGTACGCACCTACGAACGTGGTGTAGAGGACGAAACCCTGAGCTGCGGCACCGGCGTAACAGCATCGGCATTACTGAATGCACACAACGAAAATGGATTTAACCGCGTTGAAGTAAAAACACCTGGCGGCCGCCTCAGTGTTGAGTATAATAAAATAGATGATGAGCATTTCGATAATATCTGGCTCTGCGGGCCTGCAGAACTGGTGTACAAAGGCGAAATTGAAATATGACAAAAACAGAAATTATAACTGCTACAGAAAAAATATATAACCGGTTTTCAGAAACCTGTGCCGGCATTGATGAAACCGTACTTTTTAAAAGGCCGGAAAATAAATGGTCGGCAGCTGAAAATATACAGCACCTTATTATTTCTACCAACATGAGTTCGCTGGCATACTGGCTTCCTAAATTTTTAGTAAGATGGATTACGGGAACACCCAACCGGGCATCGAGAACTTTTGATGAATTAAAAGATAAATATTATACAAAGCTAAGTGCCGGTGGCCGGGCCAGCGGCAGGTTTGTTCCTAAACCCATTGAAATTAAATACGGTAAAGAAAAATTACTGGCCAACTGGAATAAAGCAACCTGTAAATTTATTAAAGCATTAACCAATAACAGATCTGAAAAAGATTTAGACAACTACCTGGTAAAACACCCGCTGCTGGGCCGCATTACATTAAGAGAGCTTTGTTATTTTACCATTTTTCATACCGAACATCATTTACAAAGTATTCAAAAACCCGTTGAAACCCCATGATCCAGTACTTTAAAAATACCGACCAAAAAACCGTTGCCATTGATAAAGCCGAACAGGCTGTTTGGGTAAACGTGCTGCCGCCATTGAAGCAGGAAGAATTCAGTGAGCTGAGTGAAACCATGAACATCCCCATTGATTTTTTAAAAGATTCACTGGATATAGATGAACGCAGCCGCTACGAAATTGAAGATGATGTAAAACTCATTGTAATAAAAACACCAACCGAAAACAATTCATTTAACCTCAGTGATTCATTTTATATAACCATCCCCATTTGTATTATTCTAACACATAACCAGATTGTTACGGTTAATTCATTTGAGAATGAAGCCATCAAAAAATTCCTGAACAGTTTTCAGCACCGCAACCCCGACAGGATGAATATGATGGTGCTTAAAATATTTGAAAAGATAACCACAAACTTCCAGGATTATTTAAAAGAGATTAATACCCGCCGCAACAGCCTGGAACAAAAACTGTACGACAGCAACCGGAATGAAGAGTTGCTGCAACTGATGCGTATTCAAAAAAGCTTTGTGTATTTTCTTACCGCATTACGCAGCAACGAGTTGCTGATGATGAAGATAAGCCGCACCAATATTTTAAAGTTAAATGAAGAAGAAAGGGATATGCTGGAAGATCTGATTGTTGAAACTTCGCAGGCTTTGGAAATGGCAAACACGTATACAAATATCCTCAACAGCACGCTGGACGCCTTTGCCAGCATCATCAGCAATAATCAGAATGATGTTTTAAAACGATTGACCACACTTACTATCTTCTTAAGCGTACCGGTTTTAATTGCCAGTATTTATGGGATGAATGTACCCATTCCGTATAAAGAAAGCCATATGGCTTTTTGGTTACCGGTTATACTTTCTATTATCATCCTTGGTTTTGTAATCTGGAATTATGCAAAACGAATCAAAAGATGATCAGCATGTTCAACATCAGGGTTTATGGCATTTTAATAAATGAAAACCGGCAGATTTTGATTAGCGATGAATTTATACGGGGTGCTTATATAACCAAATTCCCGGGTGGCGGTTTGGAGTTTGGCGAAGGCACACGGGAATGCCTGCAACGTGAGTTTATGGAAGAGATGCATTTAAAAGTA
>JAYTOF010000054.1:0-12009 GCA_043747955.1 Chitinophagaceae bacterium
TAAAAAATTTGAATCACTGACTACAGCTGAACTGTATGCTATTATGCAGTTAAGAAATGAAGTATTTGTAGTTGAACAGAAATGTGTTTACCAGGATGCTGATAATAAAGACCAGCGGTCACTACATCTTTGTGGCTGGGATGGGGAAACCCTGGTGGCTTATACCCGTATCATCCCTCCCGACATCCCTTTTAAAACTGCCAGAATTGGCAGGGTAGTTACTGCTCCCTTATACCGCAAAACAGGCACCGGCAAGCTCCTGATGGAGGTCAGCATCAGTAAAGCCTACAGCGAATTCAATTGTTCAGGAATAAAGGTCAGTGCCCAGGTTTACTTAATTAAATTCTATGAATCGTTTGGTTTTAACCGGAGCAGCGAAGCGTATCTTGAAGACGGGATACCTCATATAGAAATGACCTTAAAGAAATAATTCACCTCAGGGGGCAATAACAGGATAAAATTACCGTTTTAAAAATTGTGGTTTTGAATTTTATCCGCTTTATACTTACCCGGGGTGATATTTACAACTGCAACTAATATCCAATTATCTATAGAAAGACTAAACCTGATTTCGAATGAAACCATTTATACAAAAGTTTTTGGGAAAGAGTATGATACTCCTTCTCTTCAGTTTCACCATTCTCACCAATTCATATTCACAGGCATTACTTTTTGGCGAAAAAGTTAAATGGGAAGTAGGTTTCAATTTCGGTCCAAGTTTCTTTTTAGGCGATTTGGGTGGCAATTCAGGTAAAGGAACAAATAATTTAAAGGATATTAATTTTGAGTTTACAAAATTTATGAAGGGTGCTTTTATAACCATGTATCCGAAAAACTGGATTGGCTTGAGGGTTGCTGCTGATATTACTTACCTGGAAGGGGATGATGCGATCATAAATACAACCGGTATTGACGAACTCTGGCGCAAACAAAGAAATCTCGATTTTAAAACCAATATTTTTGAAGGATATGTTGCACTGGAAGTATTTCCAACCATGTTTCTTTATAAAAATGCCGATTATGAACCAAGACTCAGGCCCTATGTACTGGCAGGTGTTGGTATGTTCCATTTTAATCCAAAAGGATCTCTTACAGATGGTGCCGGAAATAAAAGCTGGTACTACCTTCACCCATTACGCTTAGAAGGGCAGGGTATGCCGGAATACCCCTACAGTAAACCCTATAAATTAACACAGTTGAATATTCCTTATGGAGGCGGTATAAAATATTTTGCTTCAGACAGGATCACTGTGAGCGCAGAACTGCTGTATAGAAAAACATTTACTGATTATATCGATGATGTAAGTAAAAATTATATTGACCCTGCCAATTATACAAAATACCTGTCATCACAGGAAGCATCATTGGCATACAAATTATCCGATAAAGCTGTTGGCATTATTTTCCCGGGAATGACAAGGTACCCAGCCGGTACACAAAGAGGTGATACCAAAGATGCAGATACCTATATTTCACTGGTATTAAAAGTCGGAATTCGATTAGGGCCGATATATGAAAGTGCATTCGCAAGAAGTGCCGCAAGACAAACAAGGTGCCCCGCTGTTTATTAAACCCTAAATAAAATAAATGTTATGAGTAATAATTTTCAACTAAATCCAAAAACATACAAAGCTGCAGTAATTTTTACAACTTGTCTGTTACTGGTAATTCAATTATTCAGGTAAAATAATATACATTTTTAAGTGTATTGTGATACAATAGAAGTTTAACCCCCATGGATAGCTATAGATATTTTAATATCTAAAGATTACCCCTGAAACCACAATTTTAAAATTTCATTGATATCTCTTACGCTTTTGTAAATTCAAATCCATGTTTATGAGACGTGGATTTTTTTTATTTTAATTCAGCCTTTAAATAATTTCCGGTAAAACTTTCTTTTACTTTAATAAGATCTTCTGGCACCCCTTCAAATAAAACCAAACCGCCACCATCACCTCCTTCGGGGCCAATATCAATAATATGATCAGCAACTTTGATCACATCCATATTATGCTCAATAACCAGCACGGTATTACCCCGGTCAACCAATTTATTAATAACTTCCAGTAAATGCTGAATATCCTGAAAATGCAGTCCTGTAGTTGGTTCATCCAGGATATAAAAAGTTTTACCCGTATCTTTTTTCCCCAACTCGGTAGAAAGTTTTACACGCTGAGCCTCACCGCCGCTTAGCGTTACAGCACTTTGTCCAAGGGTTATATATCCCAGGCCAACATCCTGCAATACTTTTACTTTACGGTAGATATAGGGTACGGCCTGGAAAAATTCAACGGCTTCATCAACGGTCATATCCAGTACATCACTGATTGATCTTCCTTTGTAACGAATTTCCAATGTTTCCCTGTTGTAGCGTTTGCCATTGCATTTTTCACAGTGTACATGTACATCAGGTAAAAAATTCATTTCAATTACCCGCATGCCACCGCCTTCACAAACATCACACCTGCCGCTTTTTACATTGAATGAAAACCGGCCGGCCTTATAACCCCTGATCTTAGCTTCGGGTACTAATGCATATAAAGTTCTGATATCTGTAAAGAAACCGCAGTAAGTTGCCGGATTACTCCTTGGTGTTCTGCCAATCGGGCTCTGGTCAATCTCTATTACTTTATCAATATGTTCCAATCCGTTAACAGATCTATACGCCAAAGGATTTGCTTTTGAGTTATAACAAAACTTACTTAGTAAAGGATACAGTGTTTCATTTACCAGCGTAGACTTACCGCTTCCGCTTACCCCGGTAACCAGTATTAATTTACCCAATGGAAATTTTACCTGTACGTCTCTTAAATTATTCCCTTTCACACCTGTTAACTCAATAAATTTCCCATTACCCTTTCTGCGCACTTTTGGTACTGCAATGCTTTTTGTTCCCAATAAATACTGTGCTGTTTCAGAATTAGAATCCAAAATCGTTTTTGGTGTTCCAATGGCAACGATTTCGCCACCATGTTTACCTGCCCTGGGGCCAATATCAACTAAGTAATCAGATGCAAGCATGATATCCTTATCATGTTCTACTACTAAAATACTGTTACCAATATCTCTTAAATTTTGCAATGCGGCAATCAATCGCTGGTTATCTCTTTGATGCAATCCGATACTAGGCTCATCTAAAATATAAGTAATGCCCTGTAACTGAGAACCGATTTGAGTGGCTAATCTAATCCGCTGAGACTCGCCACCACTAAGGCTTTTAGAAGGCCGGTTTAAAGAAAGATAAGTAAGCCCAACATCCAATAAGAACTGAAGCCGTTCTCTTATTTCTTTTAAAACATCTTTGGCAATGATGTTTTGTTTATCACTCATCCGCAATTCAAGTCCATCAAACCAGGCAGCCAGGTTATCTAAATTTAAACTACACAGCTCGGCAATATTTCTTTTATCAATTTTAAACCAAAGACTTTCTTTTTTTAATCTTGCACCATTACATGAAGTGCATAGCGCCAGCTCCATATATTTTTCAACCCAGCCCCGCAGCATTTCCGAGCTCTGGGAAGAACTGAACCATCGCTTAAGCATCGGAATAATTCCTTCATAACTGCCTGTATACACTTCGGGAACAGATTCATCACTCATATCAAGTTCCAGATCCGGATTTATACTTTGATCACCATATAAAAGTAAATCAAGCTGTGTCTTTGGCAAATCCTTTATTGGTTTGTCTAAGTTTATTTTATATTTTTTAGCAAAAGCAACAACCTGATGAAAAACACTGGCATCTCTTTCTTCGCCCAAAGGAACTATCCCGCCATCAGTTACGCTTATTGATGTATCAGGTAACACCGTTTCCATATCAATAGTAAACACATTTCCCAAACCCCTGCACACAGGGCATGCACCATAAGGTGAGTTAAACGAAAATGCATTGGGTGAAGGTTCTTCATAACTGATACCCGTTTCATCACACATCAGTTGCTTGCTGTATTGAACCACTTTATCATCTTCATTAATTAAGAGAAACATCAGGTCCTTACCCAACTGTAAAGTTTTTTGTACACTCTGGCTTACCCTGAATCTCATTTCATCAGTAACAGCTAACCGGTCAACCACCAGTTCAATATCATGAATTTTATAACGGTCAATCTGCATCCTCGGTTTCAGATCCATCACTTCGCCATCTACTCTTACTTTTAAATACCCTTTCTTTCGGATGTCTTCAAACAGTTCGCGGTAATGTCCTTTTCTTCCTCTAACCAATGGCGCCAGTAGCGTAATTTTTTTATCTTCAAATTTTTCAAAAATATTACTCACTATTTCTTCTTCACTGAACTTTACCATTTTCTTTCCGGTGTTGTAACTGTAAGCCTCTCCCACCCTTGCATACAGCAAACGCAGAAAATCATAGATTTCCGTAACGGTACCCACTGTGCTCCTGGGATTTTTGTTGGTAGTTTTTTGTTCGATTGAAATTACAGGAGAAAGACCGGTTATTTTATCAACATCAGGCCTTTCCATATCTCCAACAAACTGCCGGGCATAGGCACTAAAGCTTTCCATATAACGACGTTGCCCTTCATTATAAATGGTATCAAATGCCAATGATGACTTTCCACTGCCACTTACACCGGTAAAAACCACTAATTTGTTCTTGGGAATTTTAATATCAATATTCTTAAGGTTGTGTTCCCTTGCTCCAAATACCTCTATAAATTCTTTATCAATTATATCTTCTGAAGAAGCTTTTTTTACTTTCGCCATTTGTAAATATGTATCCCAAAGATACAAACAATATGAACGATGATTTGTTGAGGGAAACTTTGTTCTGTAAATTTGTACTTCAAATTTATATATGCTGTTTAATTTATTTGGAAAGAAAGATGAAACTTCAGAAAACCATGTTTTTATTGACAGGGCCTATGTAACCACTGCTGCTAAAATGAGCGCCTGTGCTGAATTGGCAAAGAAAGAACCAAACCATATATTCATCTGTTGGTTTGCCAATACCGCGGTTACCTTTAAAGAATTTTTCGGGCAACAGGGACTTGATGAAAACCGTATCACCGAATCACATTTCCTGCATGGCGGAAAACTCGAAAATAAGACCCCTGTATTTGTTGAACATTACCCACTGCATACAAAAGAATTAGAATTGATTAAAAACTGGGGCTGTAAAAATATACCTGTTTACAGCGCCATGGATGAACCATTGTTTAAACATTTTGGCAGCGAAAAGCTGATACCTTTAATGAAAATACTCGGCATGAAAGAAGATGAAGTTATTGAACACAGTATGGTTACTAAATCAATCATAAAAGGACAGGAAAAAATTGCAGAACAGGTTATTTTCGAACAGTCTGCCAGCTCACAGGCCGAATGGATGACAAAAAATGTAAAATAATTTTCGCTTTAAACCCTTTACAGTAAAGGGTTTAAGTAAAATTAAAAAAATATTTTTATTTTTTATTTGGAATTTTGAATTTTCCACCCTTATCTTTGTTTCAGTTCTTTAATATCACTTATCAAGAAAGGCAGAGGGTAATGGCCCGATGAAGCCTTGACAACCTATTTTATTATAATCCTTCGACAAGCTCAGGATGACAATAAGAAAAGGTGCCAATTCCATCTCGTTAACTGCGGGACAGATAAGTCAGATCCAAAGCTTAAAAAAATATTATAACATATTTAAAGCTCATCTGATTTACCGGATGAGCTTTTTTTATGCTCCCCCGGTAAGGTTGCTCACTTGTTAAGTGATTAAACATAATTATTATTTAATCACTTCTTCCCTCTTTCGATAGAAATGGAGGAGGCAAAAAACCACAAAGATGAGCAACGCAACAGAACTGATCCACAGTATTCCGGTAGATCCTTTAACGGGGGCAATCAGTGTTCCTATTTATCAAACCAGTACTTACGTGCAGGATGCACCGGGTATAAACAAAGGTTATGATTATGCCCGGAGCAATAACCCTACCAGGGGCACATTGGAAACTATCATTGCACAACTGGAAAAAGGAACCGTTGGTATAGCATTTGGCAGCGGGCTTGCAGCCATTGATGCCGTCGTTAAATTATTAAAATCCGGTGATGAAATTCTGGCCGTTGATGATATTTATGGCGGGGCATTCCGTCTCTTTACACATATTTATGAAAAGTTTGGCATCACGGTAAACTATGTTGATACTACTGATGCGTCTAATGTTTTTAATGCCATCACACCCCGCACCAAACTGATCTGGCTGGAAACACCAACCAATCCAACTTTAAAAGTAAGCGATATTGAAGCCCTTGCAAAAATTGCCAAAGCCAATGCCTGTTTACTTTGCGTGGATAATACTTTTGCATCACCCGCCTTACAACAGCCTCTTTCGCTGGGAGCTGATCTTGTAATTCACAGTGCTACAAAATACTTAGGTGGACACAGCGATTTAATTGCCGGCCTTGTAGTTGCCAAAGAAAAAGAGTTGGGCGAAAAAATTAAATTCATACAAAATGCAAGCGGCGCAATACTGGCTCCGTTTGATAGCTGGCTGGTTATCCGTGGTATTGAAACCCTGCACCTGCGTGTGCAACAGCATTGCCGCAATGCACAGGTGGTTGCTGAATACCTGGAAACAAATCCCGAAGTTGATAAAGTTTTTTATCCCGGATTAAAAACACATCTTAATCACGACATTGCAAAAAAACAAAGTAAAGGATTTGGCGGTATTGTTTCTTTCACCTTAAAAAATGATACCGAAGAAGCTGCTACTGCATTTGTTACGTGTACTAACTATTTTAAACTTGCCGAAAGTTTAGGTGGTGTAAAAAGTCTTCTTTGTCACCCGGCGCAAATGACGCATAAAAGTATTCCGGCTGAAAAGCGAAGGGCTGCCGGTGTAGCTGACAGTCTTATCCGGCTCAGTGTTGGACTGGAAGAAGCAGAAGATTTAATTGCCGACCTGGAACAGGCTTTTACAAAAAGTACTTCAACTGTTACTGTTAAGGAAGAAGCATTAACAATTAATTAAACTATTATTTTTGGTAAGTGATTATAAGATGATTTATTATTGCAGTGTATATTACATGAACATAACAGAAACGATACAAATTAAAAATTCCCCGGCAGTAAAATCTGCTATCTGTTGTTTCTATTGTATGCCGTAAGGCAACATACTCTACATATCATCCTGCAAAGGCTTCCCAACTTTTCGTTTTAGTTTAAAACACAATAACTGATTCTATTTATTAACATTCAAATATATTTTTATGAGCACTTTACATTTTGAAACATTACAATTACATGCCGGACAACAGATTGATCCGACCACCCATTCAAGGGCGGTACCTATTTATCAAACTACTTCTTATGGATTTAATAACAGCGATCACGCTGCCAATCTGTTTGGATTAAAAGAGTTTGGAAATATTTATACCCGTATTATGAATCCAACTTCGGATGTATTTGAAAAGCGCATTGCGGCACTTGAAGGTGGTGTTGCGGCATTGGCTACATCATCCGGACAGGCAGCACAATTTCTGGCACTGAATAATATTTTACAGGCCGGCGATAATTTCATCAGCACTTCATTTTTATACGGAGGCACACACAACCAGTTTAAAGTTGCCTTTAAGAGACTGGGTATTGAAGTACGTTTTGCAAATGGTGATGATGTGGAAACTTTTGTTCCGCTGATAGACAAAAATACCAAAGCCATTTACCTGGAAACCATTGGTAACCCCCGTTTAAATATTCCTGACTTTAAAAAGTTTGCTGATCTGGCAAAAGAATATGATCTGCCACTCATAGTTGATAACACTTTTGGAGCCGGTGGTTATCTTTTCCGTCCGCTGGAACATGGTGCAAATATTGTTGTTGAATCTGCCACTAAATGGATTGGCGGACATGGCACAACTATTGGAGGTGTTATAGTTGACGGAGGAAATTATAATTGGGGCAATGGTAAATTCCCGCAATTTACAGAGCCAAGTGAAGGCTATCATGGTCTAAAATTCTGGGATGTTTTTGGAGAAGGCAATCCATTGGGACTTCCCAATATTGCATTCATCATCAGGGCAAGGGTGGAAGGTTTACGGGATTTCGGTTCCAGTCAAAGTCCATTCAATTCATTTTTATTATTACAGGGATTAGAAACTTTATCATTAAGGGTGCAACGCCATGTTGATAATGCATTAGCCTTAGCAGAATGGCTGCAGGAACATCCACAGGTTGATTTTGTTATTTACCCTGGATTAAAAAGCAGTCCTTATAATACACTTGCAAAGCAATATCTCACAAATGGTTTTGGCGGCGTATTAAATTTTGGGGTAAAAGGAGGCAAAGAAAATGCCAGTAAATTTATTAACAGCCTGGAACTTGTTAGCCATTTAGCCAATGTTGGTGATGCTAAAACTTTAGCTATACATCCTGCCTCTACTACGCATGAGCAATTAAGTGCAGCAGAACAGGAAGCTGCAGGTGTAGCACCAAACCAGGTCAGGATCAGTGTAGGCATTGAACATATTGAGGATATTAAAGCCGATTTTGAACAGGCATTTACAAAAGTTTTTACAGCTGAACTTGTAGCATAAAGATCATGTTGAAAATATTTAACTATAAAGATACATTCCATCTGGAGTCGGGTAAATCATTACCCGGCTTCCATTTGGCTTATACTACACTTGGTGAGCTGAACGAATCAAAAGACAATGCAGTTTGGGTTTTTCATGCATTGACTGCAAACAGTGACGCTTCTGAGTGGTGGCCCGGTTTAATCGGTCATGGTCAATTATTTAATCCCGATGAACATTTTATTATTTGTGTAAACATGCCGGGAAGTAGTTATGGCAGTACCAGCCCGTTGGATAATTCGGAGTTCTATCACAACTTTCCATTGTTTACCATTAAGGATATGGTTGCGGCTTATCAAAAGCTGAAAAGCTTTTTAAGAATTGATAAGATCCATACCGGTATCGGAGGTTCAATGGGTGGGCAACAATTGCTGGAATGGGCCGCAACTGAACCGGATATTTTCGAATATATCATTCCAATTGCAACCAATGCTGTACACTCGCCATGGGCAATTGCATTTAATGCATCGCAGCGGATATGTATTGAAACTGATGAAACCTGGATAGAAAAAAATGAATATGCCGGAATGAGTGGAATGAAAGCTGCCAGGAGCATAGCGCTTTTGTCTTATCGCAATTATGAAACGTACCAGGCAGCACAATCTGAAGATGATAATTTGGTCTTCCAGGATTTTAAAAGCGAATCATACCAGCGATACCAGGGAGAAAAACTGGCAAGGCGTTTTAATGCATTCAGTTATTATTTTTTGAGTAAAAGTATGGATTCGCATAATATTGGCCGGGGCAGAAGATCTATTCAATTTGCTTTAAAAAATATAAGGGCCAAAACATTGGTGATCGGAATAAGCTCGGATATACTTTTCCCATATACGGAACAGGAATTTTTAGCTGAGCATATACCCGGAGCTGAATTAAATATCATTCATTCAAATTACGGGCATGATGGATTCCTTTTAGAGTTTTCACAGATAGAATATGTCATCCTCAATTTTCTTAAAAAGTACAGCACTAAAAACAATGCTGCTGTAATAAACAGATAATTATGTCAACAGGAAAGCAATTAAATATCGGACTCTTTGGATTTGGTGTTGTAGGCAAAGGCCTCTATGATGTATTGAACAGCACACCTACCTTACAGGCATCAATTAAAAAAATAGTAATAAAAAATGCAGATAAAAAAAGAAGTATATCAGCAGAAAATTTTACAACTGATGCATCAGTAATTCTTAACGATGAAAACATTAATGTTGTTGTTGAACTGATCGATGATTCAGATGCCGCCTTTGAAATTGTAAAAACAGCTTTGCAGAAAGGAAAGGCAGTGGTTAGTGCCAATAAAAAAATGATCGCTGAACATTTTGAAGAGCTATTGCAACTACAGCAGGAAAACAAAACAGCACTTTTATATGAAGCTGCCTGCTGTGCCAGTATGCCCATCGTTCGTAACCTGGAAGAATATTACGATAATGATCTTTTAAAATCTATCAGGGGAATCATAAACGGTTCCACCAATTTTATCCTGACCAAAATACTGGAAGAACAATTGGAATTTAAAGCAGCTTTATCATTAGCGCAGCAGCTGGGTTTTGCCGAAAGCAATCCCAAACTGGATACTGGCGGATTTGATGCCGCCAATAAACTGAGTATTTTACTGGCGCACTCCTTTGGTGTAATTTCAAAACCAACCGGTTTTATTTTTACTGGTATTGAAAACATTTCTTTGCCTGATGCCATTTTAGCTAAAGAAAAAAAACAAGCTATTAAATTGGTAGCCACAGCAAAGAAATTAGAGAATGGCAGGCTCGCTGCATTTGTTTTACCGCAGTTTATAACGGCTATTGACAACCTGTATCATGTACAAAATGAGTTTAATGCGCTTACAACCGAAAGCACTTTTGCTGATGAGCATTTTTTTAAAGGTAAAGGTGCCGGCGCTTTTCCTACTGCATCTGCAGTACTGAGTGATATATCAGCACTTGGTTACAATTACAGGTACGAGTATAAAAAGATCTATCATCAAACCGATACTGTATTAAGCAATGATTATTATTTAAAAGTTTTTATCAGCACAGATGATTTAAATAAAATAAATAAAGATGAGTTTGAATGGATTGAAGAATGGCACAATGAATTTAAATATAGCTGGCTTATTGCCGTAATTCATGTTGAAAAATTATTCGAAACGGATTGGTGGAAGCAGGAAGGGGTATCATTAATCCTTTGTCCGGAAGCAATCATTGAAACAGTGGAATATAAAAAGATAAGCAAACGGAGCCTTGAACTGGCAGGGGTGCTGTAAAAAATAAGGGCATAAAAAAAGCATCAGGTTTGTCTCTTACTTCATAATTGCTTACTTCGTAATCTTACTAACCCGATGCTTCCGCTTAATTGGTTTCCCTCAACTGAAAGACTTTCATCTTTTTATGGACTTCCATCTTTTGACTGACCTTAACCTCATAATTGGACGATAAAAGTACATTGTATATCAACTGTTTTCCAAATTTCTGAGTGGCTTGTTGTGCACCTGTTTAGCACATATTTATGCACATCAATGGTCATTCAGCGGAAGGCCTCTTTTCTGAAATTCTTTCCAGTTAAGGTATTCCGGTGCAACACGCTGCACCTCCATAGTTATACAATCAGTAACCGGACAAACAAGCTGACATAAATTACAGCCAACACATTCATCTTCTTTAATGGTATAATTGTTATATGGTTTTCCATATTCCAAATTGATAGATTGATGTGATGCATCTTCGCAGGCGATATAACAAAGTCCGCAGTGGATACATTTATCGGGGTTTATTTTGGCAATGTGATGATAATTGATATCCAGCTCTTCCCAATGTGTAATTTTTTCAACAGATTTTCCGATAAAATCTTCTAAAGTTTTAAATCCTTTATCATCCATCCAGTTATTCAATCCTTCACACATGTCTTCGATAATGCGGAAACCGTGGTTCATGGCTGCTGTACAAACTTGCACATTACTTGCGCCCAATAACATAAACTCAACTGCATCTCGCCAAGTACTTACTCCGCCAATACCCGAAACGGGGACTTTTGATGTAGTTGCATCCTGAGCAATGGTGGTTAACATTTTTAATGCAATGGGTTTTACAGCCGGGCCGCAATAACCACCAAATACTGATTTACCAGCCACATAAGGATTTGGGACAAGCGTATCCAAATCAATACCGGTTATCGATTGAATAGTATTAATTAAAGACAAGGCATTGGTTCCCGCTTCTACACAAGCTTTACCAGTTGGAACTGGTGAATGTACATTGGGAGTAAGTTTTGTTATCACCGGAATATGAGCAGCTTCCATCACCCACTCCACCACCATCCTGGCAATTTCCGGATCCTGCCCAACAGCAGCACCCATGCCTCTTTCCGTCATGCCATGCGGACAACCAAAATTAAGTTCCAATCCATGGGCTCCGGTATCTTCCACTTTTTTTATCAGCT
>JAYTOF010000055.1:0-3586 GCA_043747955.1 Chitinophagaceae bacterium
TTGTGCAATAGTGATAAGCGAAAAATTTGCTTCCATAGCACTGTTCAGCAGTTCACGGGTATTATCAACCATTTCATTGATACGTATCACATGGTCATACACATCCCTGAAGTAGGGCCTTGTTTCTGCCGAAATACATTTGATATCAAAACGCATAAGCCGGTTACAAATATCAATCAGGGGAGATACGGCCCGTTTTACTTCCAGCAATTCCCTTTTCAGGTCATAGATCTGTTCAGTTGTTTCCCGGCTGGGTTTTTCTTTGAATATCTTTGTTTCAATTGATTCCAGTTCCTGTTCCATTTCATGTACAACAGGAAAATAGCGGTCAACAATAAAATCCATAACAGCATATAATACAAATCCCTGTCCTTTTTTCATCAGGTCCGGTGTGGATTCGCAACGGGCTCTTACCTCGGTATAAGGTACATTGGAACCATGCCGCACCACAACAATAAAATTATCACCAACAAAAAAATGTGTTTCGCCAAATTCGGCATGATGTTCCTGGTTCATTTGTGCAGTACGCAGAACAACAAATATCGAATCGGCATACTGTTCCACCTTTGGACGCTGGTGAGCCATATGTGCATCTTCAACAGCAAGCTCATGAAGTTTAAATTCACGCTGTACAAGGCTTAATACTTCTTCTGACGGTTCATGCAAACCGATCCAGACAAACTGATCATTTTCTTTTAAGACCTGATGAACCTCGCTGAGTTTTATATCGGCTATCCGTTTGCCTTCAGCATAAGTAGCACAGTTTATAATTTCTTTCATGGCATTCTGGTTAAATAAGTAATGCCTGTAGCCAGATTACGATAATAAAATTAGTGATTTATCCCGTTAAAAAAATATTCACTTTTAAACAATAAATATTAAGTTGCTGTCCAATTCACCAGGTCAGTTTCATCCCGAATCATTTTTTGATTTAATAATTTCGACTAATGTAGACAAGTGCAGGAAGATTCAGATGGGGAGTTATGATAATTTTAAAATCGTATCTTGATCCTGCAATTAAAAAAGCAACTGCATTTGACAGGATCATCTTTACAAAAAAATAAATTAGGTTTATGGACAAGCACTTCGCTTGTTACCGGTAATATGATAGGCGCCGGTGTTTTTTTAATGCCTGCTGCTTTAGCGGCTTATGGCAGTATTAGTTTAATAGGCTGGATATTTTCTTCAATAGGTGCTTTTTTACTTGCAAAAATTTTCAGTCACCTCAGTAAAATGATGCCAAAGGCAGATGGCGGGCCTTATGCCTACACAAGGGAAGGATTGGGAGATTTTGCCGGCTTCCTGGTGGCATGGGGTTACCTCATTTCTACCTGGACCACCAATGCTGCCATCGCAGTAGCATTAGTGAGCGCATTGAGTACTTTTTTTCCTGCGCTTGCCAGCAGTGCCATTGCTGCCATAGCAACCGGGTTGGGAACAATATGGTTTCTTACCTGGCTAAATACGTTGGGTATTGTAACATCAGGAAAGTTCCAGTTAATTACTACTGTTTTAAAAATAATTCCATTGCTGGCCATTGCTTTTGGCGGATTGTTTTTTATAGAGCTTGAAAATTATATTCCATTTAATGCAAGCGGTAGTTCTGATCTTACTGCCCTCACAGCGACTACCACTTTAACCTTTTTTGCATTCCTGGGCATAGAGTGTGCCACCATACCATCAGGCAGTGTTGCCCATCCTGTAAAAACAATTTCCCGTGCCACCATGCTGGGTACATTAATTGCTACCATCATTTATATTTTAAGCAGCATAAGTGTTATGGGTATGATACCTGCAAAAGAATTACAGCATTCAGTCACCCCTTTTGCAGATGCTGCCGTTTTAATGTGGGGCAGTGGTGCCAGTTACCTGGTTAGTGCCGGTGTGGCCATTGCTGCGCTGGGGGCATTAAACGGTTTTATCCTCATTCAGGGCCAGGTACCTTATGCTATTTCAAAAGACCGCCTGTTTCCACCTGTATTTAGTAAGAAGAATAAAAAAGGTGTGCCCGCTATGGGTATCATGATCGGCAGTGTGCTGGTGTCTTTACTGATGGCCATGAATTACACTAAAGGCCTTGCTGACCAGTTTAAATTTTTAATCCTCCTGTCAACACTAACGGTACTGGTACCTTATCTTTTTTCCACTGCAG
Organism: Chitinophagaceae bacterium; assembly: GCA_043747955.1. GTDB lineage: Bacteria > Bacteroidota > Bacteroidia > Chitinophagales > Chitinophagaceae > Ferruginibacter. The sequence continues at coordinate 2,153 of JAYTOF010000055.1, forward strand.
CTTATATTGTTATCAAGGTAGAAAAAAAATATTTTAAAGGAAGCTGGCTTCAGGCAATCGCCCTGGCATCAATGGCTTTTTTATTTTCTTTGTGGATAGTTACAGGCGCAGGGCAGGAGACTGTTTATTTCGGTTTTATCCTGTTGATGTCCGGTATTCCTTTTTATATATGGATGCTTTGGAAAAATAAAAGACAAAAATGATCTTATTAAAATAGTGGAAATAAAAATTGTAAAATGAATACCACCTGTCATTCTGAATTTGGAAAAATAAGGTCCCTGCTCATCAAAAATGTGCAGCAGGCTTTTATCAGTGATGCACATATTGAACAGTACTGGAAACTGTTAAACTATCTGGGTAAGCCCGATCTTAATACTGCAATGCATGAGTATAAAATTTTTGAAACCATTTTACGGAACCAGGGTGCTGAACTTTTAAATTTGCCGCAGGATGACAGTGTGAACATGGATTCCATTTATTGCCGTGATGCTGCCATTGCAACGGATGGCGGAATGATCATTTGCAATATGGGTAAGGCCGCCAGAAAAAATGAACCTTCGGCATTAAAAAATGCATTTGAAAAAAATGGCATTACAATTCTGGGCAGCATTACCGCACCCGGCACTGTAGAAGGAGGGGATGTTGCCTGGCTTGATGAACAAACACTGGCAGTTGGGCATACATACCGTACCAATGAAGAAGGGATCAGGCAGTTAACGGTATTGCTTCAGCCGTTGGGCGTACAGGTGATAACTGTTCCGCTGCCCCATTATAAGGGCCCCGCCGATGTGTTTCACCTGATGTCTATTTTGAGTCCCGTTGACAGGGATCTTGCTGTAGTATATAGTCCTTTAATGCCCATTGCTTTTAGAAATTATTTATTGCAAAGAGGGTATCAACTGGTAGAAGTTCCGGATGCAGAATTTGATTTGATGGGTTGCAATGTACTGGCTATGGCGCCCCGTGTATGTTTGATGGTGGAGGGCAATCCCCAAACCAAAAAAGCATTGGAAGATGCCGGTTGCAAAGTAATATTATACAAAGGAGAAGATATCAGTATAAAAGGTGGCGGTGGCCCTACCTGCCTTACCAGGCCGCTTTACAGGTATATATGATCTGCTTAATGGTTCTTTACTCATGAACCATTTTTGTTTTACAGCTACCGGTAATGAGACGCTAAAACGGGATCATGAAAATAGGGCTGGAATTTTAACGGCTACGCTAACAGGCTTTATGAAGTAGGATGTATAGCATTTTGATTGGGAGGAAAATAATATTTTCATTTTCATTTTTAATATTTACTTTCACCCTACCTACTCCCAGGGATATAGCCATCAACAGCATTTTATTTATTTAAAAAAACTTTTGCTCCGGACCTGAACATCCTGCCCGTGGATATTATATTATTAACTAAAACTAAAAAAATGAAAAAAA
>JAYTOF010000056.1:0-2328 GCA_043747955.1 Chitinophagaceae bacterium
AAATTATTTGTAATGACCATTCCCTGGGGTGATATTTCAACAGCATTTACTACAACCGGTATACCTAATATAGAAACTTATACAGGCATGGCTCCTAAAGTTTACAGGATACTTAAATTGCAATGGGCATTTAACTGGTTGTTGCGAACCAATTTTGTACGTAACATTATCCGGAAAAAAATAAAAGCCAAGCCTGCAGGGCCTTCTGATGAGCAAAGGAAAAATAGCAGCAGCATGGTTTGGGGAGAGGTAAGCAACGCAGCAGGAAAAACATTGAATGCCGCAATCAGTTGCCTTGATGGATACTCACTTACTGCACACAGCAGTTTACTCATCAGCAAAAAAATACTGGAAGGAAACTTTAAACCAGGTTACCAAACACCGGCCGGCTGTTATGGAGAGCATTTGATTATGGAAATACCAAACTCGAAACTAATTTAAATAGTTCATCGGCATTCGGTTGAATTTGTATTATTTAAAGCGTATTTTATACTTCAATTTTAAAATTAATCATCATGAAAAAACAAATGCTGTTTGTATGTATGCTGTGTCTTTCTGCAAGTTTGCTCCATGCTCAAACTGATGCAACTGCAAAGATCAGAAAAGAGGGGCTTGACAATTCTAAAGTAATGGACATCGCTTTCCATCTTACCGATGTAAGTGGTTCAAGACTTACCAATTCGCCGGGATTTTTTAGAGCCGCCAATTGGGCTAAAGAAGAATTAATAAAAATGGGATTGGAAAATGCGGCCATTGAGCCATGGGGCGATTTTGGTACAGGTTGGGAGCAAACCCGTTGCTATGTTGCCATGACATCGCCTTACTATACACCGATAGTAGCCATCCCGAGGGCGTGGACCGGAAGTACGCCCGGAAAAAAAATTATCAGTAGCAATGTAATACTGATAAAAGCAAAAGATTCAGCAGAGTTGTATCAAAATTATTCAGGAAAAATAAAGGATATGATTGTGATGTTTTATTCAAGCGACACACTTCATCCTTCTTTTAATGCAGATGGACAACGTTTTTCAGATGATGAACTGACAAAAATGGCCAATTCAAAACCTGATACTGCACAAAGAAGAGGTGCCAGAAATGTAAGTCCCGAAGCGATGGCAGCAAGAAGACAACAACAGGCACTTGCCCGCCAGATGAATGGATTTTACAATAAAGAAAAACCAGCTTTGGTATTAAGCATGAATGGACGAGGGAACGATGGAACCTTATTTGTACAAAACGGAGGCTCGGTTGATAAAGGGGCTGAAAATAATTATGCATGGGTAATGTTATCGAGCGATGATTATTTACGTGTGCAGCGCCTGGTTGATGCCGGTCAGAATGTGCAGGTAGAAGCAGATGTTAAAACAAAATTTTACGACAAGGATATCAAGGGATATAATGTAGTTGCTGAAATCCCCGGAACAGATCCTGCATTAAAAGATGAGGTTGTGATGCTAGGCGGCCATCTGGATAGTTGGCAAGGTGCAACCGGTGCAACAGATAATGCAGCGGGTTGTGCAGTGATGATAGAAGTGGTGCGTATTTTAAAAACCACCGGACTTCAACCCAAAAGAACCATTCGCATTGCTTTGTGGAGCGGAGAAGAACAGGGATTACATGGTTCACGCAATTATGTAAAAAATCATTTTGCTGATCCTGTTGATATGGTTTTAAAGCCAGACCATGCAAAAGTGTCGGCTTACTATAATTTAGATAATGGTACCGGAAAAATTCGTGGTATTTATTTGCAGGGGAATGCTGCAGCAGGACCACTATTCAGCAAATGGCTTGAACCATTTTATGACCTTGATGCCAAAACGGTAACCATTGATAATACCGGTGGTACCGATCACCAGGCTTTTGATGCGGTAGGAATTCCGGGATTTCAGTTTATACAGGATGCAATAGAATATGATACCCGCACACATCACACCAATATGGATACCTACGATCATTTGGTACCTGCCGATTTAAAACAGGCTGCCACCATTGTTGCTGCATTTGTTTATAATACCGCACAGCTTGATCAAAAGATACCAAGAAAGGAATTACCTAAGGCAAGAGGCACCGGTGGAAGAAATTTTTAACTGCCAACATTAAACTAACAAAAAAGACACATTTAAAATGTGTCTTTTTTGTTTGTTATTTATAGATAGTAAAACTGACTCAAATATCAGTTTACACTACAGCCTCTTTCTTTTCTTTTGCTACGGTTATTCTGGTGAATTCAGAACCGCTGAAAATTTTTGCCAGCTTATTGTCATTTGTCTTCTTCCACTCCGGAATATTGGATTCTGAAACAATACGCCAGAAATTTTTAGCTTTTAA
>JAYTOF010000057.1:0-4291 GCA_043747955.1 Chitinophagaceae bacterium
TCCATTCTTTTTAGCTTGCTTTGCATGCTGAATTTTTCTTTAAAATCCTGCATGGCATTGAGGCTTTCTTTTTGTCCGGCAGTTAGCTTTGTAACAACAGTGTCAATCCGTTCAACCGCTTCGCCTTTTGCAATTGTTTTTTTATCTAAATACAGGTCCCTGTTTTCCCTTGCCAGCATCAACAGGAAACAAAGACCTGCCGCCATCAATAATCTTTTAGGTTGCCACATCCTGAATGCAAGCATTAAAAATCCATAACATCCATAATCAAATAAAATATCGCCCCGCCACAAAAAAATATAAATATTGACCAGGCCAAAAAATATCAGCCATAGTTGTCTGCGAAAAAAATAATCAAGGGGAGAAACGTTATCCCTGTTTTTTTCTTTACTGTTTAAAAACAGTAAAATACCTGCACCAAACAACATACTGAACAAAGCCCTTTGAGTGCCGTCGGGTATCCAGTCAATAAATTTCCAGATATAATAATTGATCGTGCCGTATTCATTCATAATGGATGGGTCATGTCCCCTCACGGCATAGGCAAAACCGGGTATGTTCATCAGCAGAATGCCAAGTATGGCTACACCACGGAGCGAATCGAGGATATCAATTCTTTCTTTTTGTAAAACGGGAGTTGCTGATGAAGTCATGATTTATATTTGAACTTTTCCTACTGAACAAAACAGGCCCCGGGGTGAATGATTATTAAAGAAACGAAATTTTATTTAAATCCAGCAACACTGAGATCAAAGAAAAGCTGGCCTGGATAAAGACCTTTTGGCAGGGCTTTGACCAACAAATGGTTTGTTATAGATATCTTTTTTTCGGGGAAAGTATGTTGGCTATTGCTATGAAAATGGGGCTAAAAAAGGTAAACCTTTATTGCCTTACTGCATGAAGCCGGAGGATTACCATGTAACCGCCTGTTCAGCTATAAAATAAGCCGGCTTAAAATAGCCGGCTTACCTGAATACAATATTATTTATTTTTTAGTAAAAGTGAATTTACCGCCACCCTGTGACAGTATGAATTCATTTTTACCTGCTGTAAATTCAAATACGGCACCTGCTTCTGCCAACTCAAATTTATTAGCAGCCGTTTGGGTTAAACTAAATTTCCCCTGGCCCGGAACATCCGCCAGTAAAATATTCCCTTCCTTACTAAAAGTAATTTTTACCGGAATAGCCGGAGAAGCATATTCTCCTAAAAATTTATCCAGGTCTTCCGGTTTTACAGCAGCTGTATTAAAAACAGGAACGCTGGATTTACCCCAGCTGTTATTGGTAACATCGGCATCCATAAAAATACCATTATCTAATTTCAGGTATTGTATTTTTTTCTTTGTAGTAATATTGACGGTAGTTTGTTTTTGATCCTTCTCCCATATCCCTGCTGTTAGGTGAATTTTTTCTTTGCTGCTATCTGTATATTCAATCAATATATTCGTAGGAACAGCAAAGCCCCCTATGTTTTGTAAAGCCAGTGAATAGCCGTTTTTTACGGGCGTTAAACTTTGCAATGCTATATCCGGATAGTAATTGGTAAAGAACCAGTTTTGCCAGTACCAGCTTAGATCTTTTCCGGCAATATTGGTAAAGGAATTGAACATATCCCAGGGAACAGGATGTTTACCATGCCAGCGATCCATAAAACCATGCAGGCATTTTCTAAACAGATCATCACCGAGCATATCTTTTAGTCCTATATAAGCTAAAGCAGGTTTTCCATATTCATTATCGCCAAGCCCGGCACCCGACATAATATTGCTGGGGGTTATAATTGGTATTTGATGTTCATCACTAGGGTCCATCACCCAATTCGCTACCCTGAATTGTTTAAACATTTTATCAGCTTCTTCATCACCCAGATCCGCTTTCCCGATCAGGTTTTCAAAAGCAGTGGTCCATCCTTCATCCATAAAACCATAGCGGTGTTCATTAATACCCATATAAAAAGGAAACCAGGTATGGGCAGTTTCATGCTCGGCCACAAAACGTTGAATCGTGGAGTCCTGCTGATGACTGTCATTAGCCATCATAGGGTATTCCATATCTGCAAATCCCTGTACTATAGTACTCGAAGGAAAAGGGTAGGGCACACCTGGCCATTTATTACTTAACCAATCCAATGCATGGTGGCTGTACTCAACTGATCTTTTAAAATTAACCGACTTATCTAAATAAGCTGCCTGTACACCTGAGCGTCTTCCGGTTTTAATATCTACTACCACACTGGCAGCATCCCATACATAATGATCACTGATACAGGCTGCCATATCAGAAATATTTTGCGCTTTCCATTTCCAGGTATTGGTTTCATTTTGTGTGGTTATGTTTTTTGCATCCAGGTCTGCAGGGGTAACTACATTGATGGTTTTATCGGATGTTTTGGAAGCTTCAAATTTTGAAATAAAGTCAGGTTGCAAAACATCTTTTATATTTTGCAAATCGCCTGTTGCCCAAACCAAATAATTTTTTGGAACGGTAATGCTCAGGTCGTAATTATTAAAGTCGTTGTAAAACTCCTGTGCATCTGTAAAGACCATCCGGTCCCATCCGTCAATATCATCGAATACCGAAATACGTGGATAGAAATATGCCAGGAAAAAGGAAGTAGAATCCAGCATCCCTTCCCTGCCGCTTTCTTTGGATATTTCGTAATGCCAGTCAAAACTTAATGTAACAGATGTTTTGGAAGCCAGTGGTTTTGTTAAAGGTACCCTTAATGATGTATTGCCATTGGCATCTCTCAGCTTTTTTTCTGTTCCATTTTCCGAGTATTTATCAATGATAATGCCTTTGGTTAAATAATCGGCTGAAACTGCATTTTGCCGGGCTGCACCAGGTGCATGAATATTCAAGATCAATTTCATGATGATGTTTTGCAGGGGCTCGGGGCTGTTATTGGTATATACAATGGTTTCGGTACCGGTAATGGTCCTGGTGGGGGGTGACAGTTTTACCACGATGGTATAATCAGCAGTATTTTGCCAGTAATTTTTTCCTGGTTTGCCATCTGCACTCCGGGTTTCTTTTTTATAGGCATTTTGCACATTGCGTGGCGTATACAATTGCTGCGCCTGTGTGGTGAATACAATACTGCATAGCACTGCAGCCAGTGTTGTTTGTTTCATGATTATACTTTTGTTTTTTAATTAAATGCAATAATAAGGCTTTCAATTTTTATTGTTGTTCTGTTATATGTTTAGCGGTAGATTGGTCAGGCAAACGGTCTGCCAGGGAAATCTATTTTTTTACCCGGGTTAAATGATAGGAAATTATGCATGGCTGTGAAAAATTATTATTACCCTAACGGAAATTTAATGTAACGGGGAAGAATTTATCGTGGAATAGATCCTCAAATAGTGATCTTCCGGTCTCTGGCCATATTTTTCCATTCAGCAACAGCCTTGCCATTTTCCACAATGCATATACTTTCGTACAAAGCAACAGTTGGGCAGATATGCCAGGGGATACCATAAAGAGTATCGCCCGGTTTAAACATAACATTGGTTTTGTTTTCTAAAACCAAATGCTCTTCACTTTGTGCAATGGCAACCAGGAATTCAGATTCAGGAAAGAAGACCCTTTTTGTTATGTCATTTTCAGCAGCAACAGATTTATGTCCAAGGTCGGTACATATTTTTCCTGCACCGGGTAAGGATACCACCCTGGTCAACAATACCGCCGCCGGAATGAATTCCTGTTCAGGACAATTAACAGCATAACCTTTATCCCAATAAATAAATGTGCCGGGACTGCATTCTGTTCCCTTTCTTTTACAATGAACAGAAAAAGTTGGGGAGCCTCCGGCAATGATGATTGGTTTGGGTAAACCCATACTTTCAATTTTTAAAGCCAGGCTTTCAACTATGGAGAATGCCTTATCACATTTTATTTTCTTGTTTAAAAAATCAATATCCCGGATATGGCCATCATAGGCATGTAAACCTTTTATGATGATACCAGCTGCAGTTGAACAGGCAGCATATAACTTTAAAGCTTCATCACCGGGTCTAATACCGGTTCTGTTCATCCCTGTATTCAGGTCAATATATATCCCAACTTTTAATGCGGCACCACTGAATGCTTTGGATTGTTCTGTAACAGAAAGTAAATTATCGGTAAGACAGGAGAATTGGGTATACGGATATTTTTTAATTAATGCAATAAACCGCTTCAATTTTGGCCCTAGAGGCTGATAGGCCAGCAAAACATCTTTTGCTTTTGCTATGCCCAGCATCTCGGCTTCGGCAATAGTTGCACATTTGAATTTATTTATACCTGCG
>JAYTOF010000058.1:0-7534 GCA_043747955.1 Chitinophagaceae bacterium
CTTACCTTCTCTGCTTTTTCAAGGGCGGTTTTTTCATCTAAATATTTATCGATCTTGTTTATTTGCATCTGGGGCCAGGCATCATCGCTTAATCCTGCCGCTTTTACATAGGCAACTCTTGCAGCCTGGTAATCATTCTTTTTAAAAAGTTTATCAGCATCTTTAATAATCGCTTTAAATTCTTTTTCAACTGCTTGTTTTTCCTTTTCTTCTTTCTGCTTTCTGTCTTTTGCCTGCTTATCGGTCTCTGTCTGTAAAGCTGTTTTTTTCTTTTCAGTTTCTTCCTGGTCTTTCAGTTTTTGAATTGTTTTTAACTGTTGCTGTGGCCAGGGCTGCCTGTCAAAACTTAATGCCTTATTATAGGCAAGGGCTGCATTTGTATAATCCCCCGAATTAAAATATTTATCAGCTGATTTAACGGCAGCTTTATAATTATTTTCATTATCTGTTTTTTCTTTCTTCGACTGCTCTTCTTCCAGCTGCTTAATAAGTTTCTTTTTCTCCGATTCATCTTTAGCAAGCTGGGATGCAGCTATTTTATTGATATTTTTTATCTGTTCCTGTGGCCAGGATCTTTTAAATAATCCGGCTGCTTTGGTATAGGCTGCCTTTGCTTCATCATAATCACCCGCTTTAAATAAATTATCTGCAGCAGCTATGGTATTGTTATAATTGTTTTCAAGGTCATCATCTTCCTTTTGTTTTTTTTCTTTTTCATCGATCGTTTTCAGCCTGCCTGCAGCAACGGGATCATTTTGCTTAATGATCAAAGCCTGTTCAAATGCTATCCTGGCATCTGTAATTTGATTTTTTTTAAGGGCTTTTTCTCCGGTCGATATGTATTCTTTATACAGGTCAGTAAGCTTGTCCTGTTCTTTTTTCCCGTTATCATCATTAATGAGTTTATTTATTTTCTCAATTTGATGTGTAGCATATAAGTCACCCGGTTTTAATTTCAGTGCTTTTTTAAATCCTTCAAGGGCCTGCAGATATTTTTTTGCGTTTAAGTTATTCTTCGCAGTAGCAGTAATATCAACATACTGTTTATTTTTTGCCTGTCCCGCTGTTCTTTCCAATTCGGCGATCCGGGCTTTTACTTCTTCCAGTCTTTGTTTGGGAATAGCATCGCCTGGCCGCTGCGAAAGTGCTGCTTCAAAATTGAGTTTTGCAGCATTAAAATCTTTCTTTTTTATATTATTATCACCCTCTTCCAGTATTGCATAATAATCAGTTGAATTATTTCCGCCTGATTTTTTCTTTTTCTTTTCTTTTTTTGATTCAACAGGCACTTCAGCAACTTTCGTATATTCTTTCTGACTGATATGCTGTTCTATTTTCTTGGTTGTTGAGAAATCATAATCAATTTCTGATTCATTATTGTAGTCAATATTTTTCTTAAATACGATAAGAAACCGGTGATTTCTTCCTCCTTCCGTTACCATCAGCGGCGCAGGTTTTGTTTTTTCAGCTTTTGCAATGATCGTAAAACCTGTTCCGGCTGTCTTAAAATTGTAGGGGGCATTGGAAGGCACGGTATTAAAAAAAGTTGGAAGGGTGGGGAAACGGACCATGACTTCAGCTTCGGCATTCACATAAATAGTATCTCCTGAAATTTCCTGTGCACGTAGCGGTTGCATAACAACTGTACTGAGTATCACAAAAAATAGCAAAGCCTGCTTTTTGTATCTGTTCATTTGTTAACCCCGTAATTTTTTGAAAAAAGGCATTGATAAGTTACCAATTTAAGCTTTTTTAAATTTTTATACAAACTAACATGGTTTCAAAGTCAAAAATCAATGGCTGATTCATTTTTAAGGTAACCGGTAACTGTAACCTGAAATAAAATGTATACCCGCTATGTAGTATATAAAATTGTAAAAGATGGGATGAAACAGGGTTAAAAGTAAAGCTAACGGTATTTAATTTCTATTATATTTACACATCCTTCATTATCACGCCGCATCTCTGCAGTCTTTATCTTAATCTTAACTTTGCTTAAAAACTTCCGTCTCTTTTTCCCGCTGATTTCATCACAAAATGCATTAAAGGACATTAATTCCCCATTGGATATAACTTTGGTCTCACCTTTATAGCATAAATAATTATCAAAATCATTGGCGGCCATTTTTTTATCCACTACTTTTTGCAGGTAACTTAAGAAGATTGCATCAGTTATTTTTACATTTTTATTTGGATCCGGCAAGGTTTGAACATTATCCGGCAAAAGCGGTTTAATATTATCCGGGATGGGGGATTTATCATTCGGTGCTGCTTCAACGGTTACTTCCCTGCTGTATCTTTTGGTGCGGTCATGATCCAGGGTTACCTGAACAATATACTTACCGGATCCGGGAAAAGAAAATTTTGCATTGGTGCCTGTTCGGGTCATTTTAGGATAATTAACGATCGTCCACTCATATGCAGTTGCAGTAACCATGCAATAAAACATTACTTCAGTTCCCTCAATCGTTGAAGCAGGGCCAACAATTTCTTCTCCCATCACCACAGTATCATCTTTTGTTTTTATTACAGCAGCTGTTTTTATTGTAATTTCTTTAATGGTCAGACAGGATGTTCCGGTAGAAGCATATATCTTATAACTGCCGTCCGTTTCAAATGTATGGGTTACATATTGCCCCGTTACTTTAATTGAATTGTCTCCAAAATCCCAGGTTATTTCATTTTTACTGGTTGAGGCAATAAACGATAAAGATTCTCCTGCACTGTAATTACTGTCAGTATGTACCGCTATGGTTTTAATAACAAAGTTTACCGGTATGCATTTATTTATATCAATCAAACGATAACCCAGCAGGCCAAGGCAAAGTATACTTACAACAAATAGTACACGCAAAACACGGTAATCCAATCCCATTATTTGTCTTGTGAAAATTTTGTTTGCGGTCATCTTATTGTTATTTATTGTTTGTTCTGTTGCAGCATGAATATCTGTTGCTTTAAATTCAGATTTTCAATCTTGGCTGCGTCCAGGTTATTGTTCAGGCTTTCAATCTGCTTGCGCAAATCATCTGCATTAAGGTCTTTACCTGTAATTTCACGCAGTTGTTTTTTTGCCGTCTGAATATCAGAAAGGGTAAAAACAACACTACGGTACAAAGTTTTATCACTGGCAGAATCAGCATCAATCTTCAGGTTTAATTTTTTTATACTTTCTGTAATTCTACCATCCAATAAATCCGGTTTTGAAGCTTTGGTATTGATGGTATCCAGCATCCCGGCTATCTCTGACATTTCTGTCATAAATCCGGTGGAAAATTCTCTTTCTTTTACAAAAGCCCTCATCTCTTTTATCAAACGGTCGTTCTGTTTAAACGGTATCTGGGTACTGAAGAAAATAGTTGTGGTTATTATGGCGATGCACAATAAAAAAAGAAGCAAAAAATTGGTGAATGTCTTTTTCCTGTCTGTTTTATTCAGTGGTTCCATAATTGAGAATTTAATAATGTGTGCCTGCTTTTATTTTTATATAAATTTAAATAACTTAAACCTTATTCCCAAGTAAACCTGTTTCCCTTTTTATTTTCCCGTTGCGGGAACAGGCAAGGCAGGTTTACAGGTAATGATCAGCCTGTATTATTTATTATTATGCGGAAAGGGTATACCGGCGAAGCATTGCTTTTCAAAATAAATTCCAGTTCCCGGTATAAATTATCCATTTCGTTTTTAAGGGATTCATTTACCAGGTTACTGCAGGTTAAAATAACATCTATCGTTCTGCTAAACCCTTCTCCCATTTTATGGCTAACCTGAACACCTTTTTGAACATCAACTTTTTTTAGCTTATTACCATACAGTTGTACACATAACAGCTTTACATCTTCAGCACTGATGATCTTTCCGCCGGATAGTAACTGTTGCCGCAGCACCATCTTTTTTTCAGACTCAGAAACTGTTTTTTTACCTCCCGAAAAACCGGTAAGTGTTTGGCTTTTTTTAGAATTGATAAGGGTATTATTCACGGCATTAATATTTATTCCGGCCCTGATATTATTGGCATCTTCATCATTTGTGGTCCAGTAATTTACAAAAATCATTTCCCCATTTTTTATAGGGCGCATCATCAGGTAATAAAATTCGGGCTTTTTATCCGTGGCCAAAGTAATATTGTCTTCCAGCCCGGCCAGTATCTTACCAATTTCCCGTAAGCGGCCCAGTATGATGTCATTGCTTATCTGGCCAAAATAAGCACTTTGATCCCTGATCGTTTCTGTAATATTATTGATCATTTCCCGTACATCCTGCGAACTGGTTTTACCAACACCACCTGAACGTACAATAACTTCGCCAACCGATAAATTAGTTGCCCCGGCAGCCGGACGGATCTTATAATATTCTCCCTTTTCACTTTTTACAGATTCAAGATCAAAAAAAGTTCCGGTAACCGGTATTGGTATTATATTAAGCCAGGCATCCGTTTTATAAGTAAAACTGTTCCGCTTTTTATTTACAGCCGGGAACGCATTTATGTTACAGGTTACAACATCAAAAATTTCCTGCGAAAAATTTTGTTGAAATTCGAGTTTAATAAATAAAAATTTTTCAGCTTCAATCTTTTTAATGATTTCAGAAGGAAATTTTTCTTTCCAGGCTTCCGGTATTCCTGCCTGGGCAAGGTTATTGCTGTCGGTAATTTGTAAAAAACGGTTTTTATAAATGTAACCGATCTTCCTGCCCAGCTTACTGGTACGGTCATCACCCGATAGTAAAATTTCCTTTTGATTAATTTCAACTCCTTCATTATGGCTGAACCCGCTTGATATAGTCACGTTATTTCCGTTGATAAAACATTTGGCAAACAAAAGGGAATTGTAAAAACTGTTGGCGCCTGAATGGCTGCGCAGATCAAAATAAATACTTAAACCGTTTAAGTGCTCAGGCATTTTTTCTATATTCAGTGCAAGCCATATCTCGTTTGAACTATTCAATTTCTCGGGAGAAAACAGTAACTCCCTGCTGTTATTTTCCTTTAAACGGTATAGTTTATGCCCACTAACCATATAAGCAAGTTCAGTTTTAAATAACCTGAAATTTCCAATAGGAGTCAGGTTCAGGTCAACGGTTTCGGTATTATTTGTTGAGGGCTGGTAAATTTTCTGTATGAGGCTGAATGCTGTATTCGAATTAATATCTGCAATGTTATCAAGTGGTAAAGCCTGTAAGATGCCCGAAGCAGGTAAGGAACTGAACAATGATTCAGGCAGAATAATCTCGGCCAGGTAATCCAGTAACCGTTTATGTGATTCGGTTATGTTATGCCCTATCTTCTCCAGTTCGGCAGCACATGCTTCAATGATCAGCAAAGCAAGCGGATCAAAATTATGTTCTATCTCACTTTCTTCAACACCCCATATCCTGGCTGCCGTATTGACCATCTGGTCTTTAATCCGTTCTTTTTTAATGGCGGCCATACTTTATTTTTACTACAGGTACTATTTTTATTTTGTTTATCTAATCAAAAAGCAGGGGCCCTATAAAAAAGCCGGTTTTAAAAAGAAAGGGCTCATTGGTTCTTAAAAGACTGCCTTTTACCACAATTTCAATTCTTCTTCGTAGTTGTAAATTATCAGATAGTTTATATTCTTTTTGAATCACGTTCACTTCTATAACCGGCTTAAGCAGCCTTTTCTCATATTGCTGTAATTGTTTTTTTAATGAGGTTATCACTATTTCCCGCCTGGAGGCATTCGTCATATGTATGTCGTAATCATGATCCCAAAATTGTGATCCATAGGTATAATCCTGGTTATTTTCTTCCAGTTGTGTGGTGATCAGCAGGTGTATATTCCGGGCAATAGAATCCTTAAGTGAACACCTGTCCATTTTATTTTTTTGAAAAAATGTTTCAAACCTTAGTGGAAGTTTAAGATAATCTGCCATGAAAAATAATTGAACCGGTTGTTATAAATAAAATTATCCGAGGAACCGCCTTCTGGCCTTGGGTTGGTTTTCTGCCTGCTGCACCGGTTGTTCTTTAACAAATATGCCGCTTTCCCTGCGCTTTCCAATAAATTCAAGCTTACTAAGCGTTTCAAAAAGCCGCGAAGTTACTTTTACAAACACGACCAGCTTCTGAATATTTTTATTGATATCATTCTGATCAAAACCGGTATTGGCAACACTGCTTAACATGGTCTCCAGTTCCCCTTGTTTTAATTCACACCATTCACTCATATAATTCATTAATTCTTCCTTACCCGAACCGGTTCTCATGTCAATACTGTTTTTCATGATCCTTGCTAAGGTTGATATGTTTTCAAACATTGCTGCGGGGGCCGCATAAATTATATTCCACCTCAGGTTGGTTATGGCTTGTCCCAGGTACAGCATCACCCGGTCGCATAAAAACATAACCAGTTCAGAAATTTCGTTCTGCTGATTTTTCTTAAATATCTTTTGAACGATCTCTGCGCAATTCGATTCAATATCTGCTAAATATTTATCCAGTTCACCGTGCAGTGATAAAAGGTCGGGATGTGCATTTACCGCATAGCATGGCGGAATGTACTCGTTATCTATTCTTACATCATTACTAACAATAGAAACCTTTCCTACAGGCATACCATAAGGATGATAAGCATTTTGTTTGTAATGGGTTTCACTTACCAGTTGCAGGGTATAGGTAGGTAATGCATTAGGAAACCTGGGCGGATTTTCAGCAAGATCGGGGCTTCCGGCAGCTTGTTTTTCAAATGGGTGAACAAATAAAAATAACCACCAGGCAGATTCTGAACTGGAAGCAGAAAAAGGAAACGAAGTGGTAAGGGTATTACCCGTTTCTGTTTGTCCAACAGCCGAAAATGCAGGCAATGAAATAGAAACGCCACCCGATGTAACGGCCTGGCATGCCAATACAGAAACCCTCAGCGAATTTTGATTATCGAATGATATCTTAACATTAAAGGTCTCTTCCCCGGCAACTGATGCAGGAAGAATACCAAACCGTATTGGAGAAAGTCCAAGTGAGACCATACCCTGCAACGCATCCATCCACGCATTATCCTGTTCAATAAAATGATTTTTATTGATCTTCATTCCGTCTATCCAGTTTACCGGAAAATGTTTTTGCTGATCTCTCATATGTTTATGCTTCTTCTTCCTCTTGTGTAATGCGTTCGCAAATGATTATTGTATTTTCTTTTATCTGATTATCCCTTACAGATAAATTGGGGTCAAGTATTTTGTTTCGCTGATACCACTTTGGTTTTGTTCTAAACCACCACTCCTGTGGGTTATGGTAGTCGTCGGTATATTCTATAGGCGTTTCACTATGCAATTCATTGTAATCATTTAAAAAATGATAATACAGATCTCCCAGCTGCATGGCTTCCGGGCCTTTTGCCCTGAAATTTATTTTTATTGGCTCTGCGGATTTTTTGGCAATTTCAAAAGCTATAACCAGCAGTTTTTCATTGGGCTTTTCGTCGGGTAAATCAATTATTTGATTTACCGGGTAATGCCAGGTTGTAAAAACAGGCAACGGAATTTTATAGGCAGCCTCAAATGTGTAGAGAAC
>JAYTOF010000059.1:0-10332 GCA_043747955.1 Chitinophagaceae bacterium
GGCAAATACATTTAATAAGTTTGATCCAACTTCTCCGTTTGGTGGTTACAAAGAAAGTGGATACGGAAGAGAAGGTGGCTTACATGGTTTATCTGCTTATGTAAACGTGGTATAGAGGCCCCTCCTATCCTCCCCGAAGGGGAGGGAAACGTAGAAGACTTTTGAGGAGATGAGAGCAATTAATATTAATAAAAAGACGGAGTTAAAATTAGAAACCTGCCAACTTCAGGTTCTCCCGATGCATCGGGAGGTTGGGGTGAGGTCAAAAAGCAAACTATGGCTACAGTAACAAAAAACGAAAAACGTTTAGAAGTTTTAAAAACTTACAAAATATATATCGGCGGACAATTCCCCCGGACAGAATCAGGCAGATATTACGTTGCAACAAACAGCAAGAAAGAAAATCTTGCCAATGTTAGTTTGGGATCTAGAAAAGATTTTAGAGATGCCGTTGTTGCAGCAAGAAATGCCTTTGGTGGCTGGAGCGGAAGAGCAGCTTTTAACCGAGGACAAATTTTATACCGCATTGCAGAAATGCTGGAAGGAAGAAAAGCACAGTTCATTGATGAGTTGATGAAACAGGATGCAACCAAAGTGCAGGCAGAAAAAGAAGTGAACCTTTGCATTGATAGATTAATTTATTATAGTGGATGGTGTGATAAATTTCAGCAACTGTTCAGTTCTGTAAACCCTGTTGCGTCATCGCATTTTAATTTTTCGGTGCCGGAACCTACAGGTGTGGTGGCAGCCATTGCTCCGCAAAATGACCTGCCTGCCGGTAGGCAAGGTTCTTTATTAGGATTGGTTTCGGTAATTGCGCCGATCATTGCCGGTGGAAATACCTGTATTGTTTTAGCATCAACTACAAAACCACTTTGTGCCGTAACATTTACTGAAGTACTCAACAGTTCCGACTTACCGGGCGGTGTTGTAAATATCCTTACCGGAAAAGTAGCAGAATTGGTTCCTTATTTTGCTGACCACATGGATGTGAATGCAACTGTTTTTTGTGAAGCAGATGCAGCCACACAAAAAATGATCAAAGAAAAATCGGCATTGAATGTAAAAAGGGTTGTGTTATATGATAAAATAAAATGGCAGGCTAGTGAAGGTCAATCTCCGTATTTTATTATGGACCTCCAGGAAATAAAAACCACCTGGCACCCGATTGAAAATATTGGTGGGGCAAAGGCGGGGTATTGATACATTGTATTTATCTTTTTTACTAAACCCCAACCCAAAATATTGTGGCAAGTTTAGCAAGTAAAGTTTATAAGAGAGCCATAGCACCAAATGGTTATACTAGAAATATTGCCTTACTTGAAGAGAATATTCAGATTTAGAAAGAGGTTATTGGTCTTTTGCAAAAGAAAAATATCAAAGATTTCGATAACTTTTTAAACCTATCACTTTATTCTATAATAGCGCAATTTGATATAGCAATACTTTTAGAAACCATTCGAATTTCAAAAAGAAAATATGAAAAAGCATTATTTGCCCGAATGCTTGCATTAACAATTATTGAATACATGGATGATATCAATCCTTTAATTGGGCATGTTTTACGAAAGGATCTTGATAAAAATAACTTATCTGAATTTATAACCATTTTTAAGAATATCAACAAACAATATTCAACAATAAAAAAAGATAATAACCGACTTCTAAGGGAAATTAGAAATACTACAGCTGCTCATAAATCTAAAGATTCATTTCAGCTACTGAACTATATTGAAGAAATAGATATACTAAAAGTAGTCAACCTTGGTATCGAAATCACAAATATCACCGTTAAGTTAACTAATGAAACTACTAAATTAACATATAAAGTAAAGGAGGTTTTATCAGCTAAATATCTTCCTGCAACTTCCGGGAAAACTAAGAATAGTCTTTGAATATCATACTTCTTCTCTCCAGCAAAGAGGAAAATAGTATAAAGGCTGCGTCACACTTGATTACTAGTAAGATTTTTCAATAATTCTTTTACACCTCCTTCCCATGGCAATGCTTATACTTCTTACCACTGCCGCAAGGACAAGGATCATTTCGGCCCGGCGCTTTTTCAAAACTTATGGGTTCCTGCTTTTATCCAACGTAGGTATTCGCTCAAACTACACGCAAGCCAACGCCAACATCCGTTAACACCGCCGTCTTGTCTCCTGACAAACGGTATAGCAGCTTGGCAAAATATTGCCCTCTGATTTTGTGTACTAAACTGCCATTTAACTTTATACAGAAATTTAATTACATTTATGTAAACACCATATCATGGCGAAAAAGAATCAGGCAATCAGAGTCGTTGAAGAAAAAATTATCAATAAAATTTACCTGATAAGAGGAATGAAGGTAATGCTTGATTTCGAGTTATCTGAGCTGTACGAAACGGAAACAAAACAATTAAAACGGCAGGTAAGGCGTAACATTGAGCGTTTTCCGGATGATTTTATGTTTGAATTAACTAGCAAAGAGTTTTCAGACTTGAGGAGCCAGTTTGGCACCTCAAGTTGGGGCGGCTCAAGATACTCGCCAATGGCTTTTACCGAGCAAGGCGTGGCTATGTTATCGAGTGTTTTAAATAGCAATACAGCAATTAAAGTTAATATACAAATCATCAGGGTATTTACCCGGATGAAAGAAATGTTATTGACAAACAAAGATATTTTACTTAAGCTGGAACAGTTGGAAAATAAAGTAAGCCAGCATGATGAAAATATACAAATGATTTTTGAAGCATTAAAGCAACTATTAAATCCTCCGCAGGAGCCAAGAAAAAGAATAGGATTTAAGCCTGATAATTAAGAATGTTCTGATAATATTTTACAATCACCCCACCACCCAAACCTGCAACAAAAAAATCGCAATCCCCGCCGCAAAGCCAATCAACGCCAACCAGCCAATCTTTTTTAAATACCACATAAAATTTATCTGCTCAATACCCATTACGGCCACACCGGCAGCTGTACCAATAATTACAGCACTGCCACCGGTACCGGTTGTTAGGGCCAAAAATTCCCAGAACGGATGATCTGTTGGATATGTAGTCAGGTCATACATGCCCTGCGATGCCGCCACCAGTGGCACATTATCAACAATGGCAGAAAGTAATCCCAATGCAATACCAATTAAATAATCATTTTTAAATGTACTGCTAAGGAAGGCTGCAAGATCTTTCAGTAAACCAAAAGATTGCAATGCCGAAACTGCAAGTAATATCCCCAAAAAAAACAGGATGCTTGGCGTATCTATTTTCTGTAATGCCCTGCCAACGGTAAACCTTTCTGCAATTTCCAGATCCTTGCTTTTATGTATGATGGTGGTGATCACCCACATCAATCCCAATGCCAGTAACATACCCATGAATGGCGGTAAATGCGTAACCGTTTTAAACACCGGCACAAAAATTAAAAAGCCGATGCCCGAAAATAAAATGATTTGTCCATCCCGCTTTTCTTTAGTTGTACTAACCGATTGTATCATCGCTATTATTTTCTTTCCCCTAAAACGGTAAGCAACAATTAAAGCGGGAATGATACAGGCAACAAGGCTTGGCAGAATCAGTTGTTTCATAATGCTCAGGGCGGTTATCTGACCGCCGATCCACAACATGGTGGTGGTAACATCACCCAATGGCGACCAGGCGCCGCCTGCATTGGCAGCTATAACGATCATACCCACAAACCAAAGCCTGTCTTCCTTTTCACTTAATAATTTGGCACAAAGCGATGTCATCACAATGGCTGTTGTTAAGTTATCCAGCAATGCAGATAGGAAAAAAGTAATGGTAATGATGATGAGCAATAGTTTTGCCTTGCTGGTAGTTTTTATTTTTTCTGTAATGATATCAAAACCATGGTGAGAATCTATCAGTTCAACAATGGTCATAGCCCCCAGTAAAAAGAAGAGGATAGATGATATTTCACCCAGTTGCAGCAACAGTTCTTCACTGACAGTATGGGCAGATTCACTTTGAAGGATATAAATGGTCCAGCAAATAACACCGGTAATTAATGCCGAAGCCGCTTTATTGAGTTTTAAGGGATGTTCAAAAGCTATGGCGATATAGCCCAAAACAAAAATAATTATCAGCAGTGCTGAGATCATAACAGTTAATCATTAAAATTATACTGTCAGCCTGAGCTTGTCGAAGGCGGGTTAACTTATTGCACCGGTTTCGACAAGCTCAACCTGACAGCTTTTATGAGGATAGATTTAATGTCTGGTTGGTAATAGTTTTTATTTAACCGAATATAAGCTATAAAAAAGAAAACCGTCAAACCAAAGTGTGACGGTTTTAAATTTAATAACTCTTTTTGTTACACCTCCTTCCCATGGCAATGCTTATACTTCTTACCACTGCCACATGGACATAAGTCATTTCTTCCCGGTGCTTTTTCAACACGTATGGGTTCCTGCTTTATAGGGCCGGAAGGATCGATATATTCATTTTCGGCGCTCATATGTTCAGGTCCGCCAGCGGTTGCAAATTCTTCCTTACGCTGGCGCATCTTGCTCATATCTGTTTTGCGTTCACGGCCCTCTCGTATCTGCCCGGCATTGGTTTGCTCCATCGGTATTTGTGCATGGCACAAAAAGCTAACAATATCTTTATTCACCTGATCGTCCATTTGTTTAAAGGCCCCAAAGGCTTCTATCTTATAAATCACCAACGGATCTTTTTGTTCGTAGCCTGCTGTTTGTACACTTTGGCGCAGATCATCCATCGCCCTTAAATGTTCTTTCCAGGCATCATCAATTAAAGCCAGTGTGATGTTACGTTCCAGTGCATCATTTAATTCCCTTCCTTCGGTTGCTAAATATTTATCGAGATTGGCCAATGCCTGTATTTGCTTTTTACCATCGGTAAATGGCACAGCCACATTCTCGATCTGGTTACCCTGTTCTTTGCGGATATTTTTAATGATAGGCAAAGTTTGCAGCACCAAAGTATCCGTTTTTTTACGGTATTGGGTTACCGCTTCATCATACAATCGCTCACTCAGTGAATTTACATCTCCTTTGTCTAATTCTTCCTGCGTAATTAAAGTATCAATACCAAAATTTACAATGGCTGCCAGTTTAAATCCTTCATGATCATTTAATTCTTTAAATGAATTAATTAGCCCGTTGGCAACAGAATAAAATGAATTGTCGAGGTCAAGTGCAAGCCTTTCACCAAATAAAGCATGATTACGTTTTTTATATACCACGTTACGCTGTTTGTTCATCACATCATCATACTCCAGCAAACGCTTACGGATACCAAAGTTATTTTCCTCCACTTTCTTTTGCGCCCTTTCAATGGATTTGGTGATCATGCTGTGCTGTATCACTTCACCTTCCTTATACCCCATCCTGTCCATCAGCCCGGCAATACGCTCACTGCCAAACATACGCATGAGGTCATCTTCCAACGAAACATAAAAGCTCGAACTTCCGGGATCACCCTGTCTTCCGGCACGTCCTCGTAACTGCCTGTCCACACGCCGGCTCTCATGCCGCTCTGTACCAATGATGGCCAAACCACCTGCTTCTTTAACACCCGTGCCCAGTTTAATATCGGTACCACGGCCGGCCATGTTGGTGGCAATGGTAACAGCGCCTGCCAAACCGGCCTCAGCTACCACCTGTGCTTCTTTACTATGTTGTTTTGCGTTAAGTACATTATGCGGAATATTTTTTTGCTTCAGCATTCTTGCCAGTAATTCACTCACTTCCACATTAGTGGTACCAACCAGGCAAGGCCTGCCCTGGCTTCTTAATTTTTCCACTTCATCAATTACCGCTTTATATTTTTCCCGCTTGGTTTTATAAACAAAATCCTGTTCATCAATACGAATACATTTTACATTGGTAGGGATAGTAACAACATCCAGCTTATAAATACTCCAGAACTCCCCGGCTTCCGTTTCAGCAGTACCGGTCATACCGGCCAGCTTGTGATACATACGAAAATAATTCTGCAGCGTTACAGTAGCATAAGTTTGTGTAGAGGCTTCGATCTTTACGTTTTCCTTTGCCTCTATGGCCTGGTGCAGACCATCAGAATATCTTCTGCCATCAAGTATACGTCCTGTTTGTTCATCTACAATTTTTACAGCTTCTTCCATAACCACATACTCAATATCCTTATCAAATAAAGTATAGGCCTTTAATAATTGCTGCACCGTGTGTATACGGTCTGCTTTTAAAGCATAATCATTCAACAGCGCTTCTTTATTATGCAGTTTTTCATCAGCGCCCAGGGTACTTTTTTCAATATCCGCAAGTTTGGTAGCAATATCCGGAATAATAAAAAATTCAGGATCTTCTCCGCTCCGGGTAATTAACTGAATACCCTGGTCAGTTAAATCAACCTGGTTATTTTTTTCATCAATATTAAAAAATAATTCAGCATCAACTTTGGGCATTTCTTTTTGCTGATCGGCCAAATAATAATTTTCGCTCTTTTGCATTTTAACCCTGTTGCCCGGCTCACTCAAATATTTAATTAAGGCACTGTTCTTGGGTAAACCGCGATGTGCCCTGAATAAAGCCAGTCCGCCATCTTTGGGATCATCATTGCCTTCTGCAATTTTCTTTTTTGCTTCAATCAAAAACTGGTTCACCGCTTTTCTTTGAGCGTCCACTAATTTTTCAATGCGTGGTTTCAGGTCGAAGAATTGTTGTGTGTTATCACTATGTCCAACCGGGCCACTGATAATTAAAGGCGTACGTGCATCATCTATCAATACACTATCCACCTCATCCACCATGGCAAAATGATGTTTGCGCTGCACCATCTCATTGGGTGTATGCACCATATTATCACGCAGGTAATCAAAACCAAATTCGTTATTGGTACCATAAATAATATCGGCATTGTAGGCATGGCGCCGGGCATCGCTGTTAGGTTCATGCTTATCAATACAATCCACACGCAGACCTAAAAATTCAAAGATCGGCCCGTTCCACTCACCATCCCTTTTGGCCAGGTAATCATTTACGGTTACAATATGAACCCCTTCGCCACTTAATGCATTCAGGTATGCAGGCAATGTACTCACCAGTGTTTTACCTTCACCCGTTGCCATTTCAGCAATTTTACCTGAATGTAAAACCATACCACCGATTAACTGAACATCATAATGTACCATATTCCAGGTAACGCTGCTGCCCCCGGCAATCCATGTGTTTTTATAAATGGCTTTATCAGCCTCAATAATGATATTCTCTTTTTTTGCTGCCAATGTTCTGTCTAATTCGGTTGCTGTACATTCCAGTGTTTCATTTTCTTTAAAACGCCGGCTGGTTTCTTTTACTACTGCAAAGGCTTCCGGTAAAATTTCCAGCAAAACTACTTCCAGTTGTTTATCTTTTTCTTTTTTTAATTCATCTATCTCTTTATAAAAAACATCCTTGCCGTTTATATCAGCAATGGGTAATTCTTCAGCCGCTTTTTGTTTATCGGAAATTGAAGTATTGATTAAGTCCAGGTGTGCAGCAATACGTTGTTTAAACTCAGCGGTTTTATTACGCAGTTCGTCATTACTTATTGATTGATATTGATCAGAGAACTGATTAATCTTTTCAACCAATGGTTTTATCTTTTTTACATCCTTTTCGCTCTTATTACCGCCAAAAAGTTTTGAAATAGTGCCAATCATAAAATGCTGAATTATTGGGTATGTTGTTAATTAATGATCATAAAGATGATACTATTGTCAAATTTAATGCTGAATAATATAAATAGCCAAAATGACAGGGCAACAAAGGTAAGAATTGTTTGGGGTTTGTTTTACTGTCAATTCCGGTAATAAAAGTAGATTAAAAACATTTTGAACAGAGAATTGTTACTTATTTTGCAAAAAACAATATATGCGAAAGATAATCCTTCTAATAATCCTGGTTGCTGCATCATTTCAATCCTTTTCTCAAAAAGATATGTTGATCAAATTTGAAAAAGAACGTATTAACTACAGTAAAAGATCAATGTTGGTTTTGGGTGGATGGTCAGTTGCCAATATCATTGTAAGTGGTTTTGCCACAAATACCCACAACAGGGAGATGCGTTATTTTCACCAGATGAACGTGATGTGGGGTGGTATCAATCTCGCCATTGCCGGATTGGGTTACTGGGGAGCCGGAAGAGAAAAAATTGATAACCCTTCACTGGATGCTGTATTAAAACATCAGAACAAAATTGAAAAAACCTATTTGATTAATGCGGGCCTCGATGTTATATACATCGGCAGCGGTTTGTTGTTGAACCAAACAAGTGATAACCAGAAAAATCCTGAAAAATTTAAAGGTTACGGCAACTCTATAATGTTGCAGGGAGGATTTCTGTTATTGTATGATGCTATAATTTATGGCATTCACCGTAAGCATGGTAAAAAGCTAAACGGTATGGGAGAAAAGCTGACATTGAATGCCGGGCCCGGTTTAGTAGCAATAACGTATAAATTTTAGGCTTCCTTCTTTTTTTGGCTGTTAAGAAATCCCAAAAACCCTTACCATTCATCAAATTAAATTCTAACGTCTACAATTCAAAGTCTATTTTTACACGAACAGATTCGTATATCAACGTTTTTTATTATGAAGAAAATTTTTATACCTGTCATTATTTTTTTTGCAGGTTTAGCATCAACGGCGCAGGTAAAAGGTACCCTGATAGATTCTGCAGGTAAAAAACCAATTGAAAATGCAGTTATTGGTTTGGTGGTAAAATCAAATCCAACAGATACCATTTATACATTTACTGATGATAAGGGTGTATTCAGATTTGAAACAGTGCCAGTTTCGCCCTTTTCAATTATCGTTCGCCATATGGGTTACTGGCCCAAAGCAAAATATGTTCCGGTAATCAAATCCGAAAAAACAATTGATGTTGGCTATTTTGTTATGGCGCAGGATGCCAAACTGCTGAGCGAAGTGCTGGTGGAAGCCCCAGCTATTGTGGTAAAAGAAGATACTATTGAATACAATGCATCTTCCTTTAAAGTTCAGGAAGGCGCCGTGGTAGAAGACCTTATTAAAAAAATGCCCGGCATTCAGGTAGATAAAGATGGCAATGTAACTGCCCAGGGAAAAGCAGTTACCCGGGTTAAAGTAAATGGTAAAGATTTTTTTGGCGGCGATGTAAAAACGGCCACCAAAGAATTACCCGCTAATATTGTTGATAAAATTCAGATCATTGACGATTATGGAGACCAGGCAACCGTTAGTGGCATTAAAGATGGAGATCCGGATAAAGTAATGAATATTCAGATCAAAAAAGATAAGAACAAAGGTTTTTTTGGCAGAGCAACAGCCGGTTATGGAACACAGGACCGTTACCAGGCTTCCTTTAATGGTAATTATTTTAATAACGACAGGCAGATCTCTGTTCTGGCAAACAGCAATAATACAAATACATCATTGTTTAATTTCAGTGGCGGCGGCAACCGGGGCGCTACCAGTATGATGCGTTCCGGAATGAGTGCCATAAGTGATATGGGTGGAATGGGCGGAATGAACAATATGACACAGGGAGGAGGAAATGCCAGTGCATTCAGCGGTGGTAATAACAGTGGTATATCCACCACTAATTCATTTGGTTTTAATTACCGTGATCAGTGGAGTAAAAAAATCAGTGTTTATGGAAGTTATTCTTACAATCATAAAAATACCAGCAAGCTGCAGAACACCTCTTCTCAAAACTTTTATGAAACCAACAGTTTCATTAATAACCAGGATCTTAATTCATTAACAAAAGGCAATGCGCACCGCTTTACTTTTAATTTTGAATACCAGGTTGATTCTTTCAATTATTTAAAAATAAGCCCGAGTATAAATTTTAGTGGCAGCGATGCCAGCAGTTTAACCGGTTTTGATTACACAAGATCCGATGGTTTTAAAACCAATGATGGTACCAATGATAATCTGACCAATTCCAAAGCCCCCAATGTAGCTGCCACTATTTTATACAATCATAAATTCAGAAAACGTGGCCGTAATTTTTCAACCAGTATCACTTTAGGCACCAATCAAAATAATTCTGAACAGGATGTTACCAATTTAAGTTACCAATACCTGCCACCTTTTCCCGGCCCGAGAAACACATTTCAGTTTACCGACCAGCAAAACAACAATTATAGTTATGGCGTAAGGCTAACCTACTCCGAACCGATAAACAAATATCGCAGTCTCGATTTCAGCTACTCACATAATTTAAATTATGGCCGTAACAACCGGCAGACTTTTAATGTAGATTCTGTAACGAAAGTGAGAAGCATTAATAATTTTTTAAGCAACGATTACGAAAACGATTTTTACAACAACCGCCTTAGTGCATCGCTGCGTACCACCAAAAAA
>JAYTOF010000060.1:0-5667 GCA_043747955.1 Chitinophagaceae bacterium
AAAGTTGATATTGCATTAACATTTCCAACCACACTATCAATCAGTGATAAGGACAGGATCATTTTACAAAGGGTTGGTGATAACTGCCCCGTGGCTAAAAGCCTTCATCCGGATTTAGAGGTGAATATTGAATATCATTGGGGGCCACAATAATAACTCCATTCAACAGGGACGGCAGTTCCCTGATATTTTTAGATCATTTCAAACTGCATGGTCATCCTGTACTGCATCTTTTTACTTTATTTAACCTATCGTTGAGTCAGTGGTGGCTGTTCTTTTTAGTAACGAATTTCCAATACTGCAATCCAGGCATCGCTTTTTAATACAGTATTCATTTTTTAACTGAATTAAGGCCTGCGAATCAAATGCCGTATTATTAATAACCTGTAAATGTGCAAATCCATTCGTTATGTTATTATTTTCTGCCCTGATCAGTTCCATCCAGGCCAGTGCTTTATCCTTGTACTTATTTTTGTTGTGATGATGCCCATAGGCAAAGAGCAGTGGAATGACCGTGTTGATAAGTAAGTTTTCGATCATCTGGCGCCCGAGTGTTTTCTTTTTATACGCAGATGTTTCATCAAAAACATAATGGTAATGCCAGTAATCATTAGCAGTAACCTGCAGCAGATCTTTCACTGTTTTTATATCTGTACTGTCTTTTATTTTTGAAAAGAGGTGTAAACTTTTATGAACCAGCATGGCTAACTGAGCCAAACGCACCGTTGGAAAATTAGAAGGCCGCATCCTCAGGAAAAAAACTGAATCCTGAATCTGTTGCAGTTTGTATTTACTTTTTAGAAACCGGTATTCCCGTTGCAGTAATTTTGGATAATCCCCTGTAAAATTCCCATCCAGTAGCCCTGCCTGTCCTAATAGTAAAGCTTCGGTCTGATGAATCTGATCTTTATGTTTTGCAAGGATATATACCGGGATAGATCGGGCTATTTTTTCAAAAGCAATACTATTCAGTTTTATGCCGAAGTTACCGGCCAGTAACCACCATAAAGTTTCTTCCCAATGATTATTGTTTTTTTTCAGGTATTCAAAAATTGAAAATGTTTTTGTTTGTACGCGTTCTACCAATAAACTTTCTTTCCAGGATTGCCAGGTTATTTCATGAACCAGGTGAATATTTTTTTCGCAGGGGATGAAAGAATCTGCATTCATTAACTCATCATATTTGTTTAACAGTATTTTAGAAACTTTATCCTGCAGGATCAAAGTGGAAAATGGTAAATTCAAATCTGCATCCTGTTGCCAAACAACATGCAGGATGACATTTTTATAATTTTTATCGCTGCTGTGTTTATGGTTTTTCCATTCCGATGAGTTGATATGGAGTTCAATACTTCCTGCCCAGGTTGTTGCTCCTATTTTAATTTTAGCATCTGTAAAATCGGGGCCCTGGTTGGTATTACAGGTTCCGGGATGAATGACCCGTAAGATCTCTTCTTCATCTGTCAGCAGATCTTTGGTATTAAAATATTGAAATTGCCAGATATATTGAAGCAGCCGTTCAGTCACAGGGAGGTTGATTAATTACAACTAATATACAACAGATAATTCAGGTTTACAAATTTTGTAAAGCCTTTACTACCCGGCTTACCGGCAAACCCATTACATTGTAAAAATCGCCTTTTACCGACTTAATGCCTACAACGCCGATCCATTCCTGGATGGCATAGGCCCCGGCTTTGTCGAAAGGTTTATATTGATCTACATAAAATTCAATCTGTGCCAGACTGAGTTCATGAAAATGTACTTCCGTTGTTTCGGTAAAAGCAACCTCGTTTTCATTATATAAAATGACAACCCCAGTAATCACATAATGTTGCTTACCGGAAAGTTTTGATAAGATCTCAATAGCCTCATTTCTGTCCCTGGGCTTACCAATAATTTGATTCTGTAAAACAACCATGGTATCCGCAGCAAGAATGGGTACAGGTGTTTTAACGGTTTTTATAATTGCCAAAGCTTTATTCCTGGCAATATGAATGGCTATTTCCTCAATAGATAAATTTTCGGGATAAGACTCGTCGGTTTCTTTTACCAAAACCTCAAAAGGTATTTCCGCCCATTCCAGTAATTGTTTGCGGCGGGGTGATTGAGAAGCTAAAATTATTTTTTGCATCAGTAAGTAAACAGAAAAACACTATGAATAAATTTTAAAAAAAAGTATGGATAAAATACCCGCAAGCATAACATATTTAATGGCTGAACTTAATTTGTGATAATCGGAAGCTACCTGTGCCTTAAAAAGATTCATCAATATCCATAGTAACGGAACAATGATCAGCAATATACAATATACAGCACTCCAGAACCAGCCTAATTGCAAAGCATATACCTGTACAATACTCAATGTACCCATTAAAACAATAAGCCAAACCGCAACAAATACCTTGCTTGCAGGAATACCCCAAACGATGGGTATTGTTTTACATTGGTGCCTGGCATCACCTTCCATATCTTCCAGATCTTTTACTACTTCCCGGATAAGTGATATAACAAAAGCAAAGCCTGCATAAAGCAACGAAATCCGGATAAAGCGGTAATTATAAGCATCAAAATAAACAGCATCACATGAACTGCAGTACAGGGAATTATAATAACAGAAAAAAACAACCAGGATCACCCAGGCGGTTAAAGCTGATATGAGTACATTACCAATAATTAATTTCTTTTTCAGGGTGATGGAATAACCAAACAATAAAAAAACACAGAAGGCATTTGAAAATCCGATCCAAAATGTTTTTGAATTAAAATCTATATAAAAACTGATTACTATACCGGCAAGGGAAAATACAATATGCTGAACTATTGCCCATCTTCTTTTAATAACCTTATCAATAACCATTTTCTCTGGCTTATTGACCAGGTCAATATTCAGATCAAAATAATCGTTGATGATATACCCGGCTGCAGCAATTAATACAGACGCCGCGATGAGCAAAAGAAAATTTATTCTTTCAAATTGGGTGTAGATGCCCTTACTAAATAAAGGTTGTACCAGGGAAAAATAAAATAAGACCTGGGTTATAACTATAAAAACCAGGTTTGGCCATCGAATGAGACGAAAAAATGCAGCAAGTAATTTCATGAAATGTTTCAGCAGCGAAAATAAGCATAGAAAATGTAATCCGGAGAAATTACCTAGAACTTATCGCAGTATCCAGGTCCCAATGGTTGTTTAATTTTAAAACTTTTTCAATTACATCCCTGGCACAACCCTTACCTCCTTCGATTGGAGAAATATAATGAGACAGCTGTTTTATTTCTGCAACTGCATCTGCCGGACAACAGGCCAAACCTGTCAGTTGCATCGACGTATAATCAGGAATATCATCTCCCATGAATAAAACCTCGTTCCAGTTCAGCTGCTGTTCTGTAACATATCCCAGCAGTTTTTCTTTTTTGTTATCTATTTTTAAAAAGCAATCTTTTACACCCAGCTTTTCGAGCCTGACTTTTACAGAATCGGATGTTCCACCTGAAATGATAACCACCCTGTACCCTTTCTTTACCGCCAGCTGAAGGGCATATCCATCCTTAATATTCATCTGCCTTACCATCTGTCCATCATTCAGAAGTAACAGGTTGCTGTCGGTTAAGACCCCGTCAACATCAAAAACAAATGTTTTAATAATCTTGAATTTTTCTAGAATGTTCATTGAATGTGGTTAAAGGGTTTAGTAGATAAAGGGGTTTGGGGGTTAACCTGGCCATACTCCAAAGCTAAACTTGTAAACCTTAAAACTATTTTTGATTGTCACGCCATTCATAAACCCAGGAACTTTGTATCATCTCTAAATGGCCCTCATTACTTTCATCTGCTTTACCATCAAATCCGGGGATTTCCAAAACCCATTTGTGAAGATCAGTGAACCGGATGCGGTAAATTTTACTTTCGCCGAAATCATTGCCAAATCTTTCATACAGTTTCATAGCAATATCTTCATAATTGTTCCAATAAATGGGAGGTTCAAAAGTCATAATGTATAAATTTATTGATTTGGTGATTTGGTGATTTGGTGATTGAATGATGAACCGATTTATTAAAAATGAGCATTGACTTTCCCAATTCACAAATTACCAGGTCTTCTGTTTTTTTTATTCTCCCAAAAA
The DNA here is from genome assembly GCA_043747955.1 of Chitinophagaceae bacterium. GTDB lineage: Bacteria > Bacteroidota > Bacteroidia > Chitinophagales > Chitinophagaceae > Ferruginibacter. Next base: position 4,129 of record JAYTOF010000060.1, read on the forward strand.
TTGAGTTTGATCTGGTAAAGTAACAGAAATTTCTCCTTCACCCGCCTGTAATACACACTGGCAACCCAGTCTTGAGTTTATCCGGGGATTAACGGCCCTGTCAATAAAATCCTCTTCTTTATCACTTAATTCTTCTAAAAACTGTTCGCCCTGTTCTACATAAATATGACAGGTGCTGCAGGCACATACGCCCCCACAATTATGGTGCAATTCAATATCATTTTTTAAAGCAACCTCCAGTATAGACTGATCAGGGTCTATTCCGGTTAATGTTACCGGTTCCAGACCTTTTTGTTCGAACTTAAAATTGATTGTATACATAGTACCGCAAATTTCGGGTTGCAAGCCTATTTTAAATTACTAAATAAGGAAAATATAGATTTTTCAAAGAATTATATACATGAATCCATTTAGGAATATTTGTAAAGTAAAAAAGGTTTTGCTAATTTTCACTTCAATTCATAATTATTATTCAATCGCTGATGAAAAAATTCCCCCGGTTCTTATACTGTAAAACGCTGTTCCTTTTCAGCATTTTATTTTTTTCCTGTACGGAGCGTTCCGGTAAAGAAACAGATACTGTTAAAGCTGATACCGGAAAATCGGTGGTAAAGAAACCGGTAAAACCTGAACCCGAATTAAAATATAAGCGGCCTCCAATAATTAATATTGTAGATACGGTTGCCCCCAGGAGGATCATTGTGTTCTGCAAAGACAGTGCGGCAACTTTTGAGCGGATAAGTCTGAAACTCGGAAAAATATACGGCACAAAACTAGCCGACTATATTAAAAAGAACAATATTAAAATGGCCGGTGCCCCTTTGGCGTGGTATAAAAAACATAAGGCACCCTATTTTTTTGAAGCAGGAATTCCTGTCAACAAAAAGCCAACGAAATCCGTTCCTGCGGTTCAAATCAGGGAGATCAGGGCAGGCAACGTTATTGTGGCCCATTTTTATGGCCCATACGAACTTGTCCCGCAGGGTTATGATGTGATCAGAGAATGGATGAAAGAGAATAAAAAAATTCCGGCAGGTGCTCCCTATGAAATGTATGTAACGGATCCGGTTGATAAACAGGGAAAACCAATCGACCCATATAAAATTCAGACAGATATTATTTTCCCGGTAAAATAAAAATCAGGCATTCATAATGCTGTCAGTTATCTTCAGATAAATATATTTCAGCCGCGGATGTTCAGATAATATCCTCAAATGCTTATCCAATGTAAAAATATCGTTTCTTACAGCCGGCCCGGTTTGCATTTTGCCTGGAGAATGGTTTTTTAAACGGGCAGAGGTCTCATTAATTAAAGGGATAAGCAATTTGAAATTCACCTGTTCCTGTTCACAAAACTCTTCAGTAAGTGCATATAAATGATTGGTGAAATTGCTTACAATTACTGCAGCTACATGAAGCTTCAGCCTTTCATCATCTGATGCTTTAATAACAGTTGCTGAAATTGTTTTTGCAAAATCCTCGGTAAGCGTAATTGTTTCTTCCGAATTCCCATCTACCAAAAAAGGAATATCATGCGGG
>JAYTOF010000061.1:0-13827 GCA_043747955.1 Chitinophagaceae bacterium
CTGCAATTGCACTCAGCATTTTCAGCAGCAACACATCAACTGCACAAACCTCAAAAACGGAGACCATTAAAGTATGGGGTAATTGCGGTATGTGTAAAACCACTATTGAAAAAGCAGCAAAAAAAGCCGGCGCAAAAACTGCCAACTGGAATGAAGACAGTAAGGAATTAAAAGTAACCTATGCAGAAAATAAAACCTCTTCAGGAAAGATTCAGGAAGCTATAGCAAAATCAGGTTATGACACCCGGGATTTTACAGCTGATAACAATGCCTACGATAATTTACATGGCTGCTGCAAATACGACAGAAAAGATGCAACCGCTACTACAGCATCTTTTTCCTGCCCTATGAAATGCGAAGGAGATAAAACTTATGATAAGCCTGGCCAATGCCCCAAATGCGGAATGAATTTAAAAGAAAAAAAAGGACCAGTGAAAATGGAAGCGATGAAAATGTACAACTGCCCAATGCATGCAGATGAAAAGAGTGATAAGCCCGGAAAGTGTTCTACATGCGGTATGGATTTAAAGGAAAAACAATAATAACCGGTATCCTGATCACTAAAGGGCAGGTGATCTCAACAGTTGCAGGTAATAAACAACCTGCAACTGTATTTGTTGTTTCGGATTTATGTCAGCCTTTTTAAAAAATTACGGTCAACACCATTAGGGGAGTGGGTAATTTATAAAACACTTGAAATTAATGAAACTTATAAAATATTTGTTGATACTGTACCTGGTTTTTACAGGGTTAGCATCTTATCCGCAAAATATAAAGCAAGCTGCTGAAGATACGGCCATTACCTTTAAAGTTTTTGGAGCCTGCGAACAATGCAAGGACCGTATTGAACATGCATTGAAAGTTAAGGGGGTAAAAACGGCTGTATGGAACGTAGATTCCAAACAACTTTCTCTGGTATACAATCCTTCGCAGGTTTCTTTAGAAAAAATTGAAAACAAAATTGTAGCAGTTGGTCATGATCTGGAGAATAAAAAATCAAAGCAAGTGGTATATAATACTTTGCCAAAGTGCTGTCTTTACCGCGAAACAGAAACCATGATGAATGAAATAAGAAAAGATACGTTTGTTTCTCAATTCCGGGAAATAGTACCTGTGACAGATACTACTTTAAAGACCATTCAGGGTAACCGTGAAATTCAATCCATTCGAGTAATCAAGGGCATTGTATTAGAGGATGATCATAAAGGAAAATTTAAGCCACTTTCAGGAGCAAGTGTATTCTGGTCAGGCACAGGCAATGGTACCATCACGGACAGTACGGGCATATTCATTATAAAGCTCAATGGAATGACCAGCAGGTTAGTGGTAAGCTATGCCGGTTACAAACCGGATACAATAAGTGTTACTGAAATGAATGAATTAAAAATTATTCTGGCTACAAATAAACAATTAAAAGAAGTAACGCTTACATCAAAACTCCGCTCTACCTATATAAATAATTTCAGCCCTATCCGAACACAAACCATGTCGGGTAAGGAGCTTTTAAAAGCGGCCTGCTGTAATCTCAGTGAAAGTTTTGAAACCAACCCTTCTGTGGATGTTTCTTATAATGATGCGGTAACAGGCTCAAAGCAAATTCAGTTGTTGGGCTTAAGTGGAAATTACACACAACTTACGGTGGAAAATCTGCCGGGGCCCCGTGGTATTGCAACACCCCTGGGTTTAAATTCCATTGCAGGTCCCTGGATCGAATCCATACAATTAACCAAGGGTGTTGGTTCTGTAGCCAATGGTTACGAAAGCATTGCCGGGCAAATAAATGTGGAATTAAAGAAACCTGAAAACAGTGAAAAAATATTGACAAATATTTATGTAAATGATTATGGCAAAACAGACCTGAATGTAAATCTCTCCAAAATGATCAGTAAAAATTGGTCAGCAGCTTTATTATTACATGATGATTTTTTAGTCAATAAAAAACTGGATTTTAATAAGGATGGCTTTCGGGATCTGCCAACAGGCAATACTTTTAGTTTGGTAAACCGCTATAAATTTGATAATAGTAAAGGTACTTTGCTGCAATTCGGCATCAAATTATTAAAGGATAATAGAACCGGAGGTGAAGTGAGTTTTGATCCGGCCTCAGATAAAAATACGACCAATCATTACGGACTGGGCATCAATATAGAGCGGTACGAAGCTTTTGCAAAAGTTGGGTATGTATATCCTGAAAAAAAATATAAGAGTATTGGTTTACAGATAGCTGCTATAAGCCACCGGCAAAATTCTTATTTTGGATTACATGTTTATAATGCAAAACAGCAAACCTTTTATGGCAATTTAATTTATCAATCGATCATCAATACAACTACCCATAAATTCAGGACAGGTTTTAGTTTTTTGTACGATAAATACAACGAAGATTTTAACCTCAACAAGTATAAGAGAACTGAAATAGTGCCAGGTGTATTTGGTGAATATACTTTTACACCCAGTGAAAAATTCAGCGTAATAGCAGGTTTACGGGCAGACCATAATAGTTTATTTGGCTTTTTTGTAACGCCACGCTTAAATATCCGTTTCGAACCCATTAAAGGAACTACGATCAGGGCAAGTGTGGGCAGGGGACAACGTACCGCAAATATCTTTGCAGAGAATACAAGTGTATTTGTAAGTGCCAGGCAGGTAAATATTATAGCTGCCGGTGCAGGCAAAGCCTATGGCTTAAATCAGGAAGTGGCATGGAACAAAGGACTGAGCATTGACCAGAAATTTAAACTGTTTGATAATGATGCAATGTTTAGTGTTGATTATTTTAAAAATGATTTTACCAGGCAGGTAGTGGTAGATGTAGAAAATGCAAGGGAAGTAAAATTTTATGACTTACAGGGAAGATCGTATTCCAATAGTTTCCAGGCAGAGCTAACGCTTGAACCGGTAAAGAAATTTGAAGTACGGCTGGCATACCGGTATTTTGATGTAAAATCTACGTATAGCAGTCAATTATTGGAACGGCCTTTAATAGCAAAGAACCGGGCCTTTGCAAATCTTGCTTATGTAATCAATGGATTCAAGTTTGATTATACAATAACTTATAATGGCAAAAAAAGATTACCCGGCACCCAGGCAAATATTCCGCTTTATCAGTTACCTGCCTTTTCACCGGACTTTGTGTTGATGAACGCCCAGGTTTCAAAAACATTTGGTAAAAAATACCCGGTTGAGTTTTATATTGGCGGAGAGAACCTGACCAACTATTTTCAAAAGGATGTAATTTTAGCAGCCGGTCAGCCGTTCAGTCAATATTTTGATGCGTCAATGGTTTGGGGGCCGGTTAATGGCCGCATGTTTTATGCCGGATTACGGATGAAGATCAAATAAAAATCAGGTTTATGAAAAAGATATTAATAGTGATTGTACTCCTTATCCCGGTTGCCGGTATGGCACAGGTAAAAAGGGTAACCATACAGGCCAGCGGATTAACCTGCAGTATGTGCAGTAATTCTATTTTTAAGGCGCTGAAAACGTTGGATTTCGTTGATCAGGTTGATGCGAATATCAAGAACTCATCATTCGGTATATCTTTTAAAACAGGTTCCCCGATCGATTTTGATAAGCTGAAAGAAAAAGTGGAAGATGCAGGTTTTTTTGTGGCCAATTTTACCGTGATCATAAAAGTAGAGAAGCTGGCTATTTCAAATGATACACATGTAAACGTAGGTAATACTGTTTTTCATTTTCTAAATGTGCAGGACAAAGTATTATCCGGTGATCATACAATCCGAATACTGGATAAAGGATTTGTTACTGCAAAAGAATTTAAGAAGAACAGCAGTTTTACAAAAATGGCCTGTTACAAAACGGGTATGGAGCATGAAAAAAGGATTTTTCATGTAACTATTTAATTAATCAGGCAGTTCAGCGTATTTTCTGGTACTGCCTTACATATTATTTATCATGAAGTTAATACTATTGATGTTTGTTTTTACAGTTCAATCAGCTGCGGCACAGGAATTATTTGTATTTACTGAACCTGCCAGCAATATGGCTGCAAAAAGTATTGGTGCAAGGATAGGATACAAACAATTTAAAATGACCCATGATAATAAATACAGTGCTTATCGTCTGAATACTGAGATTATGTTTGGCATCAGTAAAAATTTAATGGTACATATAAATGGTTATGCTGCTGATATGTTTCAAAGCAATTTAAAAATAGAGGGAGGCAGTTTGTATGCCAAATACCGTTTTTTTTCAAAAGATGATATTCACAAACATTTCAGGCTCGCCGTATTTGGAAAAATTGCTGCCATTAATAATCCTGCAGCACTAACAGCAACTGACAAACATGTTATTGATGATGGAAATGGCGGGGTAATTGTACATGATATACTGCATACGGTGGTAAATTATGAAATAGATACCGAGGGAACCAATTCCGGGATCTCAACAGGTATTATAGCTACTAAATTGTTAAATAAGCTGGCTGTATCTGCTTCTGCAGGGTATTTATACAGGCTTAATAATTTGTATGATAAGCGGGAAGTTATTGTTCCCTGGCGTGCTGTTACTTATAGTTTGTCTGCCGGGTATCTGTTTTTCCCGAAAGAATATACCAGTTTTAAACAAACAAATATCAATCTGTACACCGAATTTTTAGGAACAAACACATGGGATAATAAAAAATACTTTTTAGATATTGCTCCGGCCATACAATTTATTTTTAACAGTATTGCCAGGGTTGACATCGGTTACCGGATACAATTGATTGGGAATACACAACGGATGGCCAATTCTTATTTTTTAGTAAAGCTGGAATATAATTTTTTAAATGTCTTTAAAAAATAAATGAAAACGCTTCAAATAATATTGTATACTGTATTAAAATGGACTGTATCTTTATTTCAAAAAAAAGAATGTTGCAAATGAAAAAAATATTTTTTGTACTGATCTTACTGACAAACGCATTGTTGGGTAAGGCCCAGTTACAAATTGGTGATATGGCTCCTGATATTGCTTTACCCGATACAAAAGACAGTATCAGAAAACTTTCTTCGCTGCAGGGTAAAGTTGTGCTGGTTGATTTTTGGGCCAGCTGGTGTGCCCCCTGCAGGGGAGCCAATCCGTATATTTTAAAAATTTATAAAAAACACCGGGCGAATGGTTTTGAAGTATTTGCCGTTTCTATCGATGCCAAAAAAGATGCCTGGCTTAAAGCCATCAGGCAGGATAAATTAACCTATACACAGGTGAATGAAAATACGGGCTGGTATTCAAAAGTAGCCGGGCTGTATTTTGTTGATCAGTTGCCTACCAATTTTTTATTGGATCAAACAGGACGGATCGTAGCCATTAATATTGAAGGCAATGAATTAAACGATAAACTTAAATCGATGTTGAAATAATTATTTACCTGTTTTAAAACGGATTGATGCACCTATGGCTATATGCCAATACCTGAAATCCGTTTCGGGTTTTATTCAACAACAACCAATAGGTTTTTTACAACCTCCTTACTGAGCAACCTGCGCTCTTTCCTGTTTATTTTAACCTGGAAGGATTTGTCAAATTCTTCAATTGATTCCACCAGCAGCTCATCTCCAAGTTTAATATTACTTTTAGTGAGGTATTGCAAAAAACTGTTGGAGTGTTCGGCAACACCGGTGAATTTTACTTTATCCCCTTCTTCACAATCCAGTAAAGATTTGCTGCTTGTTTTTATAAAACGGCCTTTGGCATCGGGTATCAGGTCACCATGGGGATCTGCTTTTGGATATCCAAGGTGCTTATCAAGTTGTTCAATCAGTTCATCACTCATCACATGTTCAAGCTGTTCAGCAATTTCATGTACTTCGTGCCATTTAAACCCCAGGTTGTTTACCAGCCATACCTCCCAAAGCCTGTGCCTGCGGATAATAGTAAGTGCAATTGTGCGGCCCTGATCCGTAAGTGTAACGCCTTTCGATTTTTTATAGCTGATCAGTTTTTTAACAGCCATCTTTTTTATAAAATCAGTAACTGATGCCGCATTTATCTTCAGGTTTTCTGCCAGTGCCGATGTGCTCACCATTGCACCGTTTTTTTCATGCAGTTTATATATTTCTTTCAGGTAATTCTCCTCAGCCAATGAAGTCATGCAGTTCTTTTTTGTAAAAGTCTGTCTTTTTTTCAGAAAAAAATAATTAGGTAAGCCTAAATATGTATTTTTGCCAAAAGAATTATTTGAAAAAGTAATTGAACAGATGAAAAAGACATATATATTATTGGCTGGTATCATAGCTACGGTTGTTGTAATACAGGCCTGTTCAAAACTGGAACCTGCTGCGCCTAATAGTGATGAACTGCTGGATGCTCCCGTTGAAGGGCTTACTTATGAACAGAACAGGTTGTTTATAGCAGGAGACGTTGCTTTTAATGATGAAATATTTACTTCGGCCAAAGGCCTGGGTTCCATATTTGTTGCAACCAGTTGCGGCAGTTGCCATGCCGGGGATGGTAAAGGCCATCCGTTTACAACCCTTACCCGGTTTGGACAAACAGACAGTACCGGAAATAAATTCCTGCATTTGGGAGGTCCTCAATTACAAAACAGGGCCTTGCCCGGTTTCCTTGCTGAGCAGTTACCGGCCTGGGCAACTTTTTCAAAATTCACGCCTCCGGCAAATACCGGCCTGGGGTTTATTGAATTGGTACCGGACCAAAATATACTGGCTATGGCCGATCCCTATGATCTCGATGGGGATGGAATATCCGGAGTGCCAAACTGGATAGCTCTCCCAATGTTCATTTCACCATTCAGCAATGCCGTACCACAAGGGGGCAGGTATATTCATCGCTTTGGTAAGAAAGCTGCAGCATACAGTTTATTACATCAAACAGTGAATGCGTATAACCAGGATATCGGCATCACTTCTTCCTTTGATCCCAAAGATGTATATACCGGGTTGGATATTGATCCTGAAGTTTCCAATCTTACAGTAAATAATGTGGTTTTTTACCTGCAAACATTAAAGGCACCCATACAGCGCAATCAAAATGATCCGGAAGTGATACAGGGGAAAAATTTATTCATACAGGCTGGTTGCGAAAGCTGTCATAAACAAACATTGATAACAGGATTTTCAGACATTGCTCCGTTATCAAACAAAACATTTCATCCCTACACCGATTTGTTATTACATGATATGGGACCGGGCCTTGATGACAGGTATACGGAAGGCAATGCAAAAACTTTTGAATGGAGAACTCCTCCACTATGGGGACTTGGTCTGTCGCCCAATTCACAGGGCGGACAATTTTTTTTAATGCATGACGGCCGTGCAAAAAATATTGAAGAGGCCATTCAACTGCACGGCGGTGAAGCTACTTCAAGTAAAAATAAATTCAATCAAATGGCAATAGCGGAAAGAAACGTCATCCTGAAATTTTTAAAATCATTGTAGGAACAAGCCTCCAGGCGTGTTCTTACATAAAAAAGATATGGACAGAAAGGATTTTATAAAGACCTGTGGATTTGCCTGCGTTGGCGGCATTGTTCAAAGCTGCAGCACAACAAAATTGCTGGGCGGTAAAATTGTTGGGGATGATATGATCGTACCCATCAGTGATTTTGAAACTAAAAACAAGGGTGCTGTTTATTTCAAAAAATATATAGTTGTTCAAAACGATATTTTGCAATATCCCATTTGTATATACCGGAAAAGTGAAAATGAATATTCTGCATTGTGGATGCGTTGCACACACCAGGGAACAGAGTTACAGGTATTTGGCGACAGGTTGCAGTGCCCGGCACATGGAAGTGAATATGATAACAGGGGTGCTGTACAAAACGGCCCGGCTGATGTAAAACTCAGAACCTTTCCGGTTACTATTGAAAAAGATCAACTTAAAATTTCATTGAAAGCTGTATGATCAAAATATTTACGATAACGATTGGCCTGTTAAGTTTTTCCTGTTATGTATCTGCACAAATAGACCCTTCCCTTTTAAAAAGGTTTCCAAAAGATACTGTTAACCGCACAATGAATATGGATGCAGTTTATAACCGTCCATTTATAGGCATTGGAAAATTGCCGGTTTCACTGGGGGGGTATATGGAAGCAAACTGGCAGCATCTGAGTACAGATGGGGTTTCAGAAGGCCATCAGTTTCAGTTCAGGCGTGTAACATTATTTGTTTCATCTACCATTGGCAAGCGGTTAAAATTTTTAAGTGAAATTGAATTTGAAGAAGGCGGAAAAGAAATTGCTGTTGAGTTTGCCGCATTGGATATTGAATTACATCCTTTATTAAACCTGCGTGGCGGAATGATTCTTAACCCGATTGGCGCTTTCAATCAAAATCACGACGGGCCAAAATGGGAATTTACAGACCGGCCGATCGCTGCTACACAAATGTTACCGGCCACCTGGAGCAATGCCGGTTTTGGTTTGTATGGAAAACAGTACAATAAAGACTGGATGTTTGGTTATGAAGCCTATCTCTCCGGGAGTTTTGATAATTCTATTATTGATAACCCGGAAAACAAGACTTTTCTGCCGGAGGCAAAAAATAATGCTGAAAGGTTTGAAGAAATAAACAGTGGCCTGCCACTTTTCACCGGGAAAATTGCAGTAAAGAATAACAGAGTTGGTGAACTCGGTTTATCATACATGGGTGGCGTATACAACAAGTTTGAGAATGATGGAATACAGATTGATGATAAAAGAAGGGTTGATGTTTTTGCAGTTGACTTTAACAGTACAATACCCAAACTGAAAACATGTATTACCGGTGAGTGGGCCTGGATAAAAGTGAATGTGCCCAAAACCTATACACAACAGTATGGTAATAAACAACAGGGAGGTTTTATTGATATTGTTCAACCGGTTTTAAGCAAAAAAATATTTGGCTGGGAAAAAGCCACACTGAACCTGGCCTGCCGCCTGGAATATGTAGATTGGAATGTAGGAAAATTCAGCAGCACAGGTGGTAATATTGCAGAAGATCTTTGGAGTATTATGCCGGCTATCAGTTTCCGTCCAACTGGTCAAACCGTATTACGATTAAATTATCGCTACCAGCAACAAAAAGACATCCTGGGTAATCCGCCGGCAAATACAGGTGGATTTAGCTTTGGCCTATCCACTTATTTCTGATAAGAATTAAATAGCTGCAGTACCAATTAACAAATGAGTTGAGTTGTGTTCACTAAAATAAGTTTTGCAAACAGTTTCAGCCTTATCTAACAGTTGCTGTAGTTTTAGTTGCTTATGGCCCAGCAACTGATACGCCTCTTTATAAGCAGCTTCATCTTTTAAAGCACCTGTTTCCTGAAGGGCTTCTTTTATGGCAACAATACGCAGGCCGCTGTCTTTTATTTTGCCTGTTTCGGCAATAATCCAGCTTAATGCATAAAAATAATTTTGTGATAACAGTAAAAAATTACGGCAATCACCGGCATCAGGCATTTTGTTATAAGGTGAATTAATTATTTCCGGGGTAAGATATTTTGCTAAATTTTTGGAAGCGTTTTTTGATTTCCCAAGTTGAATACATCCCCGCAAGGCATGTGGGTAAATGCTTAACCAACGAAGCTTACGCCGCAGTTCATGCAAATCTGCCTCTACATTATCAAAATGAAATTTTGTTGCTTTTGCAAAAGCGGTGATCTCATAAATGGCTTTACCGTAAAATTTATTAATTTCATTTACTTCATCTTTTTCATTCAACCAATCGGCCCCAGTTAATTTTTTCCGTATTTTTTCTACCCGGCCATTCTTACTGCCCAGCCATTTTTTCTCGATCAGCAATTCATTCATACTCTGAATTTTTTCTCTTGTCTGTGCCTGCAGGTAAGTTCTGATTACCGCTGGTATTTTTTTATTGCCGGAAAATTCTTTTGCAAAAGAATCATAATAATCAATAGACCCTATGATATCTTCCAACAGCTTAAAATGTTCTTTGAGTTTGCTGAACTTTTTTTTATTATGCAGTCCGGCATAGAGTTTAGCCAGCCCTTCAAGCATAAAAAGGGGCGTACGGGCATTATTCTGGTACAGCCAGAGTGCCGGATTTTTTTGTCTGGATGACTTATCAAGCAATACCTTTAACTGGTTGAGGAAATGATCAAATCGTGCCGGGCCATTTTTCATTATATGTACATTTTATTATTAAATGAAAATTTGAACATTGATAGTTGAGCCCGCATGCCAGACAGGCAGACATTGAGTATTGCTCAATAGTAAAATAAATATTCAATAACCAATGTTCAATGTTTAATTCCCAATGAAGAAGCCTTACATTTCAAAAAAAGCCACATTACCGCCCACCCATTCCTTGTTTTTATTATAACGGGTACCGATCATTTTCCCTTTGCTTAACCGGGCCAGGTTATGAACTCCTTTTGGCCGGTCCCAATCATTTTTCCAAAAGTAAAATAAACGTATCTCGGCTTTGGCAGGCTCATCGGGTGTTTTAATTACATCAGCATATTTTACTTTCTTTTGTAAGATCCAGTTTTCAGGATCCTTTACCGTATCAATATCTTCCTGTGTTACATCAATGACAACGCCCATACCTGCAAAAGAGAATAAAGGTTTTAAAACATAATTTTCCAGATCGGCGGGTAGTTGTTTTAGCTCATTTAAAAAATAGGTTTGGGGTACATAAGGGTTATTAATAAACGGCAAAGTAAATTTACTGATGCGGTAAAACCAGTTGGGGTGGGGTACCCATTCTACATCATATTCTTTGGTCAGGTCAACTACATTGCCTAATCCATCCTGTTTCTGAAGGTCATCAAAAATTAACCGGTTATAAATTCTTTTAACAGGCGTTTTAACACCGTTGTTATTATAATACAGTTTATTTCCTGTTGCGGTTAATTTGGTAAGACAAACAGTATTAATACCCAACAGCTGTTGCGTACAATAAAAATCAATTCTTGTTTTTTGCTTCTCCGGAAATATTTCCAGTAATATTACATGCTCAGGTTCGTGATCTCCAACAATTATTTCTTTCAGCAATTGAATATATGTTTCCTTGTTATAGCCATTTAAATAAGAAGAAAAATTTGCGGGCAAATTTGCATATGCTGCAGTAAGTTCCGAATGAAAAGCCTGGAAGGCATACAAGGTAGGGAACCCCTGCATTTCAATCAACTGCGGTTCCAGTTCACCCTCTTTATTTTCGCAGATACCAAAATCGAATACAATAAATTGTGAATGACTGTTTTCACCCGGCACTTTTACATTAGCAGGTATGCCTCGTTCGGTAAGTTTTAAAAATGTAGGATCTACGATCACGTCAATAATATCCTCACATGCATTCAGCATTTTTGAAGTGAATGCTTTGGGAATAAAAATAGGTGTTTCTGCATTTCTAAATTCAAGGGAACCGGGATGCAGGGCCTCCACTTTAGTCATATAGGCATCATATTTCTCTTTGGTAAATTCATCATTGAATTTTTGCCTTAGTTCTTTTATCATGTTAAATACAGCTTTTGATTATTTTTATTGAACAGAATAAAAATAGCTATAAAAATCCAATTAATAAAAGGCGTTTAAAGGGATAAGGCTAAACTTCAGTTAACTGCAGGGTTCCTACTGCCTGAAATAAAAAATTAGGGAGGATATGGGCGTAGGTCCACATTATTTTTTCAGGATCGTTTAAATGTGTGATCATGGATTGCCATTTTTCCAAACCATGATTTTCAATTACGGTTTTTTTCTTTTCTTCGGTTTGTAAGTGCAGGCTCATACCAATGGCATCTGCTTCAGGATGAAACTGTGTGCCAATCATATTTTCATTAAACCGTACCGCCATTATCGCTCTTTCAAGCGGTATATGGGGCCTGTCTTTTTCTATGGCTAAAATAGTAGCGCCCATCTCGTGCAGTTTAGCATGATTGGGTTCTGTAACCTGGTAATCCCTGCTGTCAACAGAATAAAAAGGGTCTTTTAAACCATTAAAGATGAACTCGTTTTTTCCAACTGATAAAAGGTGCATGGGGAAGACCCCGAACGAAGTACTTTTTCTTTTATTCACATTTGCAATTTTGTAGTGCCTGCAAATCAATTGAAAAGAATGACAAATAAAAAACACCTGTTTTTTTTGAACCTGGGCAGGGTTATTGTTCCAGTTTTCAACCTTCGCAAACCAGTCGAAATAAACTTTCTCCCATTCGCTCCCTTCACTCTCCAGCGGGCTGCCGGGGCCGCCCGAAGAAATATAAATATCATAACTCAGATCGGGAACCTTTTTTTCCAGGCGAACATCAAATTCATCCCAGGTAAGATCTAAATGATTATTCTCACCAAATTGATTGAGTATTTCCCGGATACAGCGCATGCCCTGATTGGCAAAACCCTCATACATATCCAGTATAGCAATACGGATGGATTTCTTTTCGGTCCAATTCATATACAAACATAACAATTTTTTAAAAGAAGCAATTTGCCTGTTTCATTATAAGTTATTAACGTATTGTGAATTAATATATGATACAAAACGATATTAATTTTAATAAGATGATATAATTCTGTTTTTACTATGACGAAACTCAGTTTTATTATTTATATTTTTTATGATCTTTATTTTGAATAATTTTTTTTATAATGGAAACAACTGTGCTGGAATATAAAACCGGGCAAACACTCTTTAATTATTGTGCTACCTGCCAGCCAATACCAGGTTCGCCCGAAGAGTTAAAACAATTTGAAATAATACAACAGGGGTTTTCAAACCAGTTTGAACTATTTTTTCCGGATAACCTGGCACCCAAAACAATTGTGGTAATACCCAGCCTTACCCTTGATTCAGAAGTATTGGCAAAAATTTGCGGAGTGGCTCATTATGAAGAAAGGCTATTGTGTTTACTTATGTTATTGCGTATGCCACGTGCCAATGTAATATATGTAAGCAGCACACCCATTGACCCTGTTATTATTGATTATTATTTGCATTTACTGCCGGGCATTACAGGTTATCATGCCAGGGAAAGATTAACCCTGCTCACTTGTTATGATTCATCAGCCCTTACACTTACAGAAAAGATTTTACAGCGCCCACGACTTTTAGAGCGGATAAAGCAAAGTATTCCTGTAGGAAATGTGGCTCATATTGCCTGTTTTAATACAACAGCTTATGAAAGGACCCTGGCCGTAAGATTAGGTATACCCATTTATGGTTGCGATCCTTCTTTGGTTTACCTGGGAACTAAAAGTGGAAGCAGAAGAATTTTTTTGAAAGCCGGCGTTATGTTGCCGGCAGGTGCCGAAAATTTACAAACCTATGATGATATTGTTCATGCTGTAGCGGCACTTAAAGATATGTATCCCGGTTTAAAAAAAGCAGTTATCAAATTAAATGACGGTTTTTCAGGAGATGGCAATGCCATTCTTAAATACCCTGACCACATTACAAAAAAGGAAATGTACGATTGGATACACCATAACCTGAACAGATCAATACTACCTGTAGCAAACGATATGAGCATTGACCTTTTTTTGAAAAAATTTTTATTGATGGAAGGTATTGTAGAAGCTTTTATAGAAGGAAAAGAAAAAGCTTCTCCATCGGTACAATGCAGGATTAATCCCCTGGGTAAAGTGGATATTATATCTACGCATGACCAGGTATTGGGTGGTGCAAGTGGCCAGGTATTTGAAGGAGCCCATTTCCCCGCTGATCCGGCTTACCGAAAAGAAATAGCAGCATTGTCAAAAACAATAGCAGAAGAACTGAAAAAAGAAGGGGTATTGGGCCGGTTTAGTATTGATTTTATTTCGGTAAAGGAAAAAGAGGAATGGAAACATTATGCTATTGAAATTAACCTGCGTAAAGGAGGAACCACCCATCCTTTTTTAATGCTTCAGTTTTTAACCA